>JBHPGW010000003.1:0-93135 GCA_042569785.1 Planctomycetota bacterium | reverse complement strand
TTAAAGGTGTCAGGTACCTTTTTTAACAAAGATACTAATGCTTTTTCCATAGCCGACATTATTACACAAAAAACAAAAAACCCAAAGACAAAAAAATAAAAATCTTATCCTGTCAAATCCTGTAATCCTGTCCAATTTTTCAGTTTCTCATTCGTGCTAATTCGTAAAAATTTGTGGTTCCAATTTTCTTTATAAAATCAGCCCGCCAAGCGGCTCCACAACTCAAAACTAAAAACCCAAAATTCAAAACTTTTTTATCGTCCTCTGTGGCTAATTCTTATCTTGTATTCTAAATTCTAATTTTATCTTCCTCCCCCAAATAGTCAATACTTAATCGACAATCGTAAATTACAATATCACTTTGCCTTTTTGCTTTTCACATAACAAACGACAAGATAAATTAAAACTCTAATAAAGAAGGCGGCTGGAAGAAATATTGCTGCAAAGATCAGCAGGGTTTTTAAGGGCAGGATTTCCAGGATTAAACAAAAACCAATACAAAGGCCAATGCCAATAATAATAAATATTGTTATTACTGTGGTCCACACCGACTCATTACAAACTTCCGGCTCTTGCCCTGGGATATTACTATCTCTTTTACTCATCTGTTCCCTCGTTGGGTAATTAAAGGTGTCCGGTACCTTTTTTAACAAAGATACTAATGCTTTTTCCATAGCCGACATTATTACACAAAAAGCAAAAAATCCAAAGACAAAAAAATAAAAACTTCTCCTGTCAAATCCTGTAATCCTGTCCAATTTTTCAGTTTCTCATTCGTGCTAATTCGTGAAAATTTGTGGTGAAAATTTTGTTTTATATTTTGCATTTTATGCTTCGATTTTGTTTCGAATTCCGATATTAGAATTTCGGATTTTCTCTTTTTTAGTACCTTAGTGACTTGGTGGTGAAAAATCAATCATCTGCGCAGGTATCGCGCCAAAAATGCAAAAAAACCGTTTTTTCAAGCACTTTTTTGCAAAAAACCGCACACTTTCTGCACATTTCTGCAAATTTTTGCGCGCTTTTGCGCTTTTTTGCCCTTTTACCTGCGCAAATGATCGAAATAATCCCCATTTAAACCCCAAAAACAAACATCCCCTGATTCACAACCCAAGCTTATTCAAGCCAATATGCTATAAATACTGCCAGATCGAGAAAGTCAACTACCCCATCGCTATCAGGTTTTGGTGCGATATCAGCATTATAAACACCGTTTTTCAGCCACTGCTTAGCGAATTCAGCAAGGTCATTTGCATCGCTCGTCAGACCCCAGCCGTTAGCCAATTCAGTGAAGTCCGCAAAATTCACCATCCCATCGGCCCAAACATCCCACGATAACTCCATAAGCCGCCACTGTTTAGCGAATATTGCAAAGTCTGTAAAGTCGATACCCCCATCGCCGTTAAGATTGATACTGCATGGATCGTAATCTACCTGAACGCAAACCGCAACTGCCTCCGGACTATTCGAATCGTTACTTTTGATCAGCACCATTGCCTGCTCGCTAAATAGTTCAGCCAACCCGTTACAGTCGTAGGTGACATCCAGATCGACCGACTCACCAGCTGACAATACGCCCGTTTTTGGTGTTACGTCGAGCCAAGGTATGTCCCTGCAAAATCGTATAGCCAATCCATCTTCCAGTAAAGCATGGTTACAGCTATACTGCAGAAATTGTGAACTGCTTTCTTGTATACCGACAGTCGCGCCGGCACCTGCGGTTGAGCCTGAGTCGCTGTACAGCAGCAGTATGTCACTATTATTCTCGAAAAGCTGCGACTGAACAGTGACGGTATCATTGCTGTCGTAGATACCGACTTCGTCGAACTCAATAACAAGTACCCGATTCGGCTCGGCCCCTGCTATTTCAAAGTAGACATTGTTGGGACCCTCAGGGACCAGGTCGTCCCAGTACATCGCAATGAATCTCTGCGGCTCAGCTGAACTGCCAAGACAAGTATTGTTAAAACCCATTGAGACATCTTCAAAATATATCGTGCCATTTGAGCTGACCGATATCTGTGTGTAGCTCGTACCATAGAAATCAAACTCAAACCCCAGCGTGATGGGAAAGTAGTGGGATTCATCTGTAAGGTTCATATTTGTACCGGTCCCTGCGATCTCGATCCAGTCGAACCCAGGCCCGTTGGCGGAATTGCTGTCGGAGTATGAGTACTTTTCATTCCTTTCTTTCAGCGTCCATGATACTGTGCCGATGCCTGGGGTGGCAGTAAGGGTGATAGCGTTATTTAACGTTCTAAGCTCGTCTGGCCGCAATATTTGGTCGCAGAGCGTTTCATTGACAGTAACGAGAAGTATGGGTTCCGGCTCGTTCACTGTCAGCTCAACCTCGCGTGTTTGTTCGATCGAACTGGTTAGATTTGTGATCGTGACAGTATCTCTATGCAGTCCGACGGGCAAACTGTTAGCGTTGGCGTTCAGTGAGACGGTGACAATAATATTCTGCTGCGGTGTTAGTATTGCTGAGTTGGGTTCGATATTTATCCAGGCAGTTTCATTATGGACGGTCAGGTTCAGTGTGGTCGTTTGACTGCTGTTAGTAAGAGTGAAAGTTCTGCCCGATGGCAGGAAAGGGCCATGTAAATTCCCCGAACTGATCAAGTCGTCGGCTGGGGTGATGATAAGCTCGTCTGGTGTTGTAATTGCGATGTCATCTACAAACCAATCGTCATGATTACCAGGATTTGCTAAATTGGTTATTCTCAATTTGAATTGGCTGTGCATAGCCGCGGGCGGCAGGGCGACAATACACTGTTGATAGCTGGTCATGTCGGGGCCTGCTCCTGGTTGGCGATCCAGCTCTATCCAGTCAGAACTGTTCCAGTATTGAAAGATCAGATCTTCTCCGGTATCCGGGCTGTCACCATATCCGGTTCGCTGGTACCAGTATTTTAATACGACGCTGTTGTAGTCCGAGAGATTCAGGGCCCGTGACTCGATAGCATCCGAACCTGTTGGGTCGCCATTTAGGTGCAGCGAAAACGAAGGCGAAGGCTCTTCAATGCCAAGGCTATCTACTCTGACCCCTGAAGTGATAGGCCAGTTTGCAAGGTTAGCTGTAGCGGTTGGAAAGTCGTCATAAAAAAGTATCTGCTCTGCCGCGTTGCAATGCCGACAAACGAACTGCTGGACCAATACACAAAAAACAATAGTTATTATTGACTTGCGAGACAGCTTTTTTCCTCCTTTGCTGTGATATGTGTAAAATTTGTCACTTTTTTGGCAAAAAGTCAAGGTTTTTACGCTGAAAAAAATAAAAAACATTGACAGCGGGGCGGATTTGTTTTAGAATGAATACTAGTTCATGCAAAAGAATTGTCAGTTATTGAAGTGAACAATAATTCATTATTGTCGCAGGGAAAAAATGAGAAGTAAGGAAAGTAAAAAGGTTCTTCGTAAGGAGCGTGAGCGTCAGGCTCGTCGCCTTGAGATACTTGAAGCGGCGGAGTTGGTTTTCGGGCGTAAGGGATATCACGCGGCAACTATCGAGGAGATCGCAGCCGAAGCGGAGTTCGCAACAGGGACAATTTACAATTTCTTCGACAGTAAAGAGAGCCTGTATCATGAGTTGATGGATAAGTTCGTAGATGAGTTCATGGGTTTGTTCGAGTCGAAAATTCTAAGTCAGGCAGATCCTCGTGACGCGGTGGGTGCTTTGATAGAATTGAAGCTGAGTCATTTTCAGGAGCATCGCGGGTTTTTCCGTGTATTTTTCGAGACTTCGCCGGGCAGTCGGTTTGATCCATCCAGCTCGATGCCGGCGAAAATATTAGAGCGGTATGACGATTATATCAAGCAGGTCTCGGATATTTTTAAAAGTGGGCTCGACAGCGGTATATTCGATGAGAAGCTTGACCCGCTGTATCTGTCGCTGTCACTTGAAGGGGTTGTCAATGCCTTTGTGGCTTACTGGTCCCGCAGAGGAATTGATGAGCCTACGGATAATCGTTTGGATATAATGAAGAACAATTTCCTTTCCAGAATACAGATCAGAATTTAGAATTTGGGAGACGATGTCGGTGAGAAATGACAAAATATATTTGCTGATTTGCCTTGTATGGATTTGCGGATGTACGAGTAAAGAACAGTTTTATGAAGAAGTGGGCTTGTCCAGGCAGCAGGCTTATCGTCAATGGGAGAGTCGAAAGCAGGCTAAGAAGCAGTCTCAGGTTAGTATCAATGGAAAGTTGAGTGTTGAAGATTGTTTGAAGTTGACGCTGTCGAATAATAAGATGCTTGAGCGCATTGCCGAGGAAAAACAGGTTGCTCGCGGTGAAGAGATGAAGTCTTTGTCGGCAATTTTGCCTTCTGCTGCAATTGCCAGTGACTATACACGTCTCGATAAGGTCGGCAGTCTTGGCACGATAACGTTTGGGTCTGTAGATACTTATTCGGCAGAGCTTGTTGTTAGTCAGCCGGTATTCGCCGGCGGTTCGATAGAAGCTGAGCTGGATAGGGGTAAGTTGTTGGTTCTCTTTGCCGATGAGGCGGTTCGCGGTGCGGTTGAGGATGTTATTTACGAAGCTCAGCGTACCTATTATGACGTTCTTCTCAATCAGCATTTGTATCAGATAAGCGTAGAGGCGGTTCGGTCGTCTCAGGCGCATCTAGATGATGTTAAGGCTAAGCGGTCAGCGGGTATGGCGTCGGATTTTGATGTTCTTCGGGCGCAGGTCGAGTTATCGAACTTCAAGGCTGATCTTATCCGCAACCAAAACGCGATAAAGATTTCGAAGGCAGAGCTTCTTAAAGTGATGGGTGTTTCTCAGGATAGTGACGTTGTACTTAGTGACGAATTGACTTACAGCAGTTTTGAGATAAGTATGGAAGAGGCGGTTAAAATAGCTTTTACCAATCGGCCTGACCTTTTTCAGCGTCAGTTCGATATAAAAATTCAGGAGCAATTGGTAAAGATAGCCAGGAGTAAGTTCTGGCCGAGTGTTAGCGGATTTTACAGTAATCACTGGTCGAGGCCCGATCCTCACGCCAGTACGGATATCGGATGGGGGCAGGCATGGAGTGCCGGGGCCAGGGCTAATTTTACACTTTTTGATGGTTTTAGCCGTGAAGGCGAAGTTATCGTGCAAAAGGCAAAGCTCAAGCAGTCGCAGATCGACCTGATCGATACCGAAGAGACAGTACTTTTTGAACTGACCAGGGCGCTTTTCAGTATTGAGGATGCAGATGAGTTTGTTCAGTCTCAGAAGCTGAATCTCGAAAGGGCTCAGGAAGCGAGTCGGCTGGCAGATGTCGGTTATAAGGAAGGAATAAATACGCAGGTTGAAGTGATCGATGCCGAGTCGGCCTCGACCGAGGCGAGATCGCTTTACTACCAGGCGATCTACTCGCATATAATCTCGAAATTGAATCTGCACAAGGCGATGGGCGTGCTCGTAAATTACAAGTGATTTTTGTATGGGGTATAACGATGGAAAAGATTAGGCGTTTTTTTTATAGGCATGAATCTTCCGGTTCGAGGGTTCTGAATAAAAGGCGATTGTACTGGGCGATAGTTGCGGCGGTTGTCGTTCTGACTTTCTTGGCGGGGCACTTCTATCAAGCCGGCGATATTGCGGCAGAGAAAAAAATAATTCCAGTTGAAGTGGAAGTCGTCGGCAGCGGTTCGATAGAAAGAACGATAGAGTTGAGTGGGTGGATAAAAGCCAAATCTATTGTCGATATGACGAGCAAGGTGAGCGGGAGGGTCGAATCGTTAGATACGGTATTAGAAGGGGGTAAGGTGTGTATTGTCGAAGAAGGTTTAGGGGTTAAGAAAGGGCAAAAGTTGGCGCTTATCGATCAGGATGTATTTCTGGCACAGGTTTCAGCGGCTCAGGCTCAGGTTAAGGCCCGGGAAGTTGAATTAGCCGACGCCGATCGTGAAATGAAGCGTATGGTTAGTTTGTATGAAAACGGTTCAACGACCGAGCAAAGTAAAGATAAGGCAGTGACGGCAGCTGAATTAGCGTCAGCGAGTCTGGAACTGGCCAGGGCTAATCTTGAGTTGGCCCAGATAGATCTTCGCGAATCAACAGTGGTTTCACCTATCGATGGAGTGATAACAGCTCGACATATCGATTGCGGTAATCTTGTAAACGCCGGTCAGAAAATAGTAACAATAGCTGAGGTCAATACGGTTAAGATAGTGGTGTCGGCGGCGGAAAAATACGCTGGGCATATCATCGCTGGGACAGAAGCTGAAATCAAAGTTGACGCGTATCCGGAAAAGTTTTTCAAGGCACAGGTATATTCTGTGTATCCGGCTCTTGATGAACATGCACATACGATCCCTGTTGAGATACGGCTTGACAATAGTGAAATGCTTTTAAAGCCCGGCATGTTCGCCAGGGTGACATTGATCACTGAGCGTAAAGAAGATGCGGTTGTTATCGCTCGTGACGTTGTTCTGGGCGGCAGGATCGATGATCATTATGTTTATGTTATAGAAAAAGGCCTTGCTTATAAGCGTATCGTCAAGGTTGGTATCAAGCAAAATGACAGGTACGAAATTACGGAAGGTTTAAAGGCAGGCGAGACGCTTGTGGTTAACGGGATGCATTATCTTGAAGATAAGGCCAAGGTAGAAATAGTTAGGATCGAAGAGGTTGGCTTAAAATGAAACTTGCTCAGTTTTCAGTGAACAGGCCAGTAATGACGGCGATGATCTTCATCGGTATAACCGTTTTGGGGCTTGTCTCGATGTCACTTTTGGGGCTGGATCTGTTGCCCGATCTTGAGATACCAGCGGTTTCTGTGATGGTCTCCTACGAAGGGGCAGGCCCCGAAGAAGTTGAGACGATGATAACCGAGCCTTTGGAGGATGCACTTAGTACCATTTCCGGAGTCGATGAGGTGATATCGGTTTCCAAGGAGGGCTTGTCGGCGGTTACTTTGAAATTTAACTGGGGAGAGAAAATAGACGAGACGATCAACGATGTTCGTGAAAAAGTCGATCTTGCTGAAATGCGTATGCCTGAAGAGGCCGACAGCCCGGTGATCTTCAAGTTCGATCTTGCGATGGCGCCGATAGCTATCATTACGGTTACAGCAGATGATAGTTTTCCCGATCTGCAGGATATAGTTGACGATGAAATAGTTGATCCCTTAAAGCGTGTTAAAGGTGTTGCGGCGGCGGCGGTTCGTGGAGGGCTTTCGCGTGAAATACGGATCGAAATAGACCGTGACAAATTAGCGGCGCTGGATATATCGGTCGAACAGGTTAACTCGATCCTTGCGGCTCAGAATATCAGTACACCAGGGGGCAGTTTGAAAACAGGGTATAAGGATTATTTGTTGCGGACGCCGGAAGAATTTTCCAGCCCTGAGCAGATTGCTGAGGTTGTCGTGGCCCATCGCAACGGGATAGGGATAAAGCTCAAAGATGTCGCGGATGTTCGTGACTTTTTCAAAGAGCGTACATATGATGTTCGTGTGAACCGTAAACCCGGTATGGCGGTATTTGTTCAGAAGCAGAGCGGCGAAAATACGGTTGAAGTTGCCGGCAGAGTTGCCGCCGAACTTGAAGAAATCCGTAAACGTCTGCCGCCTGATGTCGAAGCTAAGATAGTTATGGATAACTCCGAGTTTATTATCGCATCGGTGCACAATTTACGTAACACGATTTTCTGGGCGAGCTTTTTTGTATTTATCGTACTTCTTTTCTTTCTGCGAGATTTACGCGCGAGTATTATAGTTGCTGTCGCGATCCCGACGTCGTTGATAATAACGTTTTTGCTGATGTGGCTGTTCGATTATACGATCAATACCGATACTCTGGCCAGTCTTGCGGTTGCGGTTGGTCTTGTGGTGGATAACGCTATTGTAGTAGTTGATAATATCCATCGGCACCGACATAAAGGTCAAAGGGCAAAAGAAGGGGCTATCTTCGGGGCTAATGAAGTTGGTGTGGCAGTTGTTGCCTCAACACTGACGACGGTTTCTATTTTCGCTCCGATCATATTTGTCGGTGGGATAGCGGCGGTGATATTCGGTCCTTTTGCGGCTATTGTTTCTATGGCGTTGGTGGCGTCATTGTTTACCGCTTTGATGCTTGTTCCAATGCTGTGCTCTAAATTTTTAAAAGTCAATTCCGAGCCGGTGAAAAAATCGCCGCTTGATTTCTTTTATAAGTTGGGCGAAGTGACAATGGCCAGAATCGAGCAGTGGTATGTGAAGTTTTTGGATTTCTCGCTTGTAAATCGTAAGACGGTTTTTGTGTCGTGTATTGTTTTATTTATCTGGAGTATCGGTATAGCGAAGTTTGTCGGAGCGGAGTTTTTTCCTCAGCAGGATCAGAATCGATTGACAGCGTGGTACGAACTTCCTATAGGCAGCAGGTATGAACGGACCGGTGTAGTTGCCGAACAGATGCAGAAAATTACCGAAGAGCATGTGCCGGAAAGACGTGACAGTTTTATTCGCTGGGGTGTTTATGGTTCTTCGGAGGATCATTTTGCGTTAGAAGAGGAAAGTTATAAGGGATTTTTGTTTATAAGTCTGAAATCTAAAAGTGATCGCGATGCTTCGCCGGAAGAACTGATAGAAAGGTTGCGGCCAATAACCGCCAGGATACCTGGCGCGACGATTCGCTATAGTGCTCAGGATCCTCTTGAGGAGATAATGTTTGGCGGCAAGGGGCAGTTGTCAGTGGAGCTTTATGGGCACGATATGGATGACGCCAGGCAGTACGCTGATGCGGTTGCTTTGGCTATAGAAGCGGTAGAAGGTGTCAGCGATGTTGAGATCAGCAGAAAGGAAGAAAAGCCCGAACTTAAAATTGTTATCGATCGCGAAAAGGCGTCGCAGTATGGCCTGGATGTGCGAACGATCGGTAAAACGATAGAGACATTCTTTGCGGGTACGACCGCTACGAAGTATCGTGACCGCGGCAAAGAGTATGATATAGAGGTTCGGCTTCGGGAGTTGGACCGTGACCGTGTTGAAGATGTGCGTGATGTTCTTGTGGCAGCTGGTGATGGTAAATCGGTTAGTCTTGCCAATATAGCCAATATTGAATTTGGAGTCGGGCCTACGAAGATCGAGCGCAAAGATCAGGCTCGATATATTACGGTTTCAGCAGAAGTCAGCGGCAGGGACCTTGGTTCGGTAGTTAAGGATGTCCGTGCGACGCTGGATAAGATCCCGGCGCCGCCTGGGTTTGGTTATAAATTCGCCGGTGCCGAAAAGGAGCGTAAAGAAGCGTTTGGGCTTTTGGTGATCGCGGTCGGTCTTGGAATGGCTTTGGTTTATATGGTGATGGCGTCACAGTTTGAGTCGCTGCGCGATCCGTTTATAATATTTCTTTCGATACCGTTCGGGATGGTTGGTGTGATCATCGCACTGGCAGTGACAGGGCAGGCGATGAGCGTTGTCAGTTTCCTGGCTTTGATCATGCTTGTAGGTATCGTGGTTAATAATGGGATCGTGCTTATCAGCTATATAGGCATTCTTCGTCGGCGTGGTTTTGATGTTTATACCGCGATAATCCAAGGCGGTCGCAGCCGGCTTCGGCCTGTAATATGCACCAGTGTTACAACGATGCTTGCGATGACGCCTCTTGCTCTGTCGCGAGGCGAAGGAGCTGAAATATGGGTTCCTTTCGGTATAACGATTATTGGTGGGCTGTTCGTTGGTACGGTGATCACGCTGGTTTTGATGCCGACACTTTACAGTCTTTTTGAAGGGCTTAAGAAAAGCAAAGGATAATCATGAAAGCGGTTTTGATAGTTCACAATGCAGCAATAGAATCGGATGTCAACGATATTTTGGAATCTGTCGGTGTCGATGGTTTTACGAAGTTTCCGAATACACTGGGTAAGGGGCTCTTGAGTGAGCCGCACCTTGATAGTGATGTTTGGCCCGGTGTCAATTGCAGTACTTTGATCGTTACCGATGAGGCTAAGGCAGGGCAGCTAATGAATGAAGTTCGCAAAATGCGTGAAAGGCTCGGCACAGAGGGTGTTAAGGGATTTATGTGGCAGATCGATCAAGTGACATAAATGCTTTGTTTGGATGCTTAATTTGTATTAGTGGGTGATGATACTTGATATTTTGAATACCGGCAACAGCATCGCGATCGCGACAGTTCCAATAATAGCACCTAAAACAGCGACCATTAAAGGTTCTATAAGAGTTGTGGCAATTTTAATTGAAGCTTCAAGTTTCTTTTCGTAAAAGAGCGATACTTTGTCACTTACATATCCCAGTTTTCCACTTTTTTCCCCAGCCCGAAGCATTTGCACTATTCCCGGAGCGATTAATCGCAGTTGGCCGAACTGTTTGGAAGTATTTACCAGGGTTGCTTGATTGTTCTGAGAGGTTGCAGTGGTTTGTCCGTCGGCTATTGATAACGACTCTGATAACTGGTGACCATCCTGAATTCTATCAGCGGTGTCTGCCCAAAGTTTTTGGAAGAAGTAATTGTCACATGAATTCTGGACGATTTTTATCGAATCTAAAAGGTTTACCCCTGTATTTATCATTGTCGACATAATCCGCATACTGCGTGTTATTACCAGATCGATAAACATAGTTCCTATTACAGGCATTCTTATTTTAACGTAATCTATTACTTTGCGTCCGGTGTTTGTTCTGGCCCAGTAATAGAATCCCATTAAGCCAATTGTGGCTACAGTTGAAACAATTGCCATTACATGCAGGTTGCTGAGCATCTTCGAGAAATTGACAAGTACCTGTGTGATCATTGGAAGTGAAGAGCCTTTTGATTCGTAAATCCTGATAAATTTGGGTAAAACAAACAACATCATTACGCAAGTTGCTATAATGGACATAACCACCATTATGATTGGATATGTAAGTGCTCCTTTAATTTTTTTGCGTGTTTCAAACTCAAAGCTCAGGTATCCACTGAGAATGTTTAGCATTTCGACCATTTTACCAGAAGCTTCGGAGGCTTTTACCATGCTTATAAACATTAAATTGAAAACTTTCGGATATGTAGCCAAAGCTTTCGAAAAAGGTTCGCCATTTTTGACAGTATCGGCAACCTGGTAGATTATCTGTGCCAGAGCAGCTTGTTTGCCTGTGCTTGTTGAATCCGCGATGGTATCGAGTGCTTCACTGAGCACAACGCCACTGTCAAGCATTACCGCCAATTGCGTAGTGAACAATATCAAGTCGCCCTGTTTTATTCCTTTGGATTTTACGACAGAGAAGTTTTGTTTTTCGATCGGCGAGGTAATGGATTTAGAGCTGTTTTTATACGTGTCCGAGACAGTTTGCTGGCTTAGCCTTTTATTCTTGAGATCAGTTTTTGTTGCTACGTCAAACATCAAATTACTTCCATTTGTCCATTTTATTATTCGATCAATTGTGTTATTCGCAACACTTCCTCGATAGATACGATACCGGCTTTTACTTTTTCGATACCATCGAGCTGCAGAGGCACCATACCGTTTTCTTGTGCTTTAGTTCTTAGATCTTTCATGTCAGCTTGATTGCTAATCAATGAAGTGACCTCATTATCGGGAATAAACAACTCATGTATCGCAATTCGTCCCATGTGTCCTGTATTTCGGCATTTTTTACAGCCAGTACCGTGATAGAATTGCGCAACCTCTCCACCGAGCTTTTCTACAGCTTTCTTCAGATTGGCAGGTGGATCATATTCTATTTTACAGTTCGCACATATTTTTCTGACAAGTCTTTGAGCTAATACCGCGACAAGTGACGCACTGACAAGGTAGGGCGGAATATTTAGATCGAGCAGGCGTGTCACAGCACCGGGAGCGTCATTAGTATGTAAAGTTGAAAATACTAAGTGTCCGGTCAGAGCGGCTTGAACGGCTATATCGGCGGTTGCCCTGTCACGAATTTCACCGACCATTATTATGTCCGGGTCCTGCCTTAATAAACTTCGCAGAGCAGTGGAGAAGTCGAAGCCTGCAATTGTATTTACCTGGAACTGATTGATACCTCTTATGTTGCATTCTACAGGGTCTTCCACTGTACAAATATTAACTGATTCATCGTTCAATTCGGTCAAGGCAGCGTAAAGAGTAGTGTTTTTGCCTGAGCCGGTCGGCCCTGTTACCAGAATTATTCCGTTTGATGCTTTCATTGTGTTTCTGAAAAGCTGGAGATTATTATAGCTGAAACCAAGTGACTCAAGGTTGAAAATAATTCTCTGCGGGTCAATAATCCTTATAACAACCTTTTCTCCGAAACTTCCGGGCATGATCGAGACTCTAAGGTCGATAGGTTTGCCCTCTAAGAGCACATGAATTCCTCCGTCCTGAGGCAGCCTTCTCTGAGCGATGTCGAGTTCTGACATGATCTTTATACGTGAAACCAGTGCCGGATACATCTGGTAGGGCGGCGATATTTTTTCGTAAAGATTACCGTCGACTCTGTATCGTACCCTGAGTTTTTTGTCGTCAGGTTCTATATGAATGTCACTGGCGTTTTCTCGAACAGCATTACAAATAAGATAATTAACCAATTTTACAACAGGTGATTGGCCTGCGATTTCTTCAAGGTTACTAATGTCTTCGGTGATGTTTTCTATCAGCGTGAAGTCTTCCAGGCCTTCATCGTCAATGATGTCGTCAATGACAAAAACATTGGCAGCCGGCAAATATGTTTGCAGTGTGGCTTTGATGTCCTTTACTGTAGCACAAACCACCTGCACCTTGCAGCCGCTGATACGCTCAATTTCGTCTATCAGAAATACGTTTGTAGGTTCGCTGACAGCTACCGTTAAGACATCATAGACTTTGAAGAGCGGCAGTATAACGTGTTCTTCGAGAAAATCTCTTGGCAAAATTTCGATAGCTTTGACGTCACATATTTTAGGTCCAACCTGTGCGTATGGTACGCCATAAGCTTCGGCCAGAGCGGCAGATATCTGGTTCTCTGTGCAGAGATTGTTCTCTACCAGAAGCTCTCCGAGAAGTTTTCTGTGTCCCTCCTGGCTCTGTTCGGCAAGAATGGATTCAATTTGCTCGGCAGTTACAATGCCCTTTGAGATGAGCAATTGTCCTAAATGCATTTTGTTTTCTACTTCATTTTGTGTTTTCTTAACCATTTTATTTGAGGCCATTAAATTTCATTTTATTTAAGCAAAGCTTATGACCGCTTCGGCGAGTTCCGTGTAGCGATCAAATTCTCTATCGAGTCGTGTAACCTTCATGATCTCTGAGCAATTTTCATCGAGTCCGGCCAATCTAAGTTGGCATGTATTTTCATTGCAGTAATCTCTTGCCCATAAGAGGCGTTCGAGACCTTCACTGTCAATGAAAGCGATATTGGTCATCTCAAGTATTATGCCAACCCTGTTTTTGCTGATCAGGTCACTGATGGTGTTTTTCAGTTGTGCGTTTGACTCACTGTCCAAATCGCCCATCAATTCCACGATAGTGACATCGTTATGGTCCTGTATTTTAATTTTCATCTTATTAAGCTTCCAACTGAGGCAATTCCATATTCTAACAAGCTGTTGTTATCATAGTTTTCGTTAAAATTATCCTGCAGCGCATTCCACAATTGCTGTATGTTTCCATTTAGAAAAGCACTGCCGATCTTTTCATCAAACTGAAGCCCGATCCATTTTTCTATTTCATCAGTTGCTTTTTGCAGTCCCAAAGCATCTCTGTATGTTCTTTTGGATGTCATAGCGTCAAAGCTATCGGCAATAGCAATAATTTTGCCCATCAATGGAATTTGTCCATCTTTTAATCCGGTCGGATACCCTTTTCCATCCGGACGTTCATGGTGGTATAAAATTCCCGGTAGGATGTCTCTCATTTGTTTTATTTCTTTCAATATCTCGGCACCTATTGTTGGGTGTGTTTTAATATGGTCGTATTCCTGTACCGTTAATTCTCCTTTTTTTGTTAAGACAGCTTCTCTAATTCCCATTTTTCCAATGTCATGGAGTAGTCCTGCCAGATAAATTCTGTAGATGTCTTCTTTGGTTAGCCCCTGGTCCTGTGCAATTAGTTGAGCGAGCCATCGGGAAATAAAAGCGACTCTTTCGGAATGTCCGCGAGTGTACGGGTCCTTTGCGTCAATGCTGTTAGTAAGTGCTTTTAATGACCCGATAAAGAGTTCTTCAAGTTCTTTGAATAACCTGCCGTTATTGACAAAGACAGTGCAATCGTTTGCCACTGAATTAAACAGTTTTATATCATAACCGTCGAAATCAGGCTTACCAATTCTGTTTATCGCGACGATTAATCCAATTATTTCGTTATCATCCTGGAAATCGCCTGTTTTATCTGAGACTTTCGTATTTCCTTTGCATAGGGGAGCCGCGATAATATTCTTAATGTTATCAGGCCAATGGTGTTTGAAAGGGGTGTCTACATTGCTGTCGAGCAGAGCCTCCTTACCGTTGATTATTTCATCGGTCAGTCTTCCATGTAATATTGCCTTTGTACGTTCGTCGAGGTCTATAAGGCCGGAACCGGCAACTAATACCAGCTGCTTTTGGTCGTCATAGACTGTTTTCTCAAGCAGTATTGAGATTCCCTCAACTTCGATGATGTCTGTCAGGCTGTCACAAGCTATTTGCAAAAAGTTTGAGTCTTGTTTGGTGACATTCATATTAGAACCTAGCTTGTGAAGCAGCATTAGTTCTTCATATGTTTGCGACAATTCTTTACTGATCAACTCAATTTGTTCATCGGATTTGGCATTGTTTTGAAACTTATCAGCTAAAAGAGACATAGTTACGCTTAGAGTTTCTCTGACCGTCTTACTGTTTTGCTGAGTTTGTTTTAACTGATCGGTGTCGGCTGTCTTTTCACCCAGGTCAATTATTGCAACGGCGAGAGTTTGTTCTTTGGATTTTAAAGTTATGCCAATAAAATGCTCGTCAATACCAATTGCCTGACAGTTGGTATCCTGGCATGAATTTTGCTCGAGGATCAGCATGCAATTATTGATTATAGAATCAGCGCAGCTTGTAAAAGCCTGTCCTTGAGACAGGAGTGCCAATTCGCCCTGAGGATTGCAAACGGCGAAATTAAATCCCAAATCATTTATTTTGCTGCCGAACTGTTTCAACTCTTCTATTTGCAGCAAATTCAAACTTCTTGTTAATGTCTCCAACATGATTACGTCGATACTCCTCAATACTTTTCATTATTGCTATAATTCTGACCGTGGTGATTGTCTGGTTATGTATTTACGGCACTGTCACATAAGACGCTTTCAACGGTACTTAATAGCTCTTTTGGGCTAAATGGTTTACTGAGACATTTAGATATTCTCAGGCTTTGCTCCTGTTGTTTTTCGATAGCAAAGCTTCTGGCAGTTAACATGATGACAGGTATGTCTTTTGTTTGGTCAGTTTCCCTGAGCTTTTCGATAAGTTCGAGCCCAGTCATTATGGGCATCTGGTAATCGGTAACGATGATGTCGGGTTTTTCTTTTTGTGCCAATTCAAAAGCCTGCTGCCCATTTTCAGCTGAAATTACGTCATAACCATTATTTTTCAGCTTTATCACAAGGACGCGAACTATGTGTATTTCATCATCAGCAATCAGAATCTTTTTATCTGCCATTATAAATTCTCCACAACTATTTAAGCGAGATTTTTTCGCCTATCGAATTACTATTTATTTGTTTATGCTTCAACGGTTATTTTGGTAGCCAGAGGCAGTTCAACACCGAAAGTGCTGCCGTTACCCACCTTACTCTGGACAAAAACCCGTCCTTCATGTACCTTTTCGACAATTTGTTTAACAAGGTTAAGCCCTAACCCTGTTCCTTTTGCCTGTTTTTTGTTTGCGCTGACTCTGTAAAACTTGTCAAAGACATGATCGAGTTCGTCAGCAGGTATTCCAACTCCTGTATCGGATACAGTGATACGAGTAATACCGGCTGTTTCGTCAACATCGACTTTGACAGTTACAGAACCGCCCGCAGGAGTATACTTGACCGCGTTACTGAGTAAATTTACAATAACCTGCGAGATCATGTCCTTGTCAGCATAGACCTGTCCGAAAACAATTTCATCGCATTGAGGTTTGATGATCTCAATGTCTTTTTCTTCAGCATAACTTTTGATCATTTGCAATTGTTCTTTAATCAGTATTGGCAGGCTGATAGTTTGTTTTTCGACTTTTATCAGACCTGATTCTATTCTCGAAATGTTCAGGATGTCCTCTATCAGTCGATTTAACCTGTTGGCCTGATTCTGGATGACCGAATAGAACTCTTTTCTTGTTTTTTCATCGTCAGCTTCACCGTCAATGAGCATTTCCGAGTACGCTGTAATTGATGCCAGAGGAGTTTTCAATTCGTGCGAGACGTGACTTACAAAATCATTTTTCATCTGCGAGATTTCTTTTTCGTGAGTAACGTCATGTAGAACCGCTACAGCTCCGCAAATTTGCTCATGGTAGTCGTAAACACATGAGATAATACAATCGTAGGTCCTTGTGTTCTCGTCTCTGGGAAACTCAATTTCACGTCTCGAAGCCCGCACCTTACCCTGTCTGCTTTGACGCAGGAAGTCTATGAATTCACTTGTGCTCTCGTCAGGATTGGTGGTCAATTCGCTCAGGGGTTTGTGCTGTGAATCCTTAAAGTCAAAACCAAACAGTTTGCCAGCGGATTCGTTTGCCATCAGGAGCCTGTCGGATTCGTCAATAACGATGACGGCGTCACGAATGCTGTATATGATCGCGTCAGTGTTTCTTTTCTCTCTTTGCGATAATTGGATCTGGATCTGTAGTTCTTCGACCTGCCTTTCGAGATCGGCGGTATGCTCTCGACTGCTCTCGAAACGTTTGTTTATCGCATCGGATAATTTTCCAACTATTCTGTTGCCGGTTAATTTATTGCGGAATGGCTTATCCTTTTTCAGATGTTTGGACAGTAGGCTAAATTCCCCGTTCAAATTTAACCAGTACCGCATAGCCCAGGCCACAGCCCCAGCCCCTGCAATGCAGAAGACTATTGCTGTATAACCCAGTAACCTCTGTTTTGAGACTGCGCCTGGTGTTGAGATCTTACTCAATACGGCGGTTACTATTACAAAGCAACCGATCGCAATTGCTGTTACTGCAAGGAACAGATTTTCTTTGATTTTAATTTTATCAAACATCAGTAGTTTTTCTCTTTCAACAGTAAATAATTATCTTATTGTCTCTGCCACATTTTTGTGTCGGGCTTTTCCACAACCCCCATCATAATCCTTTCAATAGCGGTGACATCATCGCCATTGGTCTCGTTAATAATGCGTTCTTTCAGACGTATCGCCTCGATGTACGATGGATAAATATGCAGTGCCCAGTTAAGCTCGTGAAGAGCAGCCTTTTTGTTGCCGGCTAAGTAGTGCTTCGCGGCTTTTTTGTAATTATCTTCAGCCCGCATTTGACTGTTTGCCCAGTGCAGGCCGGCTTTTGCGCCATATTTTTTCCTGTTCACGTCAGCCATCCGTGCCTGACCTAGGGCTTCGCTTGGTTCTTTTATAATGTGCGGGGTAAGCATGACAATTACCTCCTGGCGAATAGTTGCGTCACCGTTGCTTTTGAAAAGCTGGCCTATAATAGGTATGTCACCTAATATTGGTACCTGTGATTTTGACGTTGATATCTCATCGCGGAACATACCGCCTATAACGATAGTCTGGCCGTCTTTTACCATTATGTTTGTAGCTAACTCTGCGGAAGTTTCCTGTGGAGCGCTTTGTCCAGTATTTATCGTTATAGATGTACTTGAACTATCTTTTGGATGTATATCCATTCGGATGTAGCCGTTATCACAGATATAAGGTCTAAAGGAAAGCTTGGTACCTGTGTCGAGGAATGAAACCTCTGATGTTGTTGTAGTATCTGTTTGTGTAATCTGAGATTGGTACGGTACTTTTGTGCCGATGTAGACCTGTCCGAGTTGTTTGTTAACCGCTAATATCTTGGGGTTGGCAAGTACTGTCACATCAGTGACCTCTTCGACGGCCCTTATAAACGCACCTATGTTATCGATGGCAAAACCGATAGTACCACCACCGTTTAAAGCTAATGTGCTTATACTGGAACCACCGGCTGATTTAAAGTAATCTGGACTGTTCTTGGCAATATCAGTCAACGAATTTGGTGCAGTACCCCTGAGAGTTTGCCAGTCGAGCCCGAAATCCATACCTTCGGTGAGTGTAACAGTCATGATAGTAGCTTCTATCAGGATCTGCTTTGGCATGATGTCGATAGATTTTATGACATCCGCGGCCTTTTCGATATTCTCAGGGAAATCGAAGACGATCATTGTGTCGCTCATTGCTGTAGTATCTCCGCCGTCTGATGAACTTATAGATTCGCTGACCGGTACCCCGGTTTCAGCTGCGGCTGTTACTTCGGCTATACCGGCTGTACTGAGTACCGGCATCACAAGTTTTTTTGCTTCAGCAGCGGTGATGTAATACAATGTAAATATCTTGTGAGTTAGTCGGCTCTTGTGTTCCTTGATCTTTGTATATTCATCAGCGGTATAAACTTTGATAAAGTTGCCTTTCTCTTCATAGGTATACTCATATCCAAGAATCGCGTCCATCGCCTCATCGAATGTTACGTCGTAGAGAGCTGTAACGGTTAATTTGCCGTCTATTTTCGATGAGGGGATGATGTTTTTTCTGTAATACGTAGCCAGGATTCGCAGTCCGCCTCTGATGGTCTCGTCTTCCTGAAAACCGATAAACGGCAGTCTTTCGTTGTCGGAAACAGCTACCGTGTTTTGGTTGTCTCTGCTTTGTGCCGAAATTCCAGCTGCGGGTGTATTGATCGCATCGGACTTAACATCACCAACGGCAATTGCGGCTACGACAAAGAAAACCAGAGCGCGTATAACCAGATTTTTGACTTTAAGCGTATTTTCCCCATATCTGCTTCCAACACATATATAGAAAACGTTTTTTAAATATTTTTTGTAATACATAATTCTACCCTTTTTAAATTAACTCGCGTTCGGCGAGTATCCCCAGGCACTCCTGGAGGCCAAACATTTAATTATTTAGTTTCAAAGTTATTTCTATTTCACCACACTTTACTAATACAGCCTTTTTTTCAACGCTGATCACTTCGTATTCATACGCGTTTTCATCATCGCCAATGATAAACTTATCGCCGGCGCTTAAGAGCTTATTGTTTATAAAAGCATGAGGTTTTTGGCCTAAAACTATTGCGTCTAAGCTAAGTTTTCCGGCCAGTTTCTTAGAATACTGCTCATCATTGCCATCTGAGTTAATTGTGGCACTTGAGTTTCGGCTTAAGCCTTTACCATCTACCACAAAAATATCTCTGGTAAGAAAATTGTTTCTGCCTTTTACTTTTGGTAATTCTACAAAGGCCAGGGTTTTCCCTCTGGCGTAGTCAGATTCAGTTGTATCCTGTTTGGCAGGCTGGGCTATGGCGCTGTTTGGAGAGTTATTGCTAAGCAATCTCACCCACATAGTGACCATTAGCACCATCAAAGACAGTGCGATGACAGCTTTTTTCTTTTCAACTGCCAATATCGCAACAACCCTCTTCAGGCTGTTAACCGTGTTATCCGAATGTTCGTGCATTTGTTTTTGCCTTTTTTTGGTTTTCTTATCTATCCTTGTTCTGCCGGTGCCTTGTAATAGATAAACGCTTTGGTCTGCATACTTACCTGTCCATTGAAATTCTTGTCGTTTATAAGTGTTACCTGTTCGATCCGGACCATTCTGTCCAGGCTTTGCAGTGATTTGAAAAACTCAAATATCTGCGATAACTGACCGTTACACTGCATTGTTACCGGTATACAATTCAAATCGTCGGTCTGGATTTCAATGTTTGGATTCACCACCTGTTTTTTAAGGCCGTGTTTGTTCATCAACTCAGCTATTTCCTGAAGAAAAGTTCCAAGGTCTCTGTATTCGGGAATGTGCAAATCGTAATTGCCAATAGAGACTTGAAACTGCTCAATTTGCTCTTTCAGTGTCGGAAGCTGATTGTTCTGGAGAACTGAGTTATCAATACTAAGCTGCTGTATCGTGTCTGCCTGTTCAATAGTGTTTTTGCGTTTCTGCAAAGGTAAATACCATACCAGAGAAAAAACGCATATCATTAGTATTGCAGCCGCAATTATTATTATTTGTTGTTTATTTTTAAACATGATTACTCAATCAAACCTTTTTTAAAATCTTATTTTTCTTCGTAATTGGCCAGGTAGCAATTTATTTCAAATTCACTTATCTGGTCCCTATCCCTGGATATATTGGTGCCTGGCTTAACTTCCTTGTTTCTCGAGAAGAGCGGTATTACCTGGCAAAAATACGGAGAATCTTCCAGGCTACACGCAAAATCCGCCACATCTCGGGAATCAGCAGCGACACCGCTTACCTTTATCTTGAACCTGATATCTCCAAGCGAGATAGCTTCTTTCTTACTGCTTTGTCGCCGGCCGCTTCTTCTTCGCTGTGTATTGCTGTTTGCGTTATCGGTCAGTTGTTCAGCTTTGAATTCCACTTTGCTCAGTACTATTTCTTTTTCAATGAGAAAACTTATCTCCGCTATAACAGCGGCAATATCTATTTTGGGGTCAATCTTTTTCAGGAGGTCAGCTTTGTTCTTCAAATTCTGTAATTGACTTTTTGTTTGTTCGAATTGTCTTGACATAATTCGTGACTGTTCAAGTTTGGTTTTGCCGGCATCAAGTCTGGCCTGAGCTTTGGAAACTGATATCCCTGTGGTAAATTTAATGACCAGCAGCGTCAGGCAGATCAAGCACAAAATCACATATTGTGCATGATAGCTGTTTTGGCGTTTTCTGCCTTTTTTGTACCATTCTGGAAGTAGGTCAATTTCTTTCATATCTATTCTCTGTAAAAGCTGTTTTTACGATTGAATCATTACAGTTTCTTCTTTAACTTTTTCTTTCCTGAGTCCTCTAAGGCTAAGTCCTACGGCCACAGCCCACTCGCTTAATAAGCTTCGCCTGTCATTACCAAGATCAACGTTTCTCATGTCGAAACCTCTCATGGGCTCAGCTAAATTAACTTCAACGGTCAATTGTCTTTTTAAGACATTTAACAAAATGTTTTCGTACGCTTCGCCGCCCGCAAAAATCGCGTTCTCAACACGCTTGCCTCTGAACGTTACCGTATAATATCTAAGGCAGAGTGAAATCTCTTTTGCCAGTTCTTCGGCAACGACAGTGACTCCATCGACTATCCTCTGGCGTGTCGAAGAGTCCAGCTCAACGCTGTGTTGGGGCGAGTCGTCTTGTTCTAAGTCAGAACTTCGATTTCTTCGCAGTTTGCCTCGAAGAAGCTCTACCTCGTGCGGCTCAATACCAAGCTTTGATGCTATTCTTTCGTCAATCTTCCTGCCTCCAATTGGTATCTGTTTTACAAAGCTGATCTCATCGTTACGATTGAATATCACAGTAGTGAACTGACTGCCGATATCCACGAATACCACTGTGCGTTCCTTGTCTTCCTGGCGGTTAAGCAGACGTCCAAAACTTCTAAGAAGGGCACATGGAATAGTATCTATCGCGACAGGAGTAAGCTGTGCTTCTTCGAGCATATCAATATGGTCTCTGATTGTCGCGTCATCGGCGGCAAAGACTATCAACTCATTCTTGATGTTATCGCCCTGTTTGACCTGGCCTGCATCGAGATACTTGATTATGTCGGTATCGGCGTCGAGATCGAATCTCTGAGAGATCTCTTTCTTCAAAGAATCTTCGAACGATCCAATTTCATTTTCAGATAATCGAAGGCTCGTTGTTTTGAGTTTATCGCTGGGCAAACATGAAACAACGTTTCTACCCCGAAACTGGCCATAGTCCAGCATATCTTTTATCGAGGAAACAATAAATTCTCTTCGGGCCGTTTCGTCGGTTATAGTCGAGTCAAACTGTACTTTGTCCGCTGCCTGAATACTTATGCGATTGCCATTGTTTGTTAGTTGGATCATCTTGATGGAGTTATGTCCTATATCCAAACCTATTGGCTGAGCATGTTTAGTTTTTAATAACCAGTCTATCATTTATATTTTCCCGTCTTATTCGGTAATCGAGATAAATCCTGTTATTGGTTCTACGTTAATCACTACAGTTGTTTCGCCGGCTGTCAATGTAACAACCCCACTGTTTAAAGCGGTGTTATTGCCGTTATAAGGGCATCCGAGATAATCGAATTTGATCGAAGCTGTTCCGTCGAAATCCACATCGGTAATACTGACCTTATCGAGTCTGCTATCACTGCCGAAATCGATAACATAATCGAATCCCTTCTTCACAGGATGGGATATTGTGCTTCCGTTCTGATCTTCTATTTTGTAACTGTCTGAAGACGTATCGAATATAACCGAATAGTTCAGTCCTCTTCCGATCGCGATACCTTTGGCATATTCCAGGTCCGCTGCTATCATATTTGCCGCTGAGCTAAGCTGCATACCCGATGCCGAACCGATCATAGGTATCACAAGCATCGCGATTATCGAAATAATGATCATCACAATTAACAGCTCCACCATCGAAAAAGCACTGCCCGTACATGGCAGAATTTTTTTGCCATGCCAGCCATAACGGCCAACATTTCTGTTTCCATATTTCACTTTTGCCATTCTTACAACCCTCACTCTTTACGTATGGCATTGTTGAACCTTGTACTTATGGTTCTTTTCGTCTTGTTTGGAATACGGCTTTACTTGTGTTTTTTATTGCCTAAAGGGGCCGAAAAGCTGTTTTCTACAACCGATGTTTGTATCAAAGAGGCCCCGTTTATATAGGCAGATAAAAAACCCGATATCAGCTTACAATTGCCCGCTGTAAAAGTTCGAGTCAACAGAACCAATATAATCGTCACAACGCCACGAAATTTGCGCGTGAAATTTTGAGATATATTGCCGCAAAACCGGGCAAATTGATCTGCCGGAACGAATTGAAATTTTATTTTCATTGTTTTTAAAGGCCGATAAATAAAAAAGGTTTCAGCCTTTAGTACTGCCGATCAAGTCATGGTCATTGTCTTTGGATGCTTTTAAAGAATGCCCCCGCAGCAGGGCTCCATCTTGTCGGAACACCCTCTGACGACCATATCTCTATCGCCGCCTTATCTGGTGAACCAGTGATGTTAATACTGCAGCCGGCAGTGTCCTGGGCCCCATCACCGAGAATATACAATGCGCCAAGAACGTCAATACGACTTCCAAAGCTGTTGTTCATATCGATATTGTCTCTGACTTGCACGAGACCTGTAACATTAAGATGTTGGTTGCTGTTGTTAAATATTATATCATGGCCTACTAAAAGGGCAGGAAAGTTTTTAACTGCTGTGATAGTTACATTGCACATCATGTCAATTCTAAGGTCGTCCCTGACCACCAACATCCCAGTTATATTAATGTTTCCTCGTAAATCCAGATTGCCATCGCGATAATATATTCCCGCGGGATTTGATACTGTAGGGCCAAGGATCATATCCTGCAATTGGTCTGCCCCCACGTTAGCGACCATATACTCGTCAGCACCGATATAATAACGTGAACTGAAGTCGGAGATGCTAATGCTTGGCAAATCAACCGGCGGCTGAGCGGTAAAATCATTTATTTTGCCGGTTATAATACCAGGAAACGGATTGACCACAGTACTTGGTGAATAGACGTCACCAAAAATTCTGCCAAAATTGGCTAAGTCGGTATCGCAATAAACATCTCCATTTATAATGATCTCTGCAGGTATTGGCGCAAGAAGTGACTGATAGTAAGCGATAACCGGGTCGAGTCTAAGTTCTGTCTGCAAGGCGCTTCGTCCTGTTTGCACGCCAGCCTTTTCCTTGTACGCAAGGCAATTTATCTTGTAATCACAGTGACCAAGTTTAGTTACTACTACGTCATAATAATAATCGGTTCCGTTAGCTAACTGCTGAGCGTTAACGCCTGTCCAGTATTCACCAGCAACATCCTGCGGGTACAGTATCATACCCTTTGCATGCTCCATGGCCGATTCGGCAGTGTAGTCGGTTTGAGAACGGAGTGTCATATTTTGCCCGCATGCCAGCTCAACATCGCTTCGCGACATAAAAGCCATCGACAAAAGCGCAGTTGTTACAATAAGAATAAGTACAACAATAAGAGCTACGCCTCTTTTGTCCCCGTGTCTGATGTATTGGTTTTTGTAACGCATTGTTTTTTCTTTATACCAATTTAAATACTCATTTAAATACTCACTAATTTTCAGTCATCATCACTTACAATGCCTACCAAAGCTGGTGCCAGCAGATTTTCCGATGAACTGCGCATAGATGCGTTTATCTGGTATTGATGAGCGGTGCCGTTTTCGGTTAGATCAAATGAGACAGTGACGAACCTGCTTAGCGGCGGGTTCACATCGGTTGTTAAACTGACATTGTCGCACTGTGGGATCAGTACGGTATATACAGGATTGCCGACAGAGATCAGGCCTGCTTTTATGGAACCGTCATAGATTTGATCGAGTGGCCTGGGCATTTCTGAAGATGCTCCACTTTGTGAAAACTCTACAAGGCGTATGAAGTTATCGGGCCAAGCAGACGATTCTATGTAAACAAGTTCGTTGGTGTTGATCTGTCCGTCGCCGTTATCGTCAGCCCGCCATATCGCTATATCATTTTCTGAGACTCGGCAGATGAGCTTACAGTGCCTTATCAATTCGGTGATCCTAAGCGTTGCATAGCGTAGTTGTGCCTGTTTGGCGTTTGTATCGTCGGCGGCGTCGTTTGCACTTGACACGGCAAAAGTAAGAGCGGTAACCGCGGTTAAGATCACTACCGTCATAGTAAGTGCGACAATAAGCTCTGCCAGGGTGAAGCCTTTACGGTTCATTTTATATTGCTTGTTATGTAATAGTTTTTTCATTATTTATCGAATCCTAACCATCGCTGATAAGCCGATAAATGGTGGCTACTTCATTGCCTGCGTAAGATACAGTTACTGTTGCAAGAATGTATTTTTCAGCTACGAGCCCCTGTTCCTGCGGCATATAAACATACTGGCACTGAACAACTCTGCTGTATGGGCCGTAGATCGGATCGGTAAATACCGTCCCACCGGCATCAGTAACATGGCCCTGGTTTTCGGTGAAGTTGTATGCCCCGACGATCTGATCAAATGGGGTGTTAACTATATCTTCGATTATATCGCTGGCTAAATTGGTTCCGAGAGTTCGGTGCCGTCCTTCAGCTTGTATTGCCGCACCGCTGGTAAACGGTACCAGTAGGCTCACAGCGATAATGCCCAGTATAACTGTTGCCAGCATTACTTCCGCAAATGAAAAACCGCATTGTTTATAATAAGTTCCGCGTTTCATAGTTCAACCTGCGTAATCGTCAAATCAAAGCTTTGCCCAGTTAATGTTATTATCCGCCTGTAAGAGACCTGTTTTAGTGTCGAGTCTCCATCCTGCTTTGCCGCAGCCGGCTTGCGGGCCGTCAAAACGAATCGTATTGAGATTATTAAAAGGATTTTTCGGGATATTCCTGAGATACGATCCGCTTGGTCTGTTTTTTGTTGTTATAACTGCTTTGAACTTCTCGAATGAATCGGTAGGGGGCAGGTTCTGGTGATCGGTGCGGTATACATCAAGAGATGCTCGCAACTGTTCCAGGCCGTCAACAAGCTGAGAAATATTTGTTTGCTCGCGTGCTTGCATGAATGCAGGCTTAGCTGAAAATGCGACAAAACACAGTATTGCGAATATTATAATGAATTCGGGATATGAAAACCGTTTCTTTTCTCTTTTTGCCATGTTATCACCGTTCCTGCCTATAGCCCAAAAAAGGCTGACCGGCTTTTAACACCGGTCAGCCCTGTTAGCTTTTATCGCAAATCTGTACAGGCATCTATCTTTTAGAGCCTCACAGATGAAAGATTTTTCATTCTTACAGATCTGAATGCTTTGTGCTGCCGTCAGGACATGTTCCGCTGTCATGAGCCTGGAATCTTTCTGTAGTAGGATCCAGGTTCCAGCCTGCGGAGTTGTCACCGTCAGCTGTTGCGGCAAACGTAACCGTATCGGCTACAGCTGCAGGAGCAAAAGGATTACTCGGAATCTTCTGCATGTAAGGTCCTCTTCCGTCGGAGTCCACTACTGTCATAGCGGTTACAAATTCAGCATAGCTGTTAGTATCCGGCAATGCGTCAGTATGCTGTATCTTGTACAGCTCGATCTGCGAACGCATCATTTGCAGATCAGAGGCAAGTCTTGCTTCTTTGGCTTCGGTACTCGCATCGGTGAACTGAGGTATTACTATAGCTGCCAGAATACCAAGGATCACCACAACAATCAAAATTTCCACTAATGTAAAACCACTTTTTGCCTTCATCTTTCTACCCTTTCTAAAAAAATACTATTCACTTTTTTTCTTGTTTGATAAACACTCGTTTATCATAACTTTTCCCGATTCAGCTTATCGTCGTAATCAAAACAGGACTTAAATCAACTCTTACTATTTTTTTTGCCGCGAACCCTCCTAAAATAAAATCAACTTAATTACAATAATAATACTTCACTTTAAAATTCGATCACAAATAGTTAACATGCAAACAATGTTACGTCCGAAAACTACTCTGATTTTCGTTCCGCGTTTTATTCACGCCGACAAAGGAAAATATAGAAAACAAATCGGGCGCTGCCAAATCGTGGTACGTAAAAGTGTGACTAAATAACTGTTAGAAGTGTTTTGTTATTTGTAGGTGACATAGCCAAAATGCAAAAGCCTTATAAAAACGCTTTCTTTGGGCTAAATACTGATATATTCAGGTATGTTCGTGATTTGTATCGATCTGCGTGTATGGCCCTGGTGACAAAGATTTATTCGAATATAATTTATTCCTGCCAGAGCCGATTCCACTTTATCGGCCCATTCGATCAAAACTACCGAGTTTGGATAACAAAGATCATCGAAGCCGAGTTTCTCAAATTCGGCAACCGAATCCAGGCGATAAGCGTCAATATGATAAATATCCACTCGGCCGGAATACTCGTTAATAAGCACAAAGGTCGGACTATTGATGTGTTTGCGGTCTTCGGCGCCGGCACCTGCGGCAATCCCTTTAATAAGATGCGTTTTGCCGCTGCCCAGGGTTCCGCAAATTGCTATAACCTCTGAGCCTTTGAGCTGTTGGCCTATTGTTCGCCCAAGCTGGATCGTTTCCTCTGCCGATTTTGTCGTTAACTCTAAATTCATAAATGATCGAATCCTTTAGGTTGTAAATCCCTGGTCATTCCATCGAGCATTTTTATTTGTATTTTATCGCCGTTGGTGATGGTGCCGATCTTTGTAATCTTGAGTTTATCTTTCCATAGTCCAAGCAGTTTTTTAAATTCAGTTTCGCTCATGGTAAAGAGCAGTTCAAAATCTTCTCCGTCATTCAATGCTGAGTCCAGGGGGTTCGTTTTTCCGCGAGCCTGGTCCGATATTGGTATCAGATCAGCATTTATAACAGCGGCAACTTTGCTTTGTTGACAGATACGATTGAGGTCGCTGCTGAGCCCATCACTTATATCGATCATGGAGTTTATCTCAGCAGTCTGAGCGATCTTTATCGCCTCGAAAACTCTCGGCTCAAACTTCAGATGTTTCCCCTCGATCGATCCGCCTAATGATCCGGTAACACAAATAATATCACCGACTTTGGCACCGTTGCGTTTTATCGGGCTATTAGCCGCTGGTTTACTGAGCATCGCCACACTTATCGCAAATCCTGAGTCACTGTTCCAGCTGGTGATATCTCCGCCGATCAGGGCGCATCGATATTTCTCGCCTGCTGACGTGATCCCTGAATGAAGCTGTTTTAATTGTTCTGCCCCGAATCCTTTTGGGAGCGCAACAGAGACAACCGCACCGATCGGCACAGTCGCCATTGCCGCACAATCGCTGAGACTCACCGCCATAGCCTTATAGCCTACCTGTTTTATTCCAGCGGTTTCCAGATCGAAATGTACGCCGTCGAGCAGCATATCGGTAGTGATAAGAATCGAGCTATCCGCTGTTAGGCGAATTTCGGCCATATCGTCACCGATACCTATTGGAAAGTCCTTTTCGGAGAGTTTGCTTTGCTTGGCGAACCAGGCCGTGATTTGATCTTCGGCACTGCCCATCACTTTGCCAACCGTTTCTTCCAGTATGTGATTTGTTTCTTTACCTGGCGCGTGCCAGCTGCGCCCTCGCTGGAATATTTACCAGCAATGTTAGTGGCTCCGAGATGTTTGTAGACATCGGAGTCGATAGCTGGACAATGTTTTTGCAACTGCTCTAATTCTAACTGGCGCAGCTTTTTACACTGCTTTTCACATATTCCGACCAGGGCCCCTGTGATACCGTGTGCCTGGCGAAAGGCTACACCTTTAGTAACAAGGTATTCAGCTAATGCGGTAGCATCGAGAAAACCTTCATCCAAACTTGTGGCTATTTTTTTTACGTTAAACTTTGTATGAGAAACTATCGCTGTTGCCATATCCAGTGAGGCTTCAACCGTATCGTTAGCGGAGAAAACATGTATCTTGTCCTCCTGCAGGTCACGATTATACCCGGTCGGCTGAGCCTTTAGAATTGTCAGCATCGCAATAAGCGAACCGTAAATACTGCCGGTCTTTCCGCGGATCAGTTCCAGCATATCAGGGTTACGCTTTTGAGGCATCATACTCGACGAAGTGCAGTAACTGTCGTCGATATTGACAAAGCTGAATTCGTTCGAAGAATAAATTATCCAGTCTTCCGCCAGTTTCGACAGATGAGCCGCGATCAGTGAGCAGTCGAAAATAAACTCAGCGCAGAAATCCCTGTCGGATACCGCGTCGATACTGTTGCGACTGATACCGGCAAAGCCCAACTGCTTAGCTGTACTCTTGCGATTAAGCGGTAAAGTCGAGCCGGCTATCGCTCCGCTGCCTAATGGTGAGACATTGAATAGGTTACTACAGTTACCGAGCCTGATAAAATCACGCTCTAACTGCTCGGCAAAGCTAAGTAGATACGCCGCTATCACTATCGGCTGCGCCCGCTGCATATGCGTATAGCTGGGCATTACGTCCTTAGTATATTTATCCGCCAGTTTGACGAAGGCTTTCTGCAGGGCGGTTATTTTTTCCTGCAGGACATCTATCGCATCGCGCATCCAAAGCCTGATGTCGGTAGCGACCTGGTCATTTCGGCTCCTGCCGGTGTGCAGCTTTTTGCCTGCTTCGCCGATCTTTTTTACTAACGCCGACTCGATCGCCATGTGAATATCTTCGAGAGTTTTATCGAACTTGAATTTGCCTTCGCTGATTTGGCGATCGATCTCGACCAGACCTGCCTTGATCTTCTTGAAATCGGCTTTGGTAATCAGCTTTTGCTCAGCCAGCATCTGCGCATGAGCGATCGATCCGACTATATCGTATTTGTACAGCCGTTGGTCATAGGACAGTGACTCCACGAAATCCACCGCCATATCAGCCGGCGCACCAGCCAGACGTTTTTCCCAGCTTTTTTTAGATTTACTCATTTTTCAAGCTCCAGTAATCGCTTCTATTCAGATAAGATAATACGACCACCGGCAAAGTGTGTCAAGAACACTCTTGCCCCTTTTACGCGACACGAACAGATTACTTGCAAAATACCGCAAAAACAATTATTCTATCGCCAGACGGTTCGGACAAAATCAAAATTTATCATATTTAATGCGAGGCGGTATTATGGAAGAAAAGTTCGAAGGCCTTAAAAATGAAATTGACGATCTCAAGCAGGAGCTGGGACAATTTCAACAGGAAAAGGAACGAGTTCGCGCTATTATAGGCAGTATTGGCGGTATGCCGAAATTCCGTACCAAGCTGGTCAATGCCATATTTATTATCGTTCTTGTTGCATCTGTGGCGATCTCAATAGTTGGCGGTGATCGTATCAGGTTGTTGATGATCGAGGTGGCTACGGTGACGCTTTCGATAAAAATTATTTACCTTATTCACTGCCAGATGCGCATTAACCACTTTAAGTTCTGGATGCTCTCATCGATAGAATTACGCATTAACGAACTAATGCTGCAAATAAGAGAGATGAAAGAAAAGGATAATGCTTAAGAGAAGGTTATTAGAATAGGATATAAAATGCGAAAAATACATTGGCTTATCATACTAATTATTTTTCTTTTTCCTGTAATCGGATTTCTGTTTTATCCGTACATGCCTGAGCAGATGGGAACACACTGGGGAAGTAAGGGCGATACCCCTGATGATTACATGAGCAAATTTGCCGGTACGTTTGTGATAGCGATAATATTAATGACAATCATAGCAATTCTTCTGACAGTTAACATTGTATGTACAAGGATATTTGCAAAAAATTATAGCAGCAGAAAGCCAATGCTGTTTTTTGACTGTTTCACCGTATTGTTGTCTGTATTTTTACTGACAGCTTATATTTCTGTACTCCTCTGGAATGCAGGGGCAGATTTCAATATGCCGAGATTCTCGTACATAATCGGAGGTATTTTGATAGCATTCATGCTGGCGGCGACTTTTTATATCGTCACAAGAAAATCAGAAGTCCCAGAAAAAATTACTGACACAAAGATAGACGATATTTCTGCGAAAGGTGAATATAAAGACAAGCTAATTGAAATCTTCGATGATACAATAGTCTTCAAAAATTACTACTTCCCGACCGGTTCTAAAAGCATAAAACTTTCACAAGTAGAGTATGTTGAGGAAAAGCCGCTTACGCTTAGAAATGGCAAATGGCGGCTGCACGGAACCGGCGATCCTCTTTTCAGGATATGGTTCCCAGCCGATTATGACAGACCAAGCAGAGACAAAATTTTCGTAATGAAAGTAAAGAACAAATGGATACGGATAGGATTTACTGTTGAAAATTCTGTAGCTGTTTCCGAATTTTTTAAAATCAAAGGGTTGTTACGATAAGGATTAAGACAATAAAATGAAAAAGAAAACGTCATAGGCCGAGAAGTTGGCTAATAGTAAGGATTTGCCGAGGGTTGAACGCTTTGATAAGAAAAAGGGCAAAAATTGGCCGGCAGGAACTTATTGTTTACCGGCTCCCATCGAGGTAGACCAGGTTATGCGCAAAGTCCCTAAAGGTAAGCTTATCACAATAAATGAGATTCGGCAGATCCTGGCGAAAAAACACAGCGCAGATTTCGGCTGTCCCATAACGACCGGCATATTTTCCTGGATAGCTGCCAATGCTGCTGATGAAATGCAACGCCAGGGCAAAAAGCGAATTACTCCATATTGGAGAACACTGAAAACCGGCGGGATTCTTAACGAAAAATATCCCGGTGGTCTGAAAAACCTCAAAAAACGACTTAAAGCCGAGGGCCATACAGTAATCCAAAAAGGCAGAAGCAAACACTTTATGGTCAAAGATTTTGAAAAGTCTTTGGTTAATGTAAAAAGCTTTAAGGTGTAGTTAATTTCAGAAACAACTGAAATAAGGCCGCATAATCCAGCCTTTATTCATACAATCCGACAGATCGGCTGCAAATTCGAGTCATCCGAAAACAGCTGATCGATCAGGCAATTATTATCGGGCTTTTTTGATGAAACAGGCGCTGGTGGTGGCATTTAATGGGTTTGTCTTTAAGTCGGGCTGTTCTGCTGTCGATGTTTACCTGTGAAGTACTCTATCAATATTTAGCGGTACAGCTTTATTATGGAAAACCAGGAAAAGACAATCGCGTTTTTGTTAGAAGAGAAGATGCTTGACGAGCAGAGTCTGCAAGTTCTTACCGAACAGCAGGCCGAAACAGGTCAGAGCCTGACAAGTATACTCGCCAAAGACAATATTCTCTCCGAGGACCAGCTCACGAAGGTTATGGCTGTTGCCAACGGTATAGAGTTCGTCAATCTGTCTCCCGAGATGATAGACCCTGAGGTTATCGACAAGGTTCCTTATAAGGTTGTCAGTCGTCATAATGTTATTCCCATCAGGATCGAAGGTGACAAGTTGATCTTAGCGATGAGTTCCCCGACGAATCTGCTCGTACGCAATCAGATCGAGATGAAGACCGGCTGCAGGATCGTGCCGGTTGCTGCTATGCCAAACGCTATAAAGCAGGCTATACAATACCATTTCAATATTAAAAATGTTGCAAAGGAAACGATCGCTTCGATGAACTCGAACGAGTCGGATGTAAAACTTTCCTCTGGCACAGATCAGGTACTTGAGAGTAAGCTTTCCGATAACGATAAGGCCAGCGTCAATGTTGGCGATGCTCCTATCACAAAGCTTGTCTCATCGATAATACGCGGTGCCATCGATGCCCGTGCCAGTGACGTGCATATTGAACCGGGTGACCATGATATGAAAGTCCGTTACCGGGTGGATGGCCTGTTGCAGGATGCGTTGGATGTACCATCTTCGGCACAACTGGAGGTGATCTCGCACATAAAGATCATGGCTGGTATGGATATTTCAGAACGCAGACTTCCCCAGGATGGCAATATGATGGTACCTCATGCAGGCCAAAAATTCGATATGAGAGTTTCGTCACTGCCGGCGGTAAGCGGTGAAAAGATCGTTATCAGAATCCTCGACAAGAGTACGAGTAAATGGGAGCTTAATAAAGTTGTAACTTCTCATGAGGATAATCAAAAATTTCGTTCGTTGATAAATAATCCTTATGGAATGATCCTGATGACAGGGCCTACAGGCAGTGGTAAGACGACTACCTTATACACTATCCTTCGTCAACTCAATCGGCCTGAGAAAAATATTGTCACTGTCGAAGACCCTATTGAATATCGTCTTGACGGCATTACACAGGTACAGGTTAACACCTCTGCCGGGATCACTTTTGCTTCGGTACTGCGTAGTATTCTGCGACAGGATCCTGATATTATACTTATTGGTGAAATTCGTGACCGTGAAACCGCTGAGATCGCGATAAGTGCCGCTCAGACCGGACATCTTGTCCTTAGCACACTTCATACCAACGATGCGGCAGGGGCTATTTCGCGTCTGATCAATATCGGGATACCGCCGTTCCTTGTCGCTTCGGCTCTATTAGGTACGGTAGCGCAAAGACTTATAAGAAACTGTTGCCCAAAATGCAAGCAGCCGTATGACCCATCTCAAAAAGAACTCCAGATGCTGCTCGATAAGGATTCTAAGTCCTCGGATATCCAGCTTTACAAAGCAACGCAATGCAGTGGTTGTTATAATACTGGCTATTATGGCCGAAAAGCTGTCTACGAAATACTGCCGGTCTCTTCACAGATAAGAAAATTAATTGTTGAACATGCAAGTGATGATGCGATCAAGCACCAGGCGGTTACAGAAGGAATGAAAACCCTTAATAAAAGTACCGCTCGTGAAGTTCTCGAAGGTCAGACAACAATTGACGAGTGGATGCGAGTTGTCGACGTGAGGGATGATTGATGGGCGTTTATGAATACACAGCACGCATGGAAACAGGACAGGAGTTTTCAGGCACATATGACGACATCCAAAACGCTGGCTCTCTGCGCGAAGAATTATCGAAGATGGGATATGAGCTTGTAAGTGCCAACAAAAGAAAAAAACTCGCCGTAAAGAACAAAAAAATAAAGTCAATGGAAATAGTAACCTTCGCCTATAAGTTCGCGGGAATGTTTGCAGCTGGACTACCTATTGTCAAATGCCTCGAAACTCTTGAGAAACAATCCGAAAGCCAGTTGCTAAAACAGATAGTTTCAGACGTGAAAAAAAACGTGGAAACAGGTTCGACATTAAAAGATGCCATGGAGCCGTATGAAAACGTATTTTCAGGTTTTTTCATTGGAATGATCGAGGCTGGTGAATCAAGCGGAAAACTTGCCAGTACTCTCGAAGCCTCTGCCATGTATCTGGAAAAAAGGGCGGAAGTCAAAAACAAAGTAAGGTCGGCTTTTGTTTACCCGATCACCGTTAGCGTTATGTGCTTTGGAATAATCGGCGCACTGATGATCTTCGTTATTCCGGTTTTCGCAAAATTATATGGTAGATTGCATGTGGAATTGCCTGTGCAGACTCAGGCACTGATCACATTAAGTAACTTTGTCAGGTATAACTTCTGGGCCATCGTGATCTTTGTTGCACTGCTGATTTTTATATGCAATAAGTTCATGAAAAACCCCAACATAAGAGTTAAATGGGACAATTTTAAACTTAACATGCCCGTATTCGCCAACCTCAACAGGATGGCTGTTGTCGCGCATTTTATGCGGACCTTTGCTATGCTCGCTTCTACGGGTGTCCCTTTAATAAAGGCACTCGAAGTCGCCAGTAATGTTGCGAATAATTTAAAAATTACCCAGATCGCTATTGAATTGCAGCAGTCGTTGCAGGCTGGAAATCCGGTGGCAAGTTCACTGTCCAAACATGAGGTTTTTCCGCCTGTTATCGCACAGTTGGCTGCCGCGGGAGAAGAAGTTGGAATGCTGCCTCAAATGCTTACTAAGGGCGTCGAACTGCTCGATAAAGATGTCGACAGAATTGTAAACGCTTTGCTGGCCAAACTGACACCTGCTTTAACTGTGATAATGGGAACTATTATTGGACTTATACTTATAAGTGTCTATCTGCCAATATTTGATTATATCAACCATATTCAATAGTCGAAATTTTTTTGTACAGTTACCAAAGTAGTTCGTTATTTGAGCCGATAGGGTCAGTGGAGTAAATATATTAAAAATACGGTGACGTTAATAGGTGTAAAAATGGTTAAGAGAAAAGGTTTTACATTAATTGAACTGATGGTGGTTGTTTTGATCCTCGGTGCCTTAGCCGCAGTTGCAATTCCAAGATTAACGCAAAGCGCAGACACTGCCAAGACAAACGCCTGCAATACGAATGTCGATATCATTAATACCCAGATGGAACTCTATTATATGGATAACGGCTCGTATCCGACCTTGGTAAATCTATTCGCGGACTCGAACTATTTCCCGGATGGTACTCCTACGTGCCCATATGGCACTGCTTACACCTTGACAGACGACAGGGTCACCGAGCATGGTCATTAATATAATATAGCTGAAAATATTGATTTAAAAATCAAGGGTGGGCGCAATTATAAAATTTGTGTCCATCCTTGTTGCATTTTTATGAGGAAAAAAATGATTATTCGCAAAAAAGCTTTTTCTCTTACAGAGCTTATTATTGTACTTGTGCTTCTCGGCATATTTGCAGGCATAGCTGTACCAAGATTTAACTTCGCTTTGGTCTCAAAGAAAAAAGCCCACGCCTTGACGCAAAAAATAGTAACCGACCTTCGCCGTACTCGATCACTTGCTATCGTAAACGCCGCTGAAAATACCGTAGGCTTCGCCCTGAACATGACAGGCGCCAGCCCTTACGCATCGTACGAAATCCAAAACCTCGATACTTCAACGACGGTTGATTCACATACCATCGAACCGGACACAAGCTGCAGCGGCGGGGCGAATTTTAACTTCGGGCCATTAGGTAATCTGCTCGCTGGAAGTGATACGTCTTTGAGCATCTCAGCTGGAGGGGATACTTTTGCGATCACAATTACCTCAGCCACTGGCATGGTGAGAATTGATAATTTAGAATAAGGTAGTCATGCAAAATACGAGATACAAGATACGAGTTACGGGTCACGGGCCACGAGCCACGAGACACGGCTTCACCATCACCGAGGTTGTTATCGCTTCCGCGTTACTGATCATCGCGATAGTTCCTATCTTGAAGGCTTTGACAAATGTTCACGTTAATTCGATTATCATCGAACGCAAAACGACAAGCCTTATGCTGGCTCAATCAAAACTTGAAGACGTAAAGGCCCGCTCGATCTATGACTACACTAATTCCGCTGCTTCGTTTACTGAAACTAATGTTTCTCTCGATGGTTCTTATCTTTGTAATGTCACTGACAATGCCGCTGACCCGTTAAAAACAGTAACGGTTGCTGTAGGTTACGACGACAATGATAACAGCAGTCTCGATGCAGGCGAGATCGAGGTCACCTTAACAACCTATCTGGCCAGGAGATGGTAACTATTTACTGTTGCGAAAAGCTGACTTTACTATGTCACCCCTGCGAAGGCAGGGGTCTACGACTTAAAAACTGGATTCCTGCCTTCGCAGGAATGACAAATGTTGTTTTCGCAAATAGTTAGATAAAAACGGATCATGATATGGACAGCGCAAAGGATAAAAATTTAAATATCAAAAATCGCAGGCCAAGCGAAACTGCAATGACCCTGATGGAAACTGTGATAGCGATGGCTATGATAGCCATTATCTTTGCGGTCATCGCCCCACAATTCAAAGTTATAGAAAACAGCTGGGATTCAAGGCAGGGCCAGGCAGAGTCTATCCAGAATGGCCGAGTTCTAATAGAACACTTGGCACATAATCTCTCCAAGGCCGTCCAGATCACGGCGGTAAGTGCTTCAGCAGTAACTAACGGGTATATAGAGTATGAAGATAATGACGGTAATACATTGCGATATGATATTGACGTTGACAATTATGTCGAATTTGGACAAACCGGAAACCTTTCAGAACTCGCTGGTCCGGTCACTCAATTACAGTTTACATGCTACGACGCATGTGACTTCAGTACGCAGGCAACAGATGTAAATGCTATACGATTTGTGCAGGTCGAAACTACACTAACTAATTCCGCGGCAAACGGTCAGGACAAAACTTTTACCACCTCAGCATATCTGAGAACAAATAAGAATACATGTCCTGGTCTCGATCCTAACCTGATCGGCTGGTGGAAAATGGACGAGGGCAGCGGGCAAATTGCGGCTGATTCATCGGGCAATAATAATGACGGCCAACTTGGCAGTACTGCTGGTGTCGATGACGGTGATCCAACCTGGATAATCGCCCCCGAGAGAGACTCTGCCATCAGTCTTGATGGCAGTGACGATTATATCACAGGGATTGGCGATTGCCCTACGAGCGACTATACGATAGCTGGTTGGGCCAAAGACACAGGCCCGGTTGCAGGCGATTGGTCGGTATTATATTGCGCTGAGCAGGAGATATGGCTTGGGGTCGATCGTGAGGCCTCTCCAACTCTCTGGCTTGATTGCGGCGGCAATGGTAACGGCGCTAATACGGCAGCAGGGGCCTGGACACGAGATGTTTGGCATCATATAGCGGCCACATGGGACGGCTCTAACCTCCACATTTATATTGATGGCGTTGATATGCCGATCACAGTTTACGGGACCCCGGAGGACCCGCAGGCCAAAGCTGCCGTGATCGGTGGCTGGTCCCAAAAGCCTACAGATGAATCATGGTACGGAGGTATCGACGATGTCCGCCTCTACAACCGGGCCTTGACCGCTGAGGAAATATCTCAAATAATCGGTGTCAAATATGAGCAATTCACCGAGGCCAAAGCTGATTCCGATACTACGTCAGTTACCGTCTCTACGCCGAGCGGTACCGGCGAAGGTGATCTTTTGATTGCAGCAGTTGCCACAGATGGTGACACCTCGGCTTCTATGGCTCCGCCTGGAGGCGAGGGCTGGACAGAAATTGATGTCGATCACCACAGTGGCGAGATAACAATGGGGGTATGGTGGAAACTTGCTGATGCCGGTGAATCGGCCAGTCATCAGTTTACCTGGAGCCCGAACGAGCAAAGTTATGCCTGGATGATGCGTTTCACCGGCCACGACCCGTTAGTCCCAATAAATGACACCTCGTTAACATCAGGCTCGGCAAGTTCGCCAACCAGTCCCGCAGTGACCACAACGGTTTCCAATTGTATCATCCTGCGTCTCGGCGGTTTTGATGGTGATGACGTCACGGTCGATAGTCCGGGATTGTCCGGTCATGCGGCGATTACAATGGATCAGAGCAACTCTGGTAGTGACACGTCCTCCGGTGGCGCTGGATATGTGTTCCAGCAGGCCGTTGGTGACAGCGGCACCTCTAGCTTCTCGCTGACCGGTTCACAGGAATACCGGACCGTTACTATTGCAATAGCACCGGATACTCAGGGCGGTGAAAGTGGTGGTTCTTGTGCGGTATTGCCATAGCTATCAGTACAGTTATCTCTCATAGTCGTTAAGCTTATAGGACTTGCCTGACAGTATTTCTGCTGCTTCAAAGAGAATTCTTTTTTGCCCGATAAAATCCTGTACTCCTGCCGAAAAAGCAAATATTTAGCCCAAAACTTTCCCAATATCTTTTTTTGTCCTTATCTGAGCCTATGATGAATGAGCCGTTATTTTATGTCGACATACTCAAAGTGAACTAATGTTGGAAGAAGTCTAACCAATGTTCGAGTCTATAGAGACCTTTGAGCATAGCAGATGCTATATGTAATGAAAACAAGACGCAAAGAAAATAAGGGTACAGTGCTTTTGGCGGTGGTCTTCGCGATTGCGCTGCTCTCTGTGATGACCATGGGTATGCTGCAGATCAATACTGAAGAGTTGCAGCTTATGCGTAATCAAATTTATGCTGCGCACGCTTTGGCTACGGCCGAAGCCGGTCTTAACGATGCTTTGTCGCAGATCAGACTCGATGACCAATGGGGCGGGCCGTATGTCGATGAGCCATTCAATGCTGGTTCGTATGATGTTACTGTTACAGGAACTTTACCGAACCTGACAATTGTTTCACAGGGTACCAGTGCCCAGGGTTTTGTCGCCAAAGTTCAGGCCGATGTCACTGTAGGCAATACAAGTCCTTACATAATCAGGATCGATAATTTAAGGATAAATGAATAATGCCAAAAGACAATACCGCATTAGGTATAGATATATCCAATGGCACAATAGATATTGCCTTGCTTGAAGATACCGGCAATGGCATAGAATTGGTCAAAACTGCCAGTTGTCCGATCCCTGACGGAGTGGTTGCCGATGGCAATATCGAAAATCCAGCCATGCTTTGCAAAGCCATAAAAAAGCTCAAAGCCGCCAATAAGATCAAATCATCCCGATCCGCGGTTTCATTATTGGCAAAGCCCATGCACATGCAGCTTATGTACATGCCAAAACCCGTACCGACCAACATGGTTCGATTCCTGCATAACGAATTGAAACAATATCCTCTCCTGGCAGACAAAGATATCGTTTTGGACTTCTGTGCTGTCAATTCGATTAATAAACGCGACGGTAACAGGCTTTTTGTCGTTGCCACGGACAAAACAAAGCTTACGGAACTTGCCAGAACCTGCGATCGATACAGACTTAATGTCGAAGCGATCGAGCCGACATTCTTCGCATACACCAGGGCTTTTTATGCTGAAAAAATTGAAACTAAATTTGACAGCAATGTGCTGATGGCAATATTGGAAGAGACGTATTTAACTCTGTGTGTTTTTAGAAACAAGACCATTGACTTTATCAAGGCCAAACACATAGATACTCAGTCACCCCAATGTCACGAAATGTTCGCTGAGGAAATAAACGCTATCATTCAGTATTATAATGTCGAGGTATATGACAGCAGCGAAAAGTGGGAAGTTAATATCGTTACCCCAAATTCAATGCAACTGACACGCGGGATTGAAGATTCTTTAATGGCTGCGATCGATTGTGATTTTGTAAATCTAAGGACCTCTGATGACGCCTGTCAGGATACTATGGCGATAAAGAAATATCTAACAGGCACAGCGTCAACTGTAGCTATTGGATTGGCGATGAGATTGCTCAAGCCAGAATCCGTAAACTTTAAAATAAACTTGTTCCCTGATAATATCGCAAAACTTAAAGTTGTCAAAAAAGACGCTCTGGTCTCGATTAATATTGCCGCTGTTGTATTGGTCTTTATGGTTTTAGCTGCCGGTGCTCTAAGCATGATGGTTAAAAACGTAACAGGAAAACCTGACAATAGAAAACAGATGCGGGTTTCTGAAAGTACGCATGACATCGTCGAAGAAAAAAAATATTTAGACCAGCAGGTCAAAGATATATCCGCAAAGTTAGACAACATAAATAAAATTATCAGTTCACATACCGACCTCGACTGGCTTGGTCTTATGGATAATGTGAGAACCAGCACCCCGTTAAAACTCTGCATAACCAGAATGTACAGTTATAATAATTCGGCAGTGACGATAGAAGGTAACGCACTGTCATATGACGCCGTAAATTTATTTGTAATGATGCTGAACGATTCCGAGCATATAGAATCGGCTTCTTTGACCAAAACAGAAGTTAATGATTCATCCGACAAGTTTGTTGAATACAAGATCAATTGTTTGCCAGTAGTTAAGAAAGCCAAAGCGATAAATGTTAATTGAAGATTTATTAAAACTTAATCGTTCGTCAAGAAATACTATTTTTGCTGTTCTCATCATAGTAGCCATGATAGCGGTATATAACTGGGTAATTGTTCCGCGTACCGCTTATCTCTCGGCTGCTCAGCAATATGAGTCGGTAACCGACGACCTTGTCAGGAAAACAACAATTGCGGCAGGTGCGATCAATATCCAGAATGAGAAGTTAAACAAATTGCATCGTGAACTTGAACATGCTTACAACTGCCTGTTTACTTCTGCTCAGGCCGATGAATTCTTCCGAAGATTGCAGTTACTTGCGGCAAACACCGGCTGTACGATCGATTCTCTTAATTTTATTGCTCCTAAGTCAGGCAAAAATAAAGCTCAACATGAAACCAAAGAAGTAGACAGTAAGACAGTTAAACTCACCGTCATTGGACAGTATGACAATATAGTTGGTTTTTTAGCAAAACTGCAGCTCAACGACAAGAAAGTCTGGATAAAATCTCTTCGAATAGAAACTATGTCTAGAAATACCGGCGAACTTACCTGTGATATTACCTTTGTGATCTATTCAATTGTTGAAAAGGAGTCTGCTTTAGATGAATAACCTCAGATACATTTTATTTTGTTGTATCTGTTTGACAGTTGCTCTGGTGCCCGTAAGTGCGGACCAGCAACCTGCGGACTCAGGCTCCGACCAGGTAAACACTTTACCCAATATCGGCAGATCGAATCCCTTTGAGCCGATCACCTTAAAAAAACCTGTACAGAAAACGGTTCCGGAAAAAGCTGATACGACTGCGACTGTTTCAGAACTGCTGGCAAGAACCGTGACAGTCCCTGATCTGGTTGTTGAGGAACTGTATGTCAAAACCGTTACACTGAAGTTTTTAAATGCCCAAAACCTCAAAGAAGCTGTCAGCAAAATGTCATCTTCTCGCGGCCTGATCGCTGTCGATACCAAAAGCAATTCTTTGATCATTTGTGATACAAAACAAGTGATCGAAAAGATCGTTACTGAAATTCAAAAAGCCGACAGGACAGATTCAACTCCGACGGATCCGGAACTGTTCATTAAGACTGTAACCCTAAGATTTCTAAATGCCGACAATCTCAAAAAGGCTATCGGTAAGGTGCTGTCAACTCATGGCCAGATTGCTGTTGATTCTAAAAGCAATTCTTTGATCATTTGCGATACAAAGGAAAATGTCGAAAAAATTATCGCTGAAATTAAAAAAGCCGACAAAGTTCCATATCAGATCATGGTCGAGGTTGTCATTCTTGACGTCCAACTCGAAGATGATACCGAAATTGGTATCAACTGGGACATTCTCACCGACAAAAACCATACGTTTGGCTACAGGCAAAACTTTACATCTCGTATTGGCTCGACGCTTGAACAAGCCAGTAGTATAGGAGATGCAACAGCTTTTAACTCAACTGGTCTCGGCGGCGATTTCAGTATCATTACCGGAACAATTCGCAGGGTTGTCCATATGATCCAGCAGAAAAGGGATGTAGAGATACTTGCCAGCCCCAGAGTTATGATGGTAAGTGGTGGATCTGCCAGGATCGAAGCGGTTGAAGAAAAGCCTTACACTGAGTTAGGTTCTACCAGCGCAGGAACAGACATCGAGTCAACACAGTTCAAAAATGTAGGTGTTACTCTTGACGTTAATGCTCTGCTGGTTGACGATGAAAATATTATGCTTACGATCAGGGCTGAACAAAATGTTCAGACCGGTGAAAGTCTTACGGGAGTGCCTGTTGTTGACACCAGAATTGCAAGCAGTTCACTGCTTTTAAAAGATGGGCAGGTGGTTGTCTTTGGCGGACTCAGACGCCAGGATAAGATCCTTGAAGTCGACCAGATTCCAATAATTAGCGAAATCCCGATCATTGGTGAGCTTTTCAAAAGTACCAGTGTTTTGAAGGTTAACACAGAGTTAATGGTCTTTATCTCACCGCATATTTATAGAAATGGTCAGGAGATGAAGCCGGAAGAATTGATGAAATTTAACGAGATCACAAAAAGGCCGATGCTGATGTATCCTGATAAAAAGATCAGTTCAAAAGAGATGATGAAAAAGTTCTTTTCGCAAAAAGATGATGACTATGTCAAATTGAAACACAATGACTATCTCGAACTGATCGAGCCCTGACCGGAAATGATCGTCGTTAAAGGTCATCGGCAGCCCTGAATCACCCGGCGATAGCACAATACATCAACATATCTGCATTAATTGCTTTTATTCCCGCTTCTAAAGCAGTCTTTGACTTGACAGTTCAGTCTTGCTTATTGTATTATCAGTCTTTTAAACTGCTTAAAAAAGGTTTGTGTCAGATTATGCCGAAACGTATTGCGATTTTGGGTTCTACAGGCTCGGTCGGAAAACAGGCCCTACAGGTTATTGATGCGCTTGGGCCCGAATACCAAGTCGTAGCCTTGACCGCTAATTCCAATACCGATCTGCTGGCCAGGCAGGCAAAGAAATACAAACCCAAAGTTGTAGGCCTAACTGACGATAGCGTTTTAAGCAAGTTGACCGATACACTTGGAAACTTGCAGGTAGAGGTCCTCACAGGCCCCGATTCTCTTGTGCAGATAGCTCAACTTGACGATGCCGACCTTATTCTAACTGCCGTTGTAGGCGCAGCAGGACTGCCGGCGGTACTTGCTGCTGCTGAAAAAGCTAAAACCATCGCTATCGCAAATAAGGAGCCGCTGGCGATTGCCGGCGAGCTGCTTATGGATGCGGCACGCAGGAACAATGCTGAAATTTTGCCGGTAGACAGCGAGCATTCAGCGATCTTCCAGGCCTTACAGGCAGGCCGAAAGCAGGACGTACGCAAGATCATTCTGACCTCTTCAGGAGGTCCTTTCAGAAAGGTCTCTGCCGAAGATATCGAAAATGTCACAATTGAACAGGCCCTCGCGCATCCTGTTTGGAGTATGGGCCCTAAGATCACGATCGATTCGGCAACGATGATGAATAAGGCGATTGAGGTCATCGAGGCGCACTGGCTTTTTGATATTGGCGTCGATGATATTGAAGTCTTGATCCATCCAGAGTCCATAGTACATTCACTCGTCGAATTTGTCGACGGCTCAGTCATCGCACAACTCGGAACCCCCGATATGTCCATGCCTATTCAATATGCCTTGACCTATCCAGCCAGGGCCGTCGGGATTGCCAAGCACCTGAAACTCGATGAGCTTGGTAAATTGACTTTCGCCAAACCAAACCTGCAGGTTTTTAAAGCACTGACGCTGGGCTTTGAGGTTGCCCGGGCGGGGGGTACCGCTCCGGTAGTCTTCAACGCCGCCAACGAGGTTGCTGTTGAGCATTTTCTCGCCGGAAGGATCAAATTCGCCGCGATAGTAGAACTTATAGAAGCTTGCCTCGATAAACATGATATCAAAGCGATTACCTCACTCGAAGAATTGCTCGAAGCCGACACCTGGGCAAGAGAGCAGGTACAAAAGAGCATAAGCAAAAAAGAACATAAGTACACAAGAACATAAATTGTTAATTTAATTTAAGGTTTTTTAGATGTCTGATTTAAAAGATTCACGGGCCAAGCCCAGCAGAAAACTGAGATTATCCAATATAGTAGCTGTAATATTTGTTGTTGGTTTTATTTTACTTGTCAAGGGCAACCTGCAAATGTCATGGAACATTTTTCTGGTAGTGATGGGCTTTACCGGCGTCATTTTCATTCACGAGTGCGGCCATTTCATCGTTGCAAAAGTTTCCGGCATAAAGGTCGAGACCTTTTCGGTTTTTCTACCGCCGGTTTTCTTAGGCGTACGAAAAACCCGCGACGGTTTTAGAATTCGTATCCTGCCGAAATTTTTCCCTAAAGACAACGACCCCGATGGCAACGGCCTTCTCAGTTTTACCATAGGCCCAAAAGGCAAAGCAGGAGACACCGAATATCGTATCGGCCTGATACCACTGGCAGGATATGTCAAGATGCTCGGCCAGGACGACACCGGTGCCGACAAAATTTCCGACGACCCTCGCTCGTTTTCCAATAAGCCTGTCGGTGCTCGAATGGCTGTCATCGCTGCCGGAGTTATATTTAATGTTATCGCCGCGATCGTAATTCTAATGTGCGTTTATTCCATAGGTATAAAACAGATGCCCGCTGTGGCAGGGGAAATAATACCGGATTCACCAGCCGCTCGTGCCGGAATTCAGTCAGGTGACGAAATAATCGAGATCGCCGGCAAAACCGACAACCTTGATTTCGGCGACATTTTAATGACTGCCGCTTTGTCGGATAAGGGCGAACTGGTTCCATTAAAGATCAGAAAATTCGACGGCTCAATAGAGAAAGTTGAAATCGTCGCCAAGCAAATGCCTTCCATGCCGGTAAGGATTTTCGGCATCAATACTCCGATGACCCTGGAGATCGCCGGCATTTCCTTGCCTGACCCCAATGGCCCAGCTGCTCGGACAGACCTGTTACCGGGGGACAAAATTGTCGCTGTCAACGGCCGGCAGTTGGATAGCTACCAGCAATTCGCTCAGATGTTCGACAATCTATTTGTACCGTCTGTTTCTGTTACTGCTCAGCGCAGCGAAACCGAACTGATCGAGACCCAGCTCGATCTGAAATTGAATTTCCTCGACAGAGAACCTGAAACCCAATCCGATCTTGGCCATATTTATTCGATGGTCCCGCGTTTGCGGATAGAACAGGTTCTAAGACGCCCCGATATTACTGATGCCAACGATTATTTAGAAAACGGTGACGTCATAGTTGCTGTCGCCGACATTGAGAATCCTACCTATAAAGAAATCCGCCAGATCACAACCAGTTACAAGGACAAGCAACTGCCTGTAACGGTATTGCGTCGTGACAGCGATGGAACCGAGAGAATTCACCAGGTTTATGTAAAACCAAAATCCTCACCCGATAGCGACAGGGTTACTATCGGCATATATATTACCTTTGATGTCGAGCACCCTGTTGTCGCAAGGACGATCGAGACTAATTCCAACACGGAAAAACTCGCCATCCCACCGGGAGCGACCATAATCTCTGTCGATGGCGTTAGCGTGGCAAACTTTTACGATTGCATGGACGTATTACGAAAAAACGTTGGCCAGCGAATTTCAATTGAATATCGTTTCGATGACTACGATTCTGGAAGTGTCGCTTTAAATGTAGGTAATTTCGAGGACTCGGTCAATGTCGTATCCACTTTATCGCAGTTTATCCAGTTCGCCAGTCTCGAAAGGATATATAAAGCTGACGGACTCTCAGACGCCTTTAAGATGAGCTGTAAGAAAAGTTACTGGATGATCGTCAAAACTTATGTTACCATAAAACAGTTGGTCTCCGGCAACGTCAGCATGAAAGCGATGAGCGGCCCGGTTGGTATCGCTACGATGTCTTACGAAGCCGTCAAATATTCCTTTGTAAGCTTTATGTTTTTGATGGCGTTTATAAGTGCGAATTTAGCGGTGATTAATTTCCTGCCGATACCGGTAGTTGACGGCGGTGTGTTTCTGCTGCTTATCGTTGAAAAAATAAAAGGCGGGCCGCTAAGTATTCGTGCTCAGGAAATAATAACTTATTGCGGACTGCTTTTCCTTGCGGTTGTTTTTGTGTACATAACTTATAATGATATCGCAAGATTCTTTATACGCTGATTTGCCAGGGATTTGTTTTTTTACAAAAGCTAAAGGCACTATAAATGTTACTGGACAAACATGGCAGCAAAGGCAAGTTAAAGACCGTTGACAAATCCGATTCGACGGCTTATGAACTTGCTAATTCTCAAAATCCTGACCTTGCCGATGCCGAAAAATATCACAAAGGTATATTCGGCGCTTTAAAAGACACTGACACGCAGATTTACGAATTGATAAAAGAAGAATACGTCAGGCAGAACAACACTATCCAGCTCATAGCAGCCGAAAATCTCTGTTCTCAGTCCGTCCTCGCCGCCCTTGGCTCTGTCGTACAAAATAAAACCACCGAGGGATTTGTAGGTAGCCGCTATCACGGCGGCTGCGGGGTTGTTGACCAGATTGAAACTCTTGCCGTTAACCGCGCAAAGCAGGCTTTCAAGGCTCAATACGCAAACGTTCAGCCCCATTCGGGAACTTCGGCCAATCAGATCATTTTGACTGCCGTACTTGATAAAGGCGATAAAATTCTAAGCCTCGCTCTCGATCAGGGCGGACACCTTTCGCACGGAGCTGACGTTTCACTGGCAGGAAAATTCTTTGAAGTAGAAAACTATCACGTCGACAAAAACACTTTCACACTCGATTATGATGCTGTTAAAGACAAGGCCGTTAAAACAAAACCAAAACTGATAATATGCGGAGCCACCGCTTACCCCAGGGCCATAGATTTCAAAAAATTCAGAGAGATAGCCGACGAAGTTGGTGCATATCTCTTAGCTGATATTTCACATATATCCGGCCTGGTAATCGCAGGAGCTCACCCGTCTCCAGTTGATTACGCGCATTTTACAACCACCAGCACCTATAAGCCGGGCGGGCCAAGGGGTGGGGCAATAATTATGGGCAAAGATTATTGCCGGCAGATAAAGGTTGGCAACAAGCATATCCCTTTACACGAGCACATCCAGAAAACAACATTTCCGGGCATACAGGGCACACCGTATTTGAACCACATCGCCGCAAAAGCTGTTTTCTTCAAAGAGACACTTACAGACGAATATCGAACCAGGCAGTTCAGGATAATAGAAAACGCCCGCTCCCTCGCCGCCGAATTGCTCAATCTTGACTTTGATGTACTTACAAAAGGAACCGACAACCACATGGTACTTGTAGATGTCAGCAACTTCAAGCCAGAGATGACAGGCCTGATAGCGCAAAAATCTCTCGAACGCTGCGGAATAATAGTGAATATGAACAAGCTGCCTTACGACAGCAAACCCGTTACCGTAACCCGCGGGATCAGGCTCGGCACTCCCATCGTCACAAAGAACCGTATGGCCGCCGAGCAAATGCAGTATATATCCGAATTAATACACTCGGTGCTGACAAATGTAAAAGTGATCAGTCCCACAGAATATACGTTAGACGAACAATTTGTAGAACAGACTAAGCAGAGAATAGAAGATCTTTGCCGCCAGTTCCCCTGGTGACCGATTAATCAAATGTTGGAGAGCTTAAATGCAGGTACCTCTTTTAGATTTAAAAGCACAATACGCAGGCCTTAAAAGAGAGATTCTCGCCGGGATCACAGAAGTTTTAGATTCTCAAATTTGTATTGGCGGAGCAAAAGTTTCCGACCTGGAAGAAAGGATCGCCGAGATAAGTGACTGCAAATACGCCGTCGGTGTCACCAGTGGTACCGATGCGATTTTGAACAGTCTGATGAGCCTTGATATTGGTTATGGCGACGAAGTAATTACAACCCCCTTTACATTTTTCGCAACTGCAGGCTGTATCGCAAGGACAGGAGCAAAACCCGTTTTTGTCGATATCGACCCCGACACCTACAATATCAACCCGTCCTTGATAGAGGCAGCGGTAACCGATAAGACCAAAGCGATCATCCCCGTCCATCTTTACGGTCAAATGGCCGACATGGATCCGATCATGGAAATAGCGAACAAACACGGCCTTGCAGTTATTGAAGACGCCGCCCAGTCGATTACAAGCACATACAAGAACAAAAAGGCAGGCAGTATAGGCACGGTCGGCTGCTTTAGTTTCTTCCCGTCAAAAAATCTCGGCGGTATCGGCGACGCAGGCGCAATTGTCACTAACGACGAGAAGCTTTACAAAAGAATGCTCGTAATGCGTAATCACGGTGAAACTACGAAATATCATCATAAATACATCGGTGGAAATTTCCGCCTCGACCCAATACAGGCGGTCGCGCTCATTGCCAAGCTGCCGCACCTCGATCAGTGGTCACAGGCCAGAAGAGAAAACGCCGAATATTACAACAGTAAATTCGCTTCGACCGTAATAAAAACGCCACTGATAAAGGACGATTGCCAAACCATCTACAATCAGTACGTGATCCGCGTCCCCGACCGTGACGGTTTAGTCGATTATTTGACTCAAAAGAAAATCGGCTGTGCCGTTTATTATCCGCTGTCGCTGCATTTACAGCAGTGTTTCCAGTATCTCGGCTATAAGGCTGGCGACTTCCCACAAGCTGAAACTGCTGCAGAGAAGGTAATAGCTTTGCCGATATATCCAGAGTTGACCGGCCAAATGAAAGATTACGTCGTCGAGACGGTTCTATCTTTCCTCGACGCTTAAATGCTAAGGAAATAGCTTATGAAACTGATAATTCAAATACCATGTTATAACGAGCAGGACACTCTACCGGAAGTGATCGCCGACCTGCCCAAAGAGCTGCCCGGCATCGACACAATAGAGTACCTCGTAATAGATGACGGAAGCAGCGACCGAACGCTGCAGGTAGCTCGAGAACTCGGCGTACATCACATACTCGAACTTGGCTCAAATCGAGGCTTGGCGGTAGCTTTTTCACGAGGCATCGACACTGCCGTAGAACTCGGCGCAGATATCATCGTCAATACCGATGGCGACAACCAGTACAGTGCAGCTTCTATCAAGGACCTTGTCGCACCGATCCAGCAGGGCACCGCCGATATCGTTATTGGCTGCCGACCAATCGAGGACATCGAACATTTCTCCTGGCTAAAGAAAAAACTCCAAAGAGTCGGTAGCTCTGTTGTAGGTCGTTTTTCCGGAACCGATGTCCCTGATACTACCAGTGGATTCCGCGCTTATTCAGCAAAGGCAGCTTCAAAACTTGTCGTCTTCAATCGCTACACATATACTCTCGAAACCATCATCCAGGCAGGCACCATGAACATGCGCATTGCCTCGGTACCCGTAGAAGTTAATCCAAAGACCCGCGAGTCAAGACTGATTTCCTCGATACCGCGTTATATCAGCCGATCAGCTACGATTATTGTGCGTTCATATATAACCTACAGGCCGTTTAGAACATTTACATACGCCGCTCTTATCACAGGGCTTATCGGATTGGTGCCATGGGTCAGGTTTCTCTATTACTTTTTCAAAGGTGACCGTGGCGGACACATTCAATCGCTCATCCTCGGTGCGACACTGCTGATCATTTCGTTCAACCTCTTCGCTCTCGGCATCCTGAGCCACGTCATAAGTGACAACAGAAAACTGATCCACGACATCCTCCACAGGGTAAAATACAAAAAGAATAAAAACGCGTAACCGCACAGGACCATAAATGAGAGTACTCGTCGACATCATACATCCCGCTCACGTGCACTTCTTTCGCAACGCCATAGCCGAGCTTCAAAAGCAGGGCCACGAAGTAGCTGTCACCGCTCGCGAGAAAGATGTCACCATCGCGCTGCTGGAAAATCTCGATATCCCTTTTATAATGCTAAGCAAAGTAGGCGACGGACTTCCCGCTCTATTCGCAGAACTAATAACAAGAGACGTTCGACTGCTAAAATACTGCCTGCGCTTCAAGCCCGATGTCCTTACCGGCATTAGCGGTATGTTCGCTGCTCACGTCGGCTTTTTGTTACGCAAACCATCGGTAGTCTTCGACGACACCGAGCACCAAAAACTCGCCCACGCTATTACATATCCGGTTGCGACATCTTATCACAGCCCAGACAGCTACATGAAAAATCTTGGCAAAAAACAGCACCTCTATCCAGGCTGTCACGAACTTGCGTATCTGCACCCAAACCAATTCACACCCGACCCCGAAATAGTCAAAAGTATAGGCGTAGACCCGGACACCCCATATTGCATCATTCGTTTCGTCAGTTGGGGCGCTCATCACGATGTCGGCCAGCACGGCTTTGCGGACGAACAAAAGCTCGACTTCATCAAACAAATAGAAAAATACGCCAGGCCATTAATCTCTTCCGAAGGACAATTACCTCAGCAGTTCAAGCAGTATGAGTTAAAAATACCCGTCCACCAGATACACCACTTAATGGCGTTTGCCCAACTTTGCGTCGGCGAAGGAGCAACGATGATCTCGGAATCCGCCGTACTCGGCGTACCCGCTATTTACATCAACACTCTAAAACTGGGCTACATAAACATGCTCGAAAGTTATCACCTGGTTAAACAAACCCTCGACACCGCCCAGGCCCTGGAATACTGCCTCGACATTCTAAAAGACCCAAACGCCAAAGATAAATACGCTGCTTACCGCAAAAAACTGCTAACCGAAAAGATAGATGTCACAGAATACATAGTAGAAACCATCAAAAAAACCGCACAAAATCAATAAAAAACAAGAAAAAACCATAAAAAACCATAAAAATCAATGAAATATAGGACTTTTTTTCTTGTAAACCAACTTAATTTTTGATATTCTATAATTGTTGCGTATCCATTTTGGTTGCAACAATAAAGAGGAGAGAAAACTTCTGTTTAAGGGGTTTTCCACCATGTAAGACAATTGCCCGGCTGATGGTCTAAATTGCTCATTGCATTTAGCCCCCCCCCAGGCAACTGTAAACCCAAACTTTTTTTGAAAGGAGAGAGAAATGGCAAAGAAAGCAAATCTTAGAGTAATGGCAGTGGCGGTTGTGGCAATTTTGATCATTGCAAGTTCCGCATCGGCAACTTTAACAGACGGCCTGGTAGGCCACTGGGAATTTGATTATGGCAGTGGGGATACCGCTTATGATTCAGCTGGAACAAATAACGGCACCATCTACGATGCAAACTGGACAACAGGCCAGATCGAAGGAGCATTGGACTTTGACGGCATCGATGATTACGTTGATTGCGGAAATTCTGCTGAATTGAATCCAGAATACATAACCATTTCTGCATGGATCAATACATCAGCAGCAGGATCCTATAATTATATTGTATCTAAAGATAAAACTTCTTGGGAACAACAGAGAGTTTGGCAACTTAGTAAAACAGAAAATGACAATTTGAGATTCGTAGTTTTCAAGTCAGATGATGATTATGGCGGCCTGGACGATTGGAATGATGTTACTGGAAACGCAGTTCTCGCAGATGGCAATTGGCATCTTGTCACTGGCACCTGGGATGGAAGTGTAATAAAAGTGTTTGTTGATGGACAAGAAGATGGTGCCAATAATTACAGCGGTTTTTTACAACAAGGGCAGACAAACAATGTGTTAATTGGTAAAAAGGAAGATAATCCTAATAATTTCAATGGCTCAATCGATGACGTTCGTTTTTATAACAGGGCTTTATCTTCTACAGAAATACAGGAAATTTATACTAATGGCATCCCCGAACCTGCCACGATCGCACTTTTGGGTTTCGGCTCAGTCTCATTGTTGCGTAAAAGGCGCAAACATTAGAATAAAGAAAGAAACAGGGGCATCTGTTATATGGTGTCCCTGTTTTGTTTAACCTTTCTTCTTGCACACGGCTACCACAAAATCGCTTTCGACCTGACCTGTTTCTGTTAAAAGGTCATCAATATCCTGGCATAAGCGAAGATATTTTTTAGCTTCCGCATCATCACAAACGAAATTATGCGCTATGCCCCCAAGTACTAAATTCAGTATAGCCCCATTATAAGGCCTTACCTCTACGATATCGAAAATCTGTTTCAATAAAGGCATGATATTCGAGGATTCAACTGCTTCAGAAGGGTCTTTAAGGGTCATATTGAGCAGGCTCGGTCTTATTATTTTTCTATTTACACACCCATCAACAATATGCGCCCTGTATTTTTCAGGAAGTATTTTACGAACACTATTTGCTATTTTGAGTTGTTTATCTGTCCATTGAAACCGTGTCGGACCAACAAATTCATTTACAATAAAATAGCCATCGTGACTAAGAGATCTGTTAATTTTTAAAAGCAGTTCTTCCAGCGGACTGAAATGATGCAGTGAATTATCTACAATGATCGCATTATAGTAATTTTCCTGTAATTCAACCGTGTAGATATCTGCCATACGAAAATCAAGAATATTGCCGTAGCCCTTTTCTTGAGCCTGCTCTTTTGCGAATTTGATCCTGTTTTCAGAAATATCGAATGCTTCCATTTTCTCGAAATTACCAAGTTCGGCCCATTTCAATTCTTTAACACCAGTGCCGCAGCCTAAAGACAAACTTTTTAAGCCATTCTTTCCTGAGAAGTATTTGTCGCAAATGTATTGATAGAAATCCACATTTTCATCGCCGGAAATAAGATAGTTCCAGTGTTTTTCAACCTCTGGGATTATCCACCAGGAAGATGTCATTTTTTTAGTCTTTACTTTCCATGCATCTTTTACGCGGTCTTTTTTGCTTTTGGTCAATTTCGAGATGACCGAAGAGATCAATCCGTATTTAATCGCCCATATAAATACTCTCAGATCGTGAAAATTCACTAAATTTTTTAATTTTATCATCGTATACCCTTATATAAATTTGCGCTTTCTCGATTCGGCTATAATTCGTTCTGCTCCAGGTAATCTTCTTTGTGGCGAAGAACACTTATTCCGCCTGTTGCTACACCAAAGATAATAACTACCAGCGTTCCAACGACTCTTCCAATGACGCAGACGAGAATCCCTTCAGCCATTCCTATCCCTAACTGATCGCTCAAAAAACCGAATGCGATCTCCTGGATACCAATATTGCCCGGTGTTATGATAAAAAAGGAGCTTATCTTGAACAACGCGTAAAAAAGAAGTAACGCTACGATCTGAGGCTGTACACCTAAGCTGTAAAACAAAATGTAGTAGATCAGGATGGTTCGAACCATCACTAAAAGGCCGAGCGAATTTATGATCAAAAAATATTTTACGTCCTTGAGGTTCGTGATCGTTGCGTGCAGGACCTCATTGACCCTGCCTTTGAGCCAAGCAAGTTTCTTAGCTCGAATGGGCAATTTGCTCAAAACCAGCTTCATTAACACAGGCGTTGTTATGATCAAAACTGTTAGAACAGATAGCAAACCCAAGGCGTTAAATCGGCCGATCTTCAAATCTCTTGCGAATAACGAAATAATTGCCGTTGCGACCAAAAGATTAAAACACGTGTCCATCCACGCAAACGAAGCGAAGGCACTGATGTAATTGGTGTACGATATGTTGAAAAACTTTTTCAGGCTTATCCCGCGATAGATATTACCAAGCTGCGGAATTACGATATTCAAAAACCGAGCCTGCGAAAATATCCTGAACCATTTCCAAAAGCTAAGCGAACTGCCGCTGCATTTTTCTATTATGATCTTGAACCTGTAGCAGTGCACAAAAAGATATAATACCCCTAACAGCAGTATCAAAGCCAGATAAGAGACACGCAACTCGAGCAGCAGTTCAAGATTGCCTTTTTCTTTGTAAAAAAAGCTGATGATATAAGAAAAACAGGCAATGACTATTGCGAATCTAATGATTTTTTTGATCTTACCAGCCATATTTGTTAGTTCTTTTCAGTTTTGTGAAGTACAAAAAAGTAATGATTCGGATTCATCTGAGCACGGACTTCTTTTTCTATTACAAGTTTTTCGCAAATAGCTTTTCTTACTTTTTTCAAGCCAAAACCTTTACGCCCGATCTCCCAAAAATGATCGGGAGTTTTTATTTTCGTATTAAAAATAGAAAGCGGCAGGCGTGCGAAAAAGTTCAAATAAGACTTCTTAAACAAAAATTTATTAAAAGGCAGCTTCAGCATCATTTCAAACGTTGCACCGTGATAAGGCAAAGAGATGATCACAGTTTTCGAACTCACACGGGATAGCTCAGCTAAAGCTTCGATGGCCTTTTCCCATGGCAGGTGCTCGAGAACCTCAAAAGCTAAAACAGTATCGAAAGCCCCGTCTTCAAAGGGGAGTTTTGTTACGTCAGCCAGTACATCGGGCGATAGATCGGGGTTGATGTCACTTGTTACGATATCTAAGCCGATATTTTTAAAGTAAGAAGAAACTATCTTATTGCCGACACCGATTTCAAGTATTCTTTTGGGCCCGGTTTGCAGGGTCAGCGAAATTTGATAGTAGAAGGACGCGAACCGGTGAATACTTATATAATCACCGCTACGATATTCATTGGCCTTGGATAAGTTATTATCTATTTTTTCCATAGTTTATTGTCCGCAGAATTAAATTATAAACACCTGAACCCAAAAGCGAAAACAAGAAAAGCACAAGATACTTATAATTGACAAAAGGAAATGTTTTCAACGCCCGAAACATATATCCTCTTCTCTGGTAAAAGTCTTCTTTGTCAGTAGGCATCGACCACGTAGCGATACGCATATAATGATTTGCCAAAATAGCGGGATGTTTCTCGAATTCATCAATATATTTTTCAATAATAGGCTTCCATCCTGCCATATCAACTTTGTGAGTCTTGCTGATGCTATCAGAACCCGCATAGATATCGACTAAAGGTTCGTCAATGCATAAGAAATCCCAATCTCTTGAAAGCCTTATTAATAAATCCCAGTCATGGCGACATCTTAGGCTCTCGTCGAATAAGCCGCTTTTCTCGAAACATCCTTTTTTTGCGATCAGCGTTTGAAAGGTAATAAAATTGCGTTTAAGTATCTCATAAAAAATATTTCCCGATTTGCGTTTTACACTGCTGTCCGGCATATATAAAACTTTGTCACCGTCATATCTTGTAAAGCCGCTATACACAACACCAACCTTTTGATCGCAGTTTTTTATCAAATCAAACTGCTTTTTTAGTTTATCTGGTTTCCATTGATCGTCACTGTCAAGAAAAGCGATATAATCTGCCGTCGCATTCTTTATCCCAATATTCCTTGCATTGGAAGCACCACCATTCTCGCTTAAAAAAAAGAATCTAACTCGTGGATCTGATATGTTATCAGCTACGTCTCTGGTCTCATCGGTTGAGCCGTCATCCACAATTATTAGCTCAAAATTTTCAAAGCTTTGTCCCAATATGCTTTCAATAGCTTTAGACAAAGTATGCGCCCTGTTATAGGTGGGCATAACTACACTTATATCGGGTTTGGAATTCATTTTTTAGCTATTATCCAAGTGACTATCGAGAAACCTGGCTCATTATATTCAGCGATTTTGCGGAGCAGGCTCAAGCCGGTATCTTTTATTTTTAGAAAACGAAGCTTTTTAAAGTAAAAACATATAAGTATTGCTATTCTATTGCCCCAACCTTGACTCACAATAATTTCAGAAAAGTCTCTGCATAGATACTCTAATGCTTTAAGCGTAAATCTCCAGTAATCCGGAGTCGGTTCGTGAATACTGTTTATAAAGCAGCTTGTGTGGATTGCCATACCACCTTTTTTCAGAACCCGATATGATTCATCAATAGCTTTTTGCGGATTTTCCAAATGTTCGATCACTTGGTCACTTATAACTACATCAAAAGAACCTTCATCAAAAGGCAAACTCTGCATGTCGACTTCAGGATAACTTGTTTCGGTTACTTCGCTGTTGTCAGCATCGATCATTGAAGTAAAAGATCCCGAACTGCTAACATCGAGAATCTTGCCGCTAAGTGAACCATGCAGCTCTTTGCGTATGCTTTTATACATACTATATCTCGTCAAATGCATCAGACCTTATCTCCCTTTGTTATACTATCTTTGGTTTTTTCAATACAACTAAGCCAGTAATCAGTTTCTCGGCTTCTTTCGGTTCGCCAAAGCCGCGAACAGGTTGAATATTTATGGGTTAATATCGGTTCGTTTTCATAACAGTAAACCTCGAATTCGCTGGCAAACTGATTTAATATTCCTGTCTCGTCTCCTTCGATTTTTTCAGAAGGCAAAGTAGCTTTAAAAACCTCACCTTTTATTTTATTCTCTCTTGCCTTTTTCGCTATGCGCCAGCCGGTATCCCTGCTGCATATCCCGATTATCTTTTCAAGCCTGCTCCAGATTACTCTTATCGGTTTGTGCTTCTCGTATACCCTTCTGTTTATAATTATTCCCAGGCGAAGAACATTTCTTCTGAAAAAATCCCAGCACTTAACCAACCTGTTCGCTCCGAAAGGTGTCCAGTCCGGCTCCAACTGCATATATTCATATGTCCTAAAGAAACAAAACACAGGATTAGGAAAATCATGATATTTCCCAAGCTGCCATTCAGGAAAGCTGGTTCCAACTGCTGCGATTCTTTCCGAGCTGATCAATTCAATCAAAAAGCTGTCCCACTTATTTTTAAATACATATACGTCAGGATCTGTTATCAGTGCGTATTTTGTTTTGATAATTGACATTGCGACATTCAAGCCGCATGCATGTCCGTAGGAACCTTTTTTCCCCTGGGTGTCGTTATTTACAATTTCTGTTTCAAAACCATCTTCTCTAAGTTTGTGAATCTCTTTATCTTGGCCGTTAGTGTTATCAATTACCAGAAATCTCAGCCTGTCTTTAAACTCAGCCATTTCCGATAGATTCCCAAATAGCCGATTAAGATAATCATAAGAATACCAGTTAACACTGCATATAGTTATTAGTTCACTGCTTTGCATCTTGGTTTATTTGCTCTGTGGCTTGCGCTGTAAGTCAAAAACAATATAAGACACCATACCCGCCCTTAAGAATTTACCATCTTTGCTTTGTTCGCCGTTCACCCCTGAAATGAAATCAGCAACCTTATATTTTTGCACCAATTGATTAATAAGAGGTGCTAATGTCTCTACCCGGGGAATCAGATAATATGGATATTCTCCGGTCGCTGCTTGACGTTCAATATCCTCGATTTTTCTGGCCATTACGATCTCTCTATCAAGGTACCAGGCTATTTCAGGCCTGATAAAACCGCCCTTGGAGCTGTGCTGGTTAACGATAAAATCCTCAAAGCTCAAAAGCTGCTTATCCGCAGGGATCATCGCGTTAAGCTTTTTGAACATATTGATCTTTTCTACCGGCTGCCATCGCACATAAAAATAATGATTTGTCCCAATCACACAAAATGCCACGAATACCCCCACAAGAGCAACCGTAACAATCACTGCCAATTGCCTATGCAATTTTTTGAGTATATCCCATAAGAGCATTACCGCGCAAGCCGCAGCTATCGCCACGAAAGGCGAAAATGGCCTCTGCCAGTACTGATGTTTCCACACCAGACCGCGGAATGTAAGCAGCAATGCCACAGGCGGAATAAGGAACAGCCATAACTGAGGAAACCGCCTCGATTTTTTCGGCTCTTTATCCTCTGAACGGGCGGGCATAAAGACCATTAACTGACCGAATGTCATATACAGGAGTACTGTAATCAGCACTGGCTTTGTAAAATTGGTAACCGCGAATCCCCACAACACAGAGAACCATTTGCCCCAGTCGAATTTTTCCATCACCTCTTTATATTCACCTTTACCGGCCCGCCAAACGAAAAGCTCGAATATCTTACTTACATCCCAGTCGTAACCGCCAGCCATAATCGTAAGAGTAACAAGAAAGCTCACAAGAGGAGCGACTATCAAAATCGCCAGCAGAGATTTATCCGGAAAACGCTTACTAAAAATACAGCGGAAAACATAATGTGATCCGATAGCGAAGCCGTAAAAGAATCCCGCCCAGTTTATCTGCAGCATCAGAAACAGCGCCGCTGCCAGCCCGACTTTATGCCAAACCTTCGGCTGAGGCCCATCACTTAGCGACCCGATCAAAACAAGATAACAGTAGATCGCAAGAAAAGAAAACGTCGCAAACCATCCGCCAAAACCAAAATATCCGCTCAATGGAAACACCACAAACATCATCCCTGCCAAGAGCGCGGTTTTGTCATCAACCAGCCCACGTAATATTCGCAGAAATAGCAGAAGTGTTATTATTGAAGAAGCTATCCCAACCACACGACCCGACCATTCATTTACACCAAATATTGCCATAGCTCCCGCATTGAGCAGTATCCCAAGTTGAGGATGATCGAAGTATCTGCGAGGTGTTGTTGTCGGAGGGTCACCTACCGCCCAGGTCGAAAGGCCCTTTGTGTAGCCAAGCCCGTATTTAACATGAGACCTGCTCACCCATGACCCGCTGGCCTGGGCCCAACTGTGCAAGCCATAAAATGGTCGTGTTATTTCACGCCCCATTATCGATATCAAGAGCACCACGAGAAGCCCACCGCAAAGCCAGAAATTTACACCTTTTCCAGTTCTATTCAATTCGTTTATTTCCATAAACCACACCCTTATAGGACTTAAAAAATTATATGACAATCACCATAGTAATAGTTACAATATCGGCTGTAAAGCAATATATGAATATTTAAAATTGCGGTCAAAGGATAAAAAATGCTTACTGGAAAAGAACTTCTGGCTCAGATCGATTTAACTCAGCTTCCCCCGGGCCAGGTCGCTTTATGGTGGGCAGGCCAGCAGGGATACATTATTAAAACCGCCCAAACCGTGATCTACCTCGACGTCTTTTTTTCACCGCACCCGAGACGACAGATACCCCTCTTGATACCGCCTGAATTTGCCAATAACGCTGACATCGTTTTTGGCACTCACGATCACAAAGACCATATCGACCGCCAATCCTGGCCGGCCCTGGCAAAGGCATCACCACAGGCAACTTTCGTTGTCCCCGAACTGCTGCGAACCGATCTTGCCGAAGACTTAAATATCCCTGCCGAAAGATTTATCGGAATAAACGACTGCCAAACCACCCAGCTAAAGGGCCTAAAAATTACAGGCATTGCCTCAGCACACGAACTGCTCGAACGCGATGAAAACACAGGCCTCTATCCATACATGGGATATGTCATCGAAGCGGACGGCTTTTACCTATACCATTGCGGTGACTGCTGCATTTACGAAGGACTGCAAACCAAATTAAAGCAATTCTCAATTGACCTGTCGATGCTGCCGATCAATGGCCGTGACGCCGTCCGCCTGGCACGCGGATGTATTGGCTGCATGACATACCAGGAAGCTGCTGACCTGGCAGGCGCTATCGAGTCTAAACTAACTCTACCCGGCCACTACGACATGTTCGCCGATAACAGCGAGGATCCCAAACTTTTCACCGAATACATGAAAGTCAAGTACCCGCACCTGCAAACAAAAATCTGCCAACACGCCCAACGCCTGATCCTAAACCGAAACGATTTGTAATTTTCTCAAATTGGCCATCGGTTAGTTTGAGTAATATCGTAATTTCGGGGGGGGGGGTAAGTAAAATAAAATCACAGAAAATACTTAAAAAACAGGGGAAATTATTTGCTAAGAGAGGCTTGGGCTATTGAACCTGCGGCGATGGTAATTTTCCGGCCGGCCACGATTCTGGTGACGTCATGTTCGGTTAGGTTCAGGAATACAACTTTCTCTGGAAAAACAGTTTCAAAAACATCGACCCAGTCGTTGTTGTAGGTTTCGATCGCTTTTAAAGCGGGATCGAGTTTTTTTGTGTTGTAGATAGTCTCTCTTATCACTTCGTAATATTGTTTTCTGGTATCCCAGTTGCCGGGGAAAAATACGGTGTATCCTTTGCCGAGAGATTTGGTTACGGTTTGGACAAGTTCATTGCCCAAGGTGTCATCGCCTTGGAGAGTTGTTAATTTGATGCCGTTGTGGGTTATCAGGATACCGCCTTGCTTTACCCATTGGTGGATTTTTTGCAGGGTCTGCTCTTCAATTATCTCGTTCTCAAAAATAACGAGGAACCTGTAAGAATCCAAAGCGTCGTCTTTTATTAAAAGTTCGTCGAGTACGTCATAGTTCGCGATGGCCCTGATGTCGGAGCAGCCCTGATAAAATTTTTCAGGGTATGAAGGGGTTGGCATCTGACGGTGGGTGCTGGTTGGGAAGAAAACGGCCAATTCGACCTGCGGGGTATCTGTGACCAGGTATTGAACGAATTTTTCATAAGTTTGGCGATTGGTTATGATAGTGCGTGCCCATTCATGGTAGCCGGCGGCACCACAGGAAAGGGCCTCGAAAATTCGATTGACAACGCCTTGGCTATCGGATTGCGGGGGATATGGCGGTTCGACCCATAAAGGCAGATTGTATAGTTTGCAGGCGGAACTGATACGTTTCAATAGCGGATACGTGCCGGTAAATTCGGCGGCGACAGTATGGTTATTGTAGAACTCTCCTACGCCGCCAAAGGTAGCTCTTAGGATAACGTTGTAAGGCTTCATAGCTTTTACCACTGCGGTATAGTCGGTACCGCGTCGGCAGTCCTCTTTGAAGCCGCCCATTGGGACCATCAAAGGTGTGTCGGGGAAATACTTTCGGTATAGGCCGGCTACTGCACCGGAAAAGTTTGTCATGCTCTGGTAGTACCACTGAATGAAATCTGCTCGTTTTATTTTTTTATCGGTATCTTTTTGGGGATATTGTATCTGCTCGAAGCTGGTATGATTGGAGTTGTAGGTCGAATTTAGATTCTCTATCGTTTGGTATTTATCTTCGATGAACTTTTTGAAATCGGCTTGTGCCAACTCGTCGCCGCACCAGAAATCTTCGTGGATGTGGACATCGGGTAAGTTTCTAAGCAGGCCGAATCTTTCTGAACTGTACGGTTCGCCTACGGGGTATTGGGTTTCGCCGTAATCGCCGTAAAAGCCAACGAAGATAGCGTCGATAGCGTCGGCCTGGTCAGTTTTCAATTGCTTGATACATCTCTCGAACCACGGGAGTATGGCTGGGTCCCAGAGTGATATGCAGGGCAGGGTTTTGCCGTGGGTTAGACATTTTACACGAGTGTAGTCGTTCGAATCTACGTACCACTGCGGCGGCCAATGCCAATGAGGAAAGTATGTCACCTTGAAGCCCTGCTTTTTTATTTTTGTAAATAGGTCGGCCGCTTCGCTCCAGTCCCATTGGTTCTGGGCGGTTTCGTTGGTGTTGATGTGATTCGATTCGACCTGTAGAAAGGTGAAGCCAAGCTCTCGCAGAATGGGGAAGTCCTCTTCGGGCATTTCGTCGAGGTATTCGCCGGTCTTGTAACAATGCAGAGGCGGCTCGTCCATGGACGGGAACCAGGTGTCGTTCATATTTGAACTTAATATCATCTTTTCCATAAAAAAGCCTTTGCCTTAATAACTGTTCGGCTTTGGATTATACCTGCCAAAGGAGTGAAATGCAAGTATTGCGCGCGTAAAATGGCGAATGAAAAAGGATTGGCTTGTAATGGGCGATGGCGATATAATGGTCGAAACGCAAACTTATTATTAACTGAAAAGGGGTTAACTATGAAGAATCTAAAAATGATAGTGGTTGCTTTGGTTGTTGCTTTGGTTTGCGGTAACTGTTTGTTGGCTAAGGGGCTTTCGTTTGAGAGGACAGCGAAGTCTGAATTTCTTACGGTGAAATCTATAAAGGCGGTGAAGGGGCAAGTTTATATCTATGCTACTTTTAAGATGGGCGATACCAATCCTATCAAACTGGTCGATGGTGTGCCGCAATGGAATCCTGAAGCTGAATTGGTCCATGAGACGTGGGCAGGTAAGCTTACAGGGCTTGGGCCGGAAGAATCGGTGAAAACGGTTGGTAAAAAAACAGGTGATCCCAGGAAAGGTAAGATCGGTTCGACGCTGGGGTCGAGGTATCTTGAGACGGTGACATTAGCCCAGAGAGACGGCGATGAGTTTGTTACTGTTCTGCGATTTGGGCTTGCTAAGCCTAACGGTCATGCGGATAAGGCTTATGTCAAGCCCTGGGTGACTGATGGCTATATAGATTATTTCGGCGGGCATGCACGGGCGAATACCGCTTATGATTTTAAGATTCGGATTAATCTTGAATCAAAGAAAATGACAGCCTGGGTTAGCGGACGAGGGGATGATGACTGGTTCCTGTTGGCTGAGAATGTAACGTTAACACAAACGGCTGAAAAGTTAAATGAGGTTCAGGTTGAGCAGTATGTTAATGGGCCTGCGATAGAGAATTTGCGGGTGCTGAAAAAGGTATGGGCGGTTGGTGAAAAAGTGCGTCCTCATCGGCTTGCGAAAAAGGACCGTGTGGTTGGGCCTGGACGCGGGTTTAAATTTCAGTCGATGCGTTCTACCTGGCGCAAGCCTGGAAAGCATGTTACTATCGCTCGTAAGCCGAGAGAACATTATGGTTTTTGTGATGTGACATTAGCGGGGCATGATCATTTGATCAGCGTCTGGCGCAACGGCGCTCATACTGGCGGACGAGGCGGAGTTTCGATGTCTCACAGTTATGATCTTGGCAAGACCTGGTCGAAGCCGGAAATTGCTACCGGGCTTAACTCGAACTGTCCACGTATACAAAAGTTAAAGGACGGGACGCTGCTGCTGACAACGGATGTTTACGGGTATATGTATGATGATAATAGCAGAAGTTTTCCGATAGCGATGTTCGACAGTACCGATGGCGGGAAGACATGGACGAATGAGCGATGGTGCAAGCCAACGGAAATCGGAGGCAAGGGAGCTTGCGTTCAAAGCCGAATCACTGAACTTTCCGATGGCTCGTGGATGTTGACCGGTTCGTGGATTGGCGGTTCAGCAAAGACAGGGATGACGGATCCGGAACAGCTTGAGTTCTATCGTTCGACAGATCGCGGACAAACGTGGGAATTCTGGTCGGATTTGCTGCATTTTCCGCCTAACAATCTTTCCGAGGCGACTATAATCGAAATGGACGATGGTCGACTGCTTATCTATGCTCGTGAATGGCGTGACGAAGGCATGGTGGGTGTTAAAGCGTTTTCGGATGATATGGGTAAGACGTGGGAAGTTCAGGACCTGCCTTTCCCGATTACCGGCAGGACGTGTGCTGGGCTTTTGAAAGACGGACGTGTGATGGTTACTTACAGGTTCGGAGTTGGTCGCGCATCGCTGCGGGCTTTTGTTGGCGATCCGCTTGACACAACCGAGGCTCGTCCGACAGGCGGGCATATTAATGACCGTGACAGTGTCGGGCTCAAAGACGGGATGCTTCATATTGACAGCGACGGGATACGCGGTCAGTTTACTCATTATATTGTTCGGCCACAGGATACCGAAGACAGTACAGTCGATGTCACCGCTGAGGTTAAAGTGGTTCGCAATGACGGCAGAGCCGCTACGATATCAGTTCCATTTGCCGGTAAGCTGCGGGTGTTTACCGATCATGTTGTGATGGCTCATGATCAGTCGCTGCGTGTAGAGGTTAAACCAGGAAAATTTCATACCTATCGAATCGTTAGTAATCGCAAACTGATGAAGCTGTATGTCGATGGAGTAATGAGGATCAATACGGATAAAGGTGATAATCGGCTTAAAGGGTACAGCGGTGCAAAGATCAATTTTTCAGGGCCAACCAGTGGGCAAACGAGTTACTATGCTCTTGGGTTTGGTAACGAAAAGTACGGCAGTTGGAACAATGACGGCGATGTAATGAATACCGACCCTGATGTTTATCTGCATCATATCAAGCCTGAAGTTACCGGCTATAGTATCTGGAAGAGGTTTGATGTTGTGCTCGACGATCCGCATACAAAGAAGAGGATGGAAATTTTATGGTCGGCGAGCAAGGATGGTTTTCCTGACCAGTATCAGCTTGACCATGTGATCGAGGTTGAGGCTACCGTCAACGGTCACGAACAGGGGTATTCCGGCTGGACTCAGCTTGATGATGGGCGGATATTTGTGGTTAATTATACTGATGATGGCGCTGATGGTGAGCCGGGCAAGCATCTTTTCGGGATACCGTATATCCGAGGAACGTTTGTAGAACTTTCCGATCTGCCGCCAATAGGTAAGTGATTCAAACTGACAGATTTCAAAGAAATAGGTAAGTTTGAATAAAATAAAAAGTTATCCATGTAGTATTAATGAACTGTGCGTGGTGGAATATAAACACAAAATGGTTCCTCTGCCATATAGTTGCCAGTTGCCGCGTAAGCTCTGCCGCGGCATCCGCCGCATACCTCTTTATAACCGCAGGCTCCGCACTTACCCTCAAGATCACTTACCTGCCGCATCTTCGCAAGGTCCTTATTGTTATGCCATATATCCACAAGCGATTCCTTAGTTACATTCCCGCAGTTGACGGGCAGGTACCCGCAGGGGAAGACATTGCCCTGATGACCTACAAACAAAACTCCAAGCCCCGCCAGGCAACCTTTGGAACTGCCGCCATGTCCGCTTATACCTGGTACAGAACCCCCGGGATTGCCGGCCTTGATACGGCTCTGGTGTAAACCCTGTTCTCTAATCACACGTTCATAGTGCGGCCCACAGGTAACCTTGACCTGTAACTGCCCTAAGCTGTCCATCAGACATATCTCAAGCAGCTTGTCCTCATATTCTCGAGGCGAAAGCATATCAGTTTCTGCCAGTTTCTGTCCGCACCCGACTGGAACCAGCATGAATATGTGAATCGCGGCAGCGCCAAGCGATTTGGATAATTCATAAACCTCTTTCAGTTGATGCGCATTGTGTCGGGTCAATGTAATATTTATTTGAAAATCGACACCTTTTGCTCGAAGATTCCCGATCCCCTCAAGAGCTTTCTCAAATGAACCATCTAACTTCCTAAGCTTATTATGCACATCTTCGGTAGCACCATCTAAACTGACCGCGACCCTTGCAATTCCACTATTGGCGATTTTTCCTGCCGCTTCTTCATCTATCAACGTGCCGTTTGTAGCAAGTGCCGGAGTGATACCAAGCGATTTCGCGTAATCGATCAGTTCAAATATATCTTCCCTGCATAAGGGTTCTCCACCCGAAAATACCAGCACGGGCATCATTGGCTGGGTCCCGCCTAACTGAGCCAATTGCTCGATAAGATTACGAGCCTGCCCGGTTGACAAGTCCCTGATAGCGGCTTGATTAGATTCCAGCCGACGGCAATGAGCACAGCTTAGATTACATTTGATCGTGCTTTCCCAGAACAAAAGCCTTAGTGATCGATTTGACTGTGATATTTGATTCACCCTTCTACATCCTTATCCATTATCCGACTCATAGGTAATCTTTCCAGCCTCACGCACGATACCGTCTATCAGTCTGGCCGCTTCAGCGGGGCCGTCCTTACCGGTTATTTCATCGATATTTTTTATTACACGGTGCAGCAACTGACCGACAACTCGATTGACCATCGCCTCTGCTACCTGCCTGTGTTGCGACAGTTCCGGCTGATCGAGGAAAAACTGCTCAAGTTCCCTTTGAGCTATCTGAGCGAATTTTTCTTTCATCTGTCCGATCATAGGGCCCACGTCACTATTGCCAAGCCACTTCATAAAATCGACGCTGCCTTTATCAATGATATCCATCGCTTTGTCTATATCCTCTCGCCGGGCCTTGCGGTTGCGTTCGACAACTTCTGAAAGATCATCGATACTATAAAGATGAATCTCCTTCAATCCATTTATGGCGGGGGCAAAATTACGAGGCACCGCTATATCTATGATCAATAGTTCTTTGCCCCATCGGTTAGCGGTTGTTTTTTCGAAACCGCTTTTCTCGAACAGATAATCCTGCGCCGCCGCTGCTGAGACCACAATATCTGCGCCGATCAATTGAGATTGAAGTTCTTCCCAGCTGATTGCCTTGACACCGTAGCGGTCGGCGATATCCACAGCTCTTTTGTATGAACGGTTCAGTATGGTTATATCTTTGCACTTAACATGCAAAAAGTGCTGGATTAGAAGTTCGGCCATTTCACCGGCACCGATGACGACAACTCTGGCAGAACTAACATTGGCGAAAAGTTCCCTGGCAAGCTCGACCGCGACACCGGCGACACTTACCCTGCCGTTGGATATAGAGGTTTCGGTATACACTTTTTTGCCGACCGTAAACGCGCAGTGAAACAGACGATTCAATATCTTACCGGTACTGCCGTTTGTACATGCGATCCTGTAGCTGTCCCTGACCTGTGAGATTATCTGCGATTCGCCAACCACCATACTATCCAAACTCGAACAAACTTTCAGCAGGTGCCTGATCGCGTCACTGTCACGATACACATAGAGGTACTGACCAAAATAATCAAAATCCAGATCATGAAATTCGGCGAGAAATTCGGTAAGTTCCTTCTCGTCGATTAGATCGTCTCCCTGGGACGCACAATAAAGCTCGACACGATTGCAGGTCGAAAGTATTACAAATTCCGATTCGCAGAACTTACTTTTGAGTTCTTTCAGCGCACGGACATTTTCTTCGCTATCGAAAGCCAGTCTTTCGCGAATTTCCACCCCTGCGCTTTTATGATTTAGTCCGACTACTATGATCCGCATTTATATGCTCTGTATTTTATTACCGCTCTTTAATATATTCAGGTGCTGTCTTTTTTAATTCTTTTTCCGTGCTCAGTACCCGGTAGTTCGATACCCCGCAGGTTTTACTCATATCACAAACCAATTGTTCAACCTCTTCGGGATTTTTGCCATGAACCATGGTATACAGGTTGTAAGGCCAATTCTCCCGGGCCTGGCGTTGATAAGCATGACTGACCTGCTTATAGCCTGCCAGCATTGTCCCAACTTTTTCGATCTGCTCATCTGGAACATCCCAGGCTACCATCGCTGAAGCCCCAAGGCCCAACTTGAAGTGATTCACGATCGCTCCGATCCTTCGTAACCTGCCTGTACTCTGCCAATCCTTCAGCACTGCTAACAAATCCGCAACTCCAATACCGATCTCTTGGGCCATATCCTGATAAGGTGTCACAGTCTTTGGCAGACCTTTCTGAAGAACCGCCAGGATTTTATATTCAGTATCTGACAAAGATTGTAGCATCGTTTTTACAATTTCCCTGGAAACGACAGTCATCGGCAAGCAGATAAAACCTCAATTTTCCTCATCGTTACTAAAACAAAAGCTGTAATCGTATGATAGCAAATCCAATCTAAAATTGCAAGTTATGGTATACTCGGTAGTTGGCACAAAAAATACTTGAAAATAACCGCCTGATAAAGTAAAAACTGCAAAACGCAAAGAAATAAAGGCAAAAATGAAAAATATCAGGATCGCAAGCAGGGCAAGTAAACTTGCACTGATACAGTCAAACATTGTCAAAACAGCACTTGAAGGACTGTCGGCTGACGTAAATGTTTCGATCGTGAAAATATCGACCGAAGGCGACCGTGACAAGTCCAGTTTCCTTTACAAAAAAGACTCCGTCGGCTTTTTTACATCTGAAGTTGAAAATGCACTTCTGGACCGAAGAGCTGACATCGCTGTGCACAGCCTTAAGGACCTGCCGACATCTATCACGACAGGGCTGCAAATTACTGCGATACCCAAAAGAGAATCACCCGCCGACGCTTTGGTCAGCTCGCTACCGGTTTCGTCTATAGCTGACCTGCCCGCAGGTTCAACTATCGGTACTTCAAGCCTGCGACGAATAGCACAAATTCGGCACTTAAGAAACGATCTCAAATGTGTCCCTCTGCGTGGAAACGTCGAAACCAGGCTCTCGAAAGTAGAAAGCGGTATCATGGATTCAGCTATCGTTGCCTGTGCCGGCGTCAACAGGCTTGGGCTTTCAGAAAAAATATCCGCTGTACTTGAGCCGAACAAATTTCTTATCGCACCGGGACAAGGCGCTTTAGCGATACAAACCAGGACTGATGATACCCAGCTTATAGAGCTTGTCTTGAAACTTGATGATGAGAATACTCGCATTGGCGCAGAAGCTGAAAGACAGATACTCGCTAAAATGCATGGTGGATGCAGCATACCGCTGGGAGTCTTTTCAGAAATTCTCGGCGATACTATAACCCTTGATGCGGTTATCTGTGATACCCAGGGCACTAAATATATCAGAACCTCTCGCTCGGCACCTCTCGACCAGGCCAAAAACACAGCCAACGAAATTGCGAAGGAACTGCTGAATGCCGGCGGAAAAGAGATATTAGAACAAATCAGAATTGCCGATCAGTAAATAACCCATATCGTTACCATTATGCCCGCTTGAGTTAATTATTTTTTCCTGGCGGTAACCAAACTCGATCCGATCTTTTCGTCTTCGGCGGCGAGTTTGACATCGCAAAATCCACTTGCTTCTACAACCGAAAAAAGTTCTTCCCTCGAATAGGCACCGACCATCACGTTAAAAAGGGCCGCTATCACAGGCCCGGTTTTCTCATCGTTTAATAAAAATTCCTGTATCACCAGCAACCCGTCATCGACCATAGAATCATAAGCCTTACAAAGTATCGACTCGGCTTTACTGGTTGGCCCATGCATTACGTTAGAAAGTAATACAACGTCATTTCCCCGACCAAAATCATCCTCCTCCCAATCCCCGGCACGTGCACGGACTCTGTCCTGTAAGCCGTCTTTTTCTATAAACTCTTTTGTGATAGCGATAGTTTCCGGCAGATCAAAAATGGTAGAACTCAATTCACGATAGCGCTTGCAGGCACTCAACGAATATGTGCCAGGCCCGCCGCCTACATCAAACATCTTACTTTTCCCGCTCAAGTCCACCGAATCCAAAAACAGCTGTACTCGCCCCGCGACAGCAACGTTGTGCATACCCAGGATAAAACTTCTATGGTCATCCGGTTCGATACTGACCTTACGGTTGCCTGTGCTGACATATTCTTCCAGACCGCTCCAGAAATTCCAGACTTTTCCCGAGTGCCTGATGATGTCACCCTGGTATAATGGCTCACCGTGAACAAGATATTGCTTACTAAGTTGACAGTTGGCGTATTTGTCACCATGTTTTGCCAGCAGCCCAAGTGAAACGCAGGCTATCAATAGTTTTTCCATCATTTCCGGATTACTGCCGGTTCGACTAACGATCTGCTCGACGGTCATCGCTTTGCCTCCCAGAATCGTAAAAATATCTAACGAATTTGCGACATGAAGTACTTTGGAAGCTCGGTAACCCCAGTTCAGTTCATTTAATGTTGAAAGCTCATCAGTCATCGCAATATTTTCCACACGTTTTTTTATTTCAGATACGCAGCGGCCTTTTTGGCAAAATATGTGATTATAATATCAGCACCGGCACGTTTAAGCGAATACAGTACTTCCATCACAGCCGCTTTTTCATCAAGAAATCCTGCTTCGACACCCGCGTTTATCATCATATACTCACCGCTGACATTATAAGCGGCAACAGGACAGTCGAATCGCTCTTTGGCGCGATAGATAATATCAAGAAAACCAAACGCAGGCTTGACCATTACAATATCGGCGCCTTCGGCCAGGTCCAGCGATATTTCCGACATAGCCTGGTCCGAATTGGCAGGGTCCATCTGATAGCTTTTACGGTTACCAAATGCAGGAGCCGAATCAGCCACATCTCTAAACGGGCCGTAAAAAGCGGACGCGTATTTAGCCGAATATGACATTATTGCCACATCTTCAAAACCGTTCTCGTCTAATGTCTTTCGGATATAACTTACCCGACCGTCCATCATATCCGATGGCGCAATTATATCTGCCCCGGCCTGAGCATGTGACAATGCCACCTTCGCCAACAATTCGCAGCTCTTATCGTTTATTATCCTGCCGTTTTCCACCACACCGCAATGTCCGCTATCGGTATAAGCGCAGAGACAAACATCCGTACAGACTAACAACTCCGGCACCGACTTTTTGATCTCACGGATCGCCTGCTGAACAGCACCGTTTTCCGCCCACCCCTGCGAGCCTTTCGCGTCCTTTTTACTCGCTGCCCCGAAAAGAAGTACTGCCGGTATCCCTAATTGAGCAACTTCGTTAGCTTCTGCCGCGATCATATCCGGCGAAAAATGAAAACAATCCTTCATCGAGCCGATCGCCTCTTTAAGCCCTTGGCCGTCTTTAACAAATAAAGGATAGATCAGGTCATCCACACTTAAAGAAGTTTCACGCACCAGCCGCCTCATCGGCTCACTGCTCCGCAACCGCCGCATCCGCTTTTCAGGAAAACCCATTTTAAAACCTCATAACTAAAAAGTCCCGCTGCCGTTTATAGCGGTCTCATAACAATATAGTATAGAAGACTATATGGCAATATCAAAACAGAATTTCATCCCGCAATAGTTATTGTTGTCTTTGTAGCTTCAGATATATTGCGATGTATTGATCGATAGGCTATAATCACTTCTAAATGAAAACTGATCAACTTGTCTCTTTTTTATATATGGGAGATGTTTCAATGAAAAAAACCGCAAGAATTCTCGTGATTACCGGCGACGGTAAGGGAAAGACCACCGCTGCTATGGGTATGGCCCTTCGAGCGAGCGGACATGGTATGCACGCAGCCGTAATACAGTTCGTCAAGCAAGCTGAAACCGGCGAGATGCAGGCTCTAAAGAAAATTGACAACATAGACTTCATCCAGACCGGATTGGGATTTTTGCCGGAAAAAACAAGCTCCGACTTTGAAAAACACAAAGCTGCTGCCGGCAAAGCCCTCTCGTTAGCGGCCGAGATGATCGGCTCAGATAAATACGACATGATAATCCTCGATGAGGTATGCTTTGCGGTAGCCAGCGGGCTTTTGGACGATACTGAAGTCCTCGATACCGTTAGCAAGGCCCATACAGATCAGTGTATTGTACTGACAGGCAGAGGTGCGACTGATCCGATCACAAATATCGCGGACACCGTCAGCCGGATCAGCTGCCTTAAACATGGCCTGGACTCCGGCATCTCCGCTCAAAAGGGAGTGGAATATTAACAGCTGCGCATAGAAAAAGAGGCAGGTCAAATAGCCTGCCTCTTTTATTAACTAACAGTGTATTTGGCGTCGATTATTTGCGACGACGAAGAAACAAGCCACCCAAGCCGAGCAAAGCAATTGTCATAGGCTCTGGTACAAGTGTGAGATTAACAACACCAAAGGCGTCACCAGCACCGGCTATAGCGGGATTATTGACGCCATCACCATTGTATTGACCGTAATACGGATCAATAGTGGTTTCAGCAGTAGCTGTAAATGTAAACGAGACCATGTCACCTGGGAATGGTGGAGCAAACGGAGTTGCGGCAAAGATCGCATCAATCTTTGCATCAAAACCACCACCGATAACGAGCCCTATTAAACTTGCAGGCAGTGGTGTCGTAGCCCATGGGCTAACATAAAATGGATCGCCTGAGTATAAGCCAAGCGCCCAGACATCGCTGCCTGTGTTAAAGGTTCCAGCAGTGACATTAACCTTGAAATCTGCAAAACCTGCTGAACCAACAGCTGGTACATTTGGATCAGTATCACTGATCGCGACCCTAATTACATTGCCGATCGCAATTGTATCGCCATTGCTTAGGACGGCATCGCCGTCACTGACATTGTAAACATTCATACTAACGGTTGCTGATGCCGTTGCTGCCAGAGCCAATACCAAAACTATCATTAATAAATTCTTCATTTTAAAACCTCCATCAAAAAAAGTTAACATTCGTTTTTTTTACTTCATTTACAATTACAATTCAAATTTCACATCTGGTTCCCGCTGCGAGTATCTTTCGATTTCGGCCAGCAGGTCTTGCCGAAACCTGTGCTATATTATTTTCGTTACGAGCGTCCTCCTTTCCTGCATGCCTAAAGACGTAACGAAACATGCAAATTGTTTATAAGAGCGGTTCTTAATCATTTCATATCCTTAACAAAAAAACAATCGTTTAATATTTGAGTGCATCGGCATTACGCATAGAACCATCCTATCTGAATGCCTTTTGAGTTTTTTCCGGCCCCCACCGTTGTAAACAGCAAACATCATACAAGACAGAAAAAACCTAAAGCACTACTAACAATTTCTTCCTGCATGAGTTTTCTCTACTACCCCCAAACTGATAAGTACATTAAACCATATTTGCTTTTGCTTGTCAAGTGTTTTTTTGAAAAAAGTATATTTTTTTTAAGAGCGGCATTTGACGGTCCGGTAAAAACGGCCAGCAGAGGCGACCTGGTGACCTTTTAGGGGTGTATGGGACCATGAAAAAAAAGATTAACCACAAAGACACTAAGGGCACTAAGGACACTAAGGACACTAAGAAAAAAAACACCCCAAAAAAGCCCTAAGCGCAAGGGCGTGTTGCTCAAATCCGAAGCACTAAATACGAAATACGAAACAAGCACAAATATTAAAATTCAAATAATCGAAACAGTTCTGACGGTGTCAGAATCAGGTTTTGAGATTTGAACATTGGTATTTTGAATTTGTTTCGAGTTTCGATATTCGGATTTCTTATTTGGGCAACACGCCCACAAGCGACGGGATAAAAACAGGCAGTATAGGAAAGTTGTCATTCCTGCGAAAGCAGGAATCCAGTTTTTGGGCATTGGGTCCCCGCTTTCGCGGGGATGACAGGACGAGATGGTCGTAAAAGTTCTGCCAATAGAAAAAGAGACAGGTTTTTCAACCTGCCTCTTTTATTGATTAACTGTGTTGGTTGTTGACCAGCGTCTTATTTACGACGACGCAGGAACAGACCACCAAGACCCAGCAATGCAATTGTCATTGGCTCTGGTACAAGTGTGACAACACCATAGGTATCACCAACACCCACTACAGCGGAATTAATGACGCCATCACCATTGTATTGACCGTAATACGGATCAATAGTGACTCCACCTGTAGCGGTGAATGTAAACGAAACCATGTCACCTGCGAGTGGTGGAGCAAACGGACTTGCGGCAAAAAGCGCATCAATCTTTGCATCAAAACCACCACCGATAACGATCCCTATTAAACTTGCAGGCAGTGGTGACGTAGCCCATGGGCTAACAAAAAACGGAGCGCCTGAGTACAGGCCATCAGCCCAGACATCGCTGGCTAGGTCAAAGGTTCCAGCAGAGACACCTACCTTGAAATCGGCAAAACCTGCTGAACCAACAGCTGGTACAGTTGGAGCAGTATCAGTAATTACTACTTTAACTGTGTCGCCTATCGCTACTGTGCCAGTCTGAGGTACGCCATTTACATAGACGTCCATTCCAACAGTTGCTGATGCTGCCGAAGTAAGGCCTAACACCAACAATAAAATTAAAATTTTCTTCATCATAAAACCTCCTATTAAAAACTATTTCTCTTCTAAAAACTTGTTGCATTACGACATTTCTAATTACTACGGTACTACTATCTGAATGTCTCCGTTGCCATCTTCGAACATACAAGGACCTACATATCCTGTTCCAGGATACAACTTGATATGGTCGTAGATGTGGAAAACATCTGAGAGACTAACTGCTTCATCGCGTTGACCAGCAGGTGTTGCACCACTTGAGACATCGGCACATTCATAACCTGCAGCATTTGCGTCACTGAGTGGCGCAACATATCCGGTATGCGGATAAAGCTTAATCAGGTCATAAATGTAGAAGACATCACTAAGAGATACAGCTACATCCGGTTGGCCTGGAGGTGTTGCACCACTGGAGACATCGCCCCAGCAAGTGCAACCATCATCGCCACCATCTACGAGAATATGGGTTGCATCAACGAGGTTTACCTCAGGAATGTTAGCTACAGTTTCCATAACGATTCCGCCACGAGCTACATCTTCCTTTGTAACGGTTATGTAGGTAGGCAGTGTATCGCATTCTACAATGCAAAGAACACCGCTTGCAGCTGGTGCGTTACCGTCTTCGTACAACGAACCCATCTCGATCGTGATAGCGTCATTACCGAGGCCTGCCTGAGAACCAGGGGAGCCAGTCTTAGCTAAAGGCGAGCCGTAACTGTTGACATCGCCATTGGTTTCGATCACGATCCTGCCGAGAAAGATACCATAGCCTTGTTCTACACCGTTACACTCACCAACAAAGTAATTATTGACATCGACAATATTACCATCAGCGACATTGATATCAAGAGCGAAAGCCCTTACGAGTTCTGAGCCACCAGTAACTTCGTAGCTGATCTCGACCAGGCCGCTTCCAGGATTGATATCCGTCGCGGTGATGTGGACAGTTTCTGCCATGGCAGGAATAGCCAAAGCAAGTACTGCCAAAATTAACAAAGTTTTTTTCATAAAAACCATCCTTTCGTCTTTTCTTCAATCCGCGGAGCAACGCACTCCGCATCATCATTTCGGTTTCACATTAGAAACCTGTGTCCTGTCTGCGTCCATACGCTCTATAGTACAAATACCAATTTCAGCGCATTTACCTTAACAGCTTACAAAAAGGGATGAATGCACTTCGGTCGACAGGGAAACCACACGTAATGTGCTTATTTTGTCCGCCCCCTCCGTCCTCCTTTCACGCGATAATCGCGAAAACGTATGCCGGAAACAGCCCAACACACAGGTTACCATTAATGAAGGTTAACTGTAAATTAGCACATCGGGGCAAGGAAGTCAAGGAAAAAAAGCCCGATTTTGCAAAAAAAAACCGAAAAAAGAGAAAAAATTAAAATGGGCGGTTTAGGGCTTTAAAACGCGATGTTGCTGTATTTTTTATTTTTGTTATAATTGGCTGTAATGTGTGATCGAACTGCTCAAATAAAGATAATATTGGACGGTCTGTATGAGCGGTATAGCCATAAAAGCTTTATTCCCCCGGATCCGCTGCAATTCGTATATAGGTATGCCGAGCCCTGCGATATGGAAATAACGGCGTTTTTATCGGCCTCTCTGGCTTATGGAAGGGTCAAGCAGATCGAAAACAGCCTTACCGACCTGCTGGGCCGTATGGGGCCGAGCCCTTATGATTTTGTGATGTCGTTTGGCTCAAAACAGCGGAAACTGCTGCGAAACTTTAAGCATCGCTTCACTACCGGCGATGATATTAGCGATCTTTTGACACTGCTAAAGGCTGTTCTGGCCGAATACGGCAGTATCGAAAAATTCTTTTTGATCGGCTACAGCAGCAACGATGCCGATATTATTCCCGCATTGTCGCGATTCTGCGGTTCGCTGGGCGGTGTAAACCAAAGCCGGGGCTTAAAGTATCTGCTTGTCGACCCCGCCAGGGGCAGTGCCTGCAAAAGGATGAACCTTTTTCTGCGATGGATGGTCCGAGACAGCGACGTAGATACGGGGCTGTGGAAGTCAATAGATAAGGCTAAATTGATCGTGCCTATAGATGTGCACATGGCCAGGTTGTGCAGGATATTGGGGTTTTATGACAAAAAAACAGTGTCATTGGCGACGGCCGTTAAGATCACGCGCCAATTCGCGAAGATTGACTCAGCCGACCCGGTCAAGTATGATTTTGCCTTGAGCAGGATAGGGATCATTGAAAACTGCACGGGCCGAATCGCCGATCAATGCGAAAATTGTGAATTGAGAGACTTTTGTTTGAAATTACAGGAGCAGTAATATGGCCAGTGACAAAAGGATCCGGGTTTTATTTATCTGTACCGGCAATGCCTGTCGCAGTCAGATCGCCGAAGGCTGGGCCAGACACTTAAAGAGCGATACTATCGACGCGTATTCTGCCGGCGTTCGCCCGATAGGAGTCAGCTCGCGAGCGATAGAAATTATGGCTGAAGCCGACGTCAATATTTCTACCCACCGATCCAAACACATCGATGAGCTGTCAGATATCGATTTTGATTATGTAGTGACATTATGCGACACTGCTGCGCAAAACTGTCCCGTTTTTCCCGGCAATGCAAAGGTAATTCACAACCCTTTCACCGACCCGTATTTCGCTTCGGGAACTGAAAAAGAGGTAATGGCTGTCTTTCGCAAGGTACGAGACCAGATAAGAGCCTTTATCGAAACCATGCCGAAAAGCCTGAAAAACCTGTCTTAAGCACCAAAAAGCCCGATCATGAAAAAAAATTAAAAAAAATAAATTTTTTGCTTGAACATAATACGATATAAGACTATATTAGTCTTACATAAGCAGGCGATTTTAAGGAAAGATAAAATGAATGTTTTGAGAAGAGATACAGATTACGCGTTACGAATGATGGTAAATCTGGCGGGCCACTTTAATAGTGGCCGATCAGTATCAGCCAGGCAGTTAACGGCACAAGGAAATTTTTCTTATCAACTCGGGTGCAAAATACTTCAGAAACTTCACAAGGCCGGGATGGTTGAAAGTCGCATGGGGCCAAAGGGCGGCTTTATCCTGAGCAGGGAACCGTCAAAAATAACCTTGATGGATATCATAAATGTTCTTCAAAGTGGAATTCGCCTGAATAAATGCTTGCTGGGCGGTGACGGCTGCGAGTTTGCCTCCGAATGCGAGATAAATACAAAGCTCAGCAGTCTTCAACTGTATATAGATGGTTACCTTGGCGGTATTACATTGGAACAGATACTTCAGGACCAACAAAAAACAAAGAGCAAAGCAGGAGGCGTTGCATAAAATGGGCGGTAAAAAGAAACATAAAAATGTATTAGGTGACTGCATGGGCAAAAGCAAAGACTTGGCATCTTTAGTCGAATATGCTGATGATGCCATAGTCAGTAAAACGATACTGGATAAGCCGGTAGGGACTATTACCCTCTTTGCCTTTGATAAGGGCCAGAGGTTAAGCGAACACACCGCCCCTTACGATGCGGTCGTCCAGGTGCTTGACGGCAGGGCGGAATTGACGATAGGCGGTGAAGATGTAAGTGTCTCGGCTGGTGAAATTATCATAATGCCGGCTAATATCAGTCATTCGGTTACAGCTGCGGAAAAATTTAAAATGCTGTTGACGATGATTCGAGCATAAACTAAAAGCAAGTTGCTGGTCGAGAAATACAATATTGCTCCGATCGGAAACGTTGACGAGGACTTAGCTGAAATGCTTGGCTAAAAGGAATAGTAATATGGCAATGAGAAACATTGTAAAAATAGATGAAGAAAAATGTGAAGGCTGCGGTCAGTGTGTTAGTGCATGTGCCGAGGGGGCGATCGAGATAATTGACGGCAAGGCCAAGCTGGTCAGCGAAATTTACTGTGACGGCTTAGGGGCGTGTATCGGCCATTGCCCACAGGACGCGATAACCGTAGAGCAGCGAGAATCAGCCCAGTTCGACGAGCAGGCTACGCAGCAGCATTTGGCAGAGCAGAAAAAATCTCAGCAGGGAGGGTTTACATGTCCCGGCACGATGGCTCAGCAACTGTGGGAAAAAGATGAGCAAACAGACTCTGTTGTAGGTGATCTCGGTTCTAAATTGAATCAGTGGCCGGTACAGCTAAAACTGGTATCGCCTCAGGCCAAGTATTTCATCAATGCCGACCTGCTTTTGGTAGCTGACTGTGTGCCCTTCGCGATGGGTGATTTTCACAATAAATTCTTGAAAGATCACAGCATTGTAGTAGGATGTCCAAAGTTGGACGATAGCCGGCTTTACATTGAAAAGTTGGCGCAGATCCTAAAAATTAACAAGCTCAGCAGCTTAACGGTTATTCACATGGAAGTGCCATGCTGTTCGGGACTGACGCATATCGCCCAACAGGCAGTTGAGCTAAGCAAAACAGAAATGCCATTTGAGGACATAACGATCAGCCTCAAAGGTGATGTAATCAAAACTGAAACGATAAATGATGTTTGCGTTAAAAGTACCGAAACAGAGCCCTGAGCGCAAGCGACGGGTTAAAAACGAATGTTAATAGCCCGTTTTTAGCACTTTTGGCGGTAGTATCATCAATATTTAACTTTTTAGAAATGAGGTGAACGATGGATTTAAAAGGAAGTGAAACGGAAAAGAATCTTTTGGCGGCATTTATAGGCGAATCGCAGGCAAGGAACAAATACACCTACTTCGCAAGCCAGGCAAAAAAAGAAGGATATGTACAGATAGCGGCTATTTTCGAAGAGACAGCCAACCAGGAAAAAGAACACGCCAAAAGAGAGTTCAAGTTCCTCCATGGCGGCTCTGTCGGTAATACCATTGACAATCTAAAAGACGCTGCTGCCGGCGAACACTATGAGACTACCGAGATGTATCCGGGCTTTGCCGAAGTAGCCGAAAAAGAAGGTTTCGATGACATTGCAGCGGTATTTAGAAATATTGCCGCTGCCGAAAAGCGACATGAGGATAGATACCTGGCGCTGGCAAAAAATATCGAACAAGGCAAGGTCTTCGAAAAAGACACTCCGGTTCGCTGGGTCTGCCGAAATTGCGGCTACGTCCACGAAGGGGCCGAAGCTATAGAGTTATGCCCTGCTTGTGCCCATCCGCAGGCTTATTTTGAACTCGAAGCCGCAAATTATTAAAATTCGATTAGTGCTTGAAAACGTAGTGTTTTTGCCTATAAAATAATAGGCTTTTACCTGATTCACACATAGCCTAAAATAAGTAAAAATTAAGCACAGGGGTTACTATGATAAGAGAAATAAAACCAAACATCTACTCTGTCGGTGTTATCGACTTTGATGTCAGACTGTTCGACAGGCTCATACCTCTGCCGGACGGAACGAGCTACAATTCTTATCTTGTAAAGGGCAGCGAAAAAACAGCTTTGCTTGACACCTCTGACCCTTCCATGGCCGATCGTTTCTTGACGAATCTCGATGAATCCGGGGTCGAAACCATCGACTATATTATAGCCCATCATGCAGAGCAGGACCATTCCGGTTCACTGCCGGATATACTGAGCCTCTTCCCTGACACCAAAGTAGTAACAAATCCAAAATGCAAAGCTATGTTGATCGATCTTCTTGACATTGTCGACGACAGATTTATTACTGTCGAAGATGGCGAAACACTTTCCTTGGGCGATAAAACCCTGCGGTTTACTTATCTGCCATGGGTCCATTGGCCCGAAACCATGGGGACATATTTGAAAGAGGATAAGATACTCTTTTCCTGTGATTTCTTCGGCTCACACCTTGCGACCAGCAGTCTATTCGTCGACGATGAAGCGGTGGTCTACGAATCAGCAAAGCGATACTATGCTGAGATCATGATGCCGTTTAAACGTCAGATCAACAATCACCTGGAAAAGCTCAAATCGATCGAGATAGAAACAATCGCTCCAAGTCATGGGCCGATATACGATAACCCAGAATTTATCGTAAACGCATATAAAGATTGGGCATCCGATACGGTTAAGAACGAAGTTGTTCTGCCTTATGTTTCAATGCACGGCAGTACTGCTAAAATGGTCTCGTATCTTGTCGACGCTCTGATGAAAAGAGGCATTACCGTAAAGCAGTTCGAGCTTTCGACTGTGGATATCGGAAAGCTCGCGATAGCTCTGGTAGACACCGCTACCATCGTAATAGGTTCGCCTACTGTGCTGGTAGGCCCGCACCCTTGTGCGGCTTACGCGGCTTTTTTAACAAACGCTCTTAGGCCAAAGACAAAGTTCGCTTCTATCATAGGCTCATACAGTTGGGGCGGTAAAATGGTTGAGCAGTTGACCTCTATGTTACCAAATCTCAAGGTCGAGATATTAGAGCCGGTAATAGCAAAGGGATATCCCAAAGACCAGGACTTCGCAGCCCTGAATAAACTTGCCGACCAAATCCTGGAAAAACACAAAGAGCTTGGAATCGTTAATTGAAAGATGCAAATTACGAAAGGAATTAACTATGGCTGAAAAACTTCAAATTTATAAATGTATGGCATGTGGTAATATAGTCGAGGTTTTGCATGGCGGCGATGGCGACTTGTTTTGTTGCGGCCAGGCTATGACCAAATTTGTAGAACAAACAGCCGATTCTGCCACGGAAAAGCATGTCCCGATAATCGAAAAAACAGATGGCGGATACAAGGTCACTGTCGGAAGCACACTTCATCCTATGGAAGAAAAGCACTACATAGAATGGATCGAACTGCTCGCTGACGGCAGGGCATATCGACAGTTCCTCCAGCCGGGCCGGCAACCCCAGGCCCTCTTTAATATAGACGCATCTTCGGTATCTGCCAGAGAATATTGCAATCTGCACGGATTATGGAAAGGGTGAGATACTTTTAACCGAAACGACTAAAAATAGTTTCAAACCAGAGATCAGAATAGGGAGGTTTAGCTATGGAAGATTTGGAAGTGAGAAAGCCGCCGCTGTCGTGGTGGTTGGCGGGGATTCTGTTAGGATTGATCCAGGTACTGGCGGTTTTTCTGGTAAAACCGTTGGGCGTTTCCACACAGTTTGTAGTTGTTGACGCGAAGATTATTAACGCGGTCGACAGTGAATACGCACAAGCCCACCCCCTGATTGGCAAAGAAAAATACCAGAAATTTGGCTATGGATGGTGGCTTGATATAGGTTTATTAGCAGGCGCTTTTATCGCGGCTTTAATTGTTCGTCGATGGAAGCTGCGGATATCTACCGTTTGGTGGCGGGTTAATCACGACAACTCCGTTGCAAAAAGACTCATCACTGGTTTTGTCGGCGGGTTTTTGATACTGCTCGGCGCAAGGATAGCGCATGGGTGTACCAGTGGTCAATTCGCAAGCGGATGGGCGCAGTTGTCTCTATCAGTACTGCCTTTTACAATAACATTGTTTGGATTTGGGATGTTAACTGCTTATTTTGTTTATCCTAAGTCCCCCACAATTAAAAAGTGAAAAGGAGTTGGTTATGTCTACCGAAGCGATTGGTTTTATTATTGGAGCTTTATTTGGTGCCGGATTGTTCCTTGGCGGACTGGCCGATCCAGACAAAATCATCGGTACCCTGAGGCTGAAAGATTTTCACGCCTTGCGAACGATCGCGGTTTTTGTCCTGGTCGGTATGCTGGGGACCTGGATACTTGGCCTTTGCGGGCAGGCACACTACAGTGTCAAGCCGGCCGCGATGATCTCAGTTGCTATCGGCGGCGCGATTCTCGGAGTAGGTTTTGGTTTGACGGGGTATTGCCCCGGGACAGGCCTGGCCTGTGCCGCTTCCGGGCGAATTGACGCATTGGTAACTGTAGCGGGTATGTTCATGGGGGCGTTAGTATTTATTCTGATATATCCCGGCATTGTCCAGCCCATTGATGCGATAGCGAACTTTAAGAAAGTGACTTTGCCAGAGTTTACCAATACTGTTCCGGGCTTTTGGGTTGTTCCAATAGTTACGGTCGGTCTTGTCACATTGATATTGACACGCAGGAAATAACAGATGCCGAGCCTTGAACGGACAGTTAAAGCTTACAAATAATAGTCCGCACGCATTGTTTATGATGGACAAAGAATTAGCACAACGTATATTTACGCCGTTTGCAGCGGCAGAAGGAGATGCATAATGAGCATTACATTTAACGCCGATGAAATTTTTGAAATGGCTGAAGAGATCGAAAAAAACGGTGCAAAGTTCTATCGTAAAGCCGCAGAAAATGTTTCTGATAAGGATATTGAAAAATTGCTGCTTGAGCTGGCTGTGACCGAAGATGGGCATTTGCAAACTTTCAGGCAGATGAGACAGCAGCTTTCAGGTCCCGAAAAAACGCAAAACACTTTTGATCCGGATAGCGAGGCCGCTCTCTATCTCCAGGCAATGGCTGAGGCCAGAGGCTATGAAGGAAAAAAGTCTCCAACTGTAGAATTGACCGGCAAAGAATCCGTAAAAGAAGTTTTCGAAATCGCCTTAAACGCTGAAAAAGAGTCTGTCGTCTTTTACTTCGGACTAAAAAGTCTTGTCTCCGAAAAAGCGGGTAAAGATAAAGTCGAAAAGGTCATTACTGAAGAACTAAGCCATATTACTACTTTGCTCAGTCAATTAAAGGCTTTGAATTAGCAGGGTGAACAAACTGTTTTACGGGTTTAAAAACTATGCTGGATTTGGAATCATTGTTTGATCTCAGTTACCCAATGTGCATCATCAGTTCTCAAAAGGGTAATGACTTCAACGGTTGCGTCGTTAATACCGCATTCCAGATTACACCGGAACCGCCTATGATAGCGGTTAGTGTTAACAGGCAAAATCTGACTCATGAATATATTGCGGAAAGTAAAGTTTTTGTTATATCGGTTCTTGACGAGCAAACGCTGCTGAAGTTTATAGGTAAATTTGGTTTTAGAACCGGTAGAGATATAGATAAATTTCAGGAAGTTAACTATAAGCTCGGTATAGCAGGGCCCCCGATCGTACTGGATAATACAGTAGCATTTATTGAAGCGGAAGTTACTAACGCGATTGATGTCGAAACACATACTCTTTTTATTGGCAGGATCATAGCCTGTGAGACGATCGACAACAGTAAAGTCCCGATGACTTATAATTACTACCGAGAAGTTAAGGGTGGCAGAACGCCGCGAACCGCGGCAACTTATATTGAGAAAAAACCGAAAGCAAAATCAGAAAAAGGAGACCATCAAATGAAAAAGTATAAATGTCTAATGTGCGGCTATATTTATGATCCTGCTGTCGGTGACCCGGATAATGGCATCGATCCCGGCACGGATTTTGAGGATTTGCCGGACGACTGGACCTGCCCCGATTGCGGTGTGGGCAAAGATGAATTTGAGCCGGTCGAAGGTTAAATTTCTTTGCAAAAAGACTGAACAAGAGGTTAGGATGCCGGAGGTGTTTTCGTTAGAGCTTAATGAGTAGATACTCAGGAGGACACAATTTGACGAGAAAACACTCGCCGAAAATGACAAGGCAGGGTTCCTTTATTTTATGGGAGGTGGCAAGTGAGCCTTACGGAAAAACAGATTGAGCGATATAGTCGACATATACTTTTGGAGCAGGTTGACCGAGCAGGCCAGGAGAAGCTGCTCAGCTCGAAGGTACTGATAATCGGCGCAGGTGGTTTAGGCTCGCCCGCGTGCTTATACCTGGCAGCTGCCGGAATCGGCAGGATTGGTATTGTAGACGCTGACAACGTCGACATAACCAATCTGCAAAGACAGGTGCTCCATCATACCAGTGACATTGGCATCGCAAAGGTTAAGTCCGCTGAGAATAAAATGCGAGCCATAAATCCAGATGTTGATGTAAAGACATATCATCAATTGGCAATGGCGGATAACATCAGGGAGATTATCGGAGAATATGATTTTGTGATTGACTGTACGGATAATTTTGCCGCCAAGTTTCTCATTAACGATGCCTGTTATTTCGAGAAAAAACCATTTTCGCATGCCGGAATTTTGAAATTCGTTGGCCAGCTGATAACCATATTACCTGACGAATCGAGTTGTTATCGCTGCGTATTCAATTCGCCTCCGCCGGCAGATGTGGTTCCTTCGTGTTCCCAGGCCGGCGTTCTGGGGGTTCTGCCAGGCGTGATCGGCTCCTTGCAGGCAACCGAAGCGATTAAATATATCCTCGGCTTAGGCGATCTGCTGACAGATACATTGCTGACCTATGACGCATTGACGATGAATTTTCGTAAGGTCGAATTAAAACGCAATCCGCAATGCCCGATCTGCGGAAAGGAACCGAAAATAACCGAATTAAGGGGTTAAAAATGAACATAGCAAAAGACATGACAGAATTGATTGGAAATACCCCGTTGATTCAGCTAAATAAGATCGCCCGAAATTGCAAGGCTACGATAGCGGCGAAATTAGAATTTTTCAATCCCGCCAGCAGTGTCAAGGACCGTATAGGTGTCAGCATGGTGTTGACCGCCGAGCGCGAAGGTAAGATCAAGCCCGGCGATACTCTCGTCGAGCCTACCAGTGGCAACACCGGCATTGCTCTTGGATGGGTAGCGGCCGCTCGCGGTTACAAATTAATACTCACAATGCCCGAATCAATGAGCATCGAGCGAAGAAAGATTCTCGAATTATTCGGCGCAGAGTTGATACTGACTCCTGCTGAGGAAGGTATGACCGGTGCGATAAATAAAGCCGTTGAGATCGTCGGGAAAACCGAGGGTGCCTTTATGCCTCAGCAGTTTCAAAACCCTGCCAATCCACAGATACACAGAGAGACAACCGCCAAAGAAATATGGGCCGACACCGATGGCAAGGTCGATATTATCGTAGCGGGTATAGGTACAGGCGGAACCATCACCGGTATTGCCGAAGTTCTAAAAGCCAAAAAACCGTCTCTAAAAGCTGTAGGTATCGAACCTGCCGATTCAGCGATTCTTTCAGGCTGTGAGCCGGGTCCGCACATGATACAGGGTATCGGAGCTGGATTTGTCCCCGATATACTGGATACCGATGTTGTCGACGAAGTCATCCAAATAACCAACGTCCAGGCATTTGACACCGCCAGACGTTTAGCTAAGCAGGAAGGTATATTCGCCGGCATATCATCCGGAGCCGCCGCTGCCGCTGCTCTTGAAATAGCCGCACGCCAGGAAAACGCCGGCAAGCTGATCGTTGTCATACTCCCCGACACTGCCGAACGCTACATCAGCACTATTCTGTTCGAGTAAACTGGAAATTACGGTGGGCACTCTGCGCATATCGACCTGAAAAGGTTGGTGGAAAGATATCTGTCACCTCTATCGGGAAGAAGTACCACAACCGTATCAGATGGCGATAGATCTTCAGCCACCTCTAATGCCGCACAAACCGCTGCTCCGCTGCTCATGCCAACGAACAATCCTTCCTCTAAAGCCAGGCTGTTCGCTACAGCGTAAGCGTGCCGGTCTTCTATCGTTACTATCCGGTCAAGCCGTTGCTTTTCATAGATTTCCGGAACGATAGCTTCGTTCATATTCTTCAGCCCCTGGATCGCGTGGCCTTCAACAGGTTCGGCGCCTACGATCTGAATATCACGGTTATGTTCCTTAAGTCTGCGCCCGACGCCCATTAGCGTCCCCGTCGTCCCCATTCCGGCAACAAAAGCGGCTATCTCGCCGTTAGTCTGTGCCAGTATCTCAGGGCCGGTAGTTTCGTAATGGCTCAGCCAGTTATCAGGGTTCGTAAACTGGTTCGGCGTAAAGTAACGATCGGGAAACTCTTCCTTTATCCTCAACGCTTCGCGGATCGCTCCGTCTGTCCGTTCCGCGGCAGGTGTCAAAACCAGTTCGGTACCGTAGGCAAGCAGTGTCTGGCGACGTTCCATACTCACGCATTCAGGCAGTGTCAACTTAACCCGGTACCCCTTACACGCTCCGACCATAGCCAGCCCGATCCCAGTATTGCCCGATGTTGCTTCCAGGATGATCTTGCCGTCGCACAATTCGTTACGTTTTTCTGCCTGCTCGATCATCCAAAGGGCAGGCCTGTCCTTCACTGACCCGCCGGGATTATGACCCTCAAGTTTTGCAAGGATACGAGCACTTTTTTTCGGACGGATTTGCTTCAATTCCACCAACGGTGTGTTGCCGATCGATTCCAGTAAATTGCAAATTCCAGGTAATCGGTTACCCTGACTTGGTTGTTTGTTGTTTGTGTTGTTAGCCATAGTTATTTGATTTATCCTTATTTAAGTTGAGGTCAGTTGCTTTTTAGCAAATCTTACATTAATCGATATTTCTGTCAAGCTAACTTTGCAGATCAGACAAAAGATGCTTTTTCGGAAATATTTTTTTGACCACGATCGCTTTTTTCGCACTTTATCCTCAAAAAAACGCCGTCAAGGCCGAAAATACAGGAAAAATTAAAAAATTTCTTGAACAAGTATACCCCCATGGGGTATATTACGTATACTTAAATAAAGAAAGGGAACTTATGAAAACTAACCCGAATCATGTAGGTAACTTAGTTGCGTTGCGACGAATTGAGGGCCAGGTTCGCGGCGTACAGAAGATGATCGAGGAACGCAAATACTGCATCGATATTTTGAACCAGATATGCGCGGTCAAAGGTGCTCTCGGCCGTGTCGAGGAAAAGATTCTCGAAACCCATTTTGAAAACTGTGTCACGCAGGCTGTACAGGGGGCATCCGAAAAAGAAAGAAAACAGAAGCTCGATGAGATCATCAAGCTGATACACCAAACTCGCCGAGGATAACAGGTAAAAAAAATAATTCGAGTCTTTTTTCATAGCATTTTTTTCGCGGTATCGTAAAATGAAGATATTAAATAATTAAGGGGGCTTGACATGAGATCAGTTATATTTGCCGGTATAATGGCGGTTGTCCTGCTTGGCGTTGTCGGGCCAGTATTATCATCACAAGAAACAGCCGACCCAAACAAATTACAGCAAATCAATGACTATCTGCGATACGCCTCATTGAACAATGCCCAGTTAAAAGCTGAATTTGAAAAATTCAAAGTCGCCATAGAGCAAATACCCCAGGCCGGCTCTTTAGCCGACCCCGAATTTACTTACGGCTATTTTATTGAAGAGGTTGAAACCAGAACAGGTCCCCAGCGGCAGAAATTCGAGCTCCGCCAGAAGTTCCCATGGTTCGGCGTTATCGAAGCTCGAACTGACGAAGCCGCTGCCGCCGCAAAAGCTGCGCATAAAAGATACCAGGCAAAAAAGCTCGAACTTTTCGAGCAGGTCAAATATACTTTCTATGAATTCAGTTACCTTGCAAAGGCAATTGAGATAACCGAAGAAAATCTCGAGTTGATTATCCATTTCGAACAGGTTGCCCGCGCCAGGTACCAGGCAGCGATAACTTCCCATCCCGATATCATCCGTGCCCAGATCGAATTGGCGATCATGGAAGACAGACTCAAAAGCCTAAAGGAATTAACACCTGCGATAACTGCCGAATTGAACAGTATACTCAATCGTCCCGCTTCAAGTGAATTACCCTGGCCAAAACAGTCAGAATACAAAACCGTCACCATCAATTTCGATCAGCTCTATAATCTGATCCTGCAAAATAACCCCCAGCTCCAGGCCGTGGATTATGATATTCAGGCCGCCAGGAATAAGTACACACTTGCAAAGAAGAAATCTTTCCCAAATTTCGCCCTTGGCGTCAGCTATATTGATACTGCCAACGCCATCGGTTCAGGAGTTGACGACAGCGGAAAAGACCCTGTTATGGCCATGATCTCACTTACGCTGCCTATCTGGACGGATAATTATAAAGCCGCTCAGCGACAGGCACAGGCAAAGGTATGGCAGAAGGGCCATGAAAAAATGCAGATGGAAAACACTTTTGCCGCCGAAGCAAAAAACCTTTTATATCAGTTCGAGGACACTACAAGGAAGATCGCTCTTTATCGCAACGTAATAATTCCAAAGGCAAGGGAAATGCTCGCCGCTTCGGAGACTGCTTACCGTGCGGGGTCGATTGGTTTTCTAAGCCTGATCGACGCCCAGCGAGAGCTCTTGAAATACGAGCTTTACTATCATCGCACCCTTGCCGAAAGGAGCCAGAAATTAGCCATGATCGAGACCCTTGCCGGGACCAGCTTACCGATAATTAACAATACCGTTTCAGTTAAGAAAAAATGATCTCCGAGGTGAGTTTATGGAAGATGACAGAAAAAATAAATGTTCTAAAGCTAAACGAGTTAAGCTGGTTCTTATAATAATAGCCGCTTTCATAGCCGGATATATTATAAGTTCACTGGTTAGCCCGGATGCTGATACTACTGACGACAAGCCATTTGTCCAGCAGAAGTGGTACTGCTCGATGGACCCTCAGATCATCCGCAACGGTCCCGGCAAGTGCCCGATATGCGCTATGGATCTGATACCCATGCCAACTGATTTAGCTGAATCGGCCGTTGCCGAACTGGTTGTCTCACCGCAGGCGGCAAAGCTCATGGATATACAAACTTCAGTAGTCAAACGTCAATTTGTTACGAACGAAATTCGGATGGTCGGCAAAATAGAATATGATGAAACCCGCCTAAAGAACATCACCGCATGGGTGTCAGGCAGGATCGATCGGCTCTTCGTCGATTTTACAGGTATCTCCGTCAATAAAGGCGATCACATGGTCGAAATTTACAGCCCGGAACTAATAAGCTCACAAGCAGAACTCATCCAGGTATCAAAATCTGTCTCTCAGATCAGCCCCGGTACATCCAGGCTGATAACGGGCTCTACTATGAGCACGCTTACCGCGGTCAGGGAGAAACTTCGCCTGCTCGGACTAAGCACCGAACAGATCCAGCAAATCGAAACTTCCGGAAAAACTCAAACACATATAACGATAAACTCACCTATCAGCGGTATAGTCATCCAAAGAAACGCTGTCCAGGGCATGTACGTTGAGACCGGCACCAGAATCTACACCATCGCCGACCTGTCACGCTTATGGATCAAACTCGACGCCTACGAATCCGATTTACCGTGGATACGATTTGGCCAGCAGGTTGAATTTACAACCCAGGCTTATCCCGGCACAGTTTTTAAAGGAACGATAAGTTTCATCGATCCAGTCCTTGATGACAGGACCAGAACGGTAAAGGTAAGGGTAAACGTAGATAACTCAGACGGCATGTTAAAGCCGCAAATGTTCGTAAAGGCTGTTGTCCGTTCAACAATAGCCGCGCAGGGTAAGGTTATGACGCCGGAAATGCAGGGGAAATGGATATGTCCGATGCACCCGGATATCGTCAAAACCGAACCCGGCTCCTGCGATATTTGCGGCATGGACCTTGCCACTACCGAATCGTTGGGTTACGTCAAAGCCGAAACTCCCAAACACCCGCCCCTGGTCATTCCAGCTTCAGCCGTCTTGGTCACGGGAAAACGAGCGGTAGTTTATGTAAAAATTCCCGATACCGAAAAGCCAACTTTCCAGGGCAGAGAAGTTGTGCTCGGACCAGGGGCAGGGGACTTTTACATTGTCAAATCAGGTTTAGCCGAAAATGAGATTGTTGTAACTAAAGGTAATTTCAAGATCGACTCGGCAATGCAGATACAGGCCAAACCAAGTATGATGAATCCAAAAGGACAACCAGCTCCGTCCGAGCATCAAGGCCACAACCATTAAACTAACAGCCTGGAGTGATTTATGGACCGGTTGCCGGATAAAAGACGATCAGTTTTAGACCGCGTCATACGCTTTTGTCTTGAGAACAAGCTTGTGATTGCACTGCTGGTCATAATGATTATCGGTTGGGGCCTGTCGGTTGCCCCGTTTGATTGGAACCTTGGCCCGCTGCTGCGCGCTCCCATACCCGTTGACGCGATCCCGGATATCGGGGAGAATCAGCAGATAGTTTTTACGCAATGGCCGGGCCGTTCTCCACAGGATGTCGATGACCAGATAACGTACCCGTTAACCACAGCACTGTTAGGTGTACCAGGCGTAAAAACCATTCGAAGCAATTCCTATTTCGGATTCTCTTCGATCTATATCATTTTCGAAGATGATGTCGAGTTTTACTTTTCCAGAAGCAGAGTCCTGGAAAAGCTCAACTCCCTTGCTCCCGGCTTACTTCCCGATGCGGTTACTCCGACATTAGGACCCGATGCGACTGCCCTGGGACAGGTCTTCTGGTACACACTCGAAGGTCGCGACCCCAATGGCAACCCTACCGGTGGATGGGACCTCGATGAATTGCGAACCGTTCAGGACTGGTATGTGCGATACTCTCTGCTTTCGGCAAAAGGCGTAAGTGAAGTCGCGTCGATAGGCGGCTTCGTTAAGGAGTATCAGATCGACGTCGACCCCGACGCCCTGCGAACCTACAAGATAAAACTAAACGACGTTTTTAAAGCTGTCAAAAATTCCAACGTTGATGTAGGCGCAAGGACCATAGAGGTAAACAGAACCGAGTATATGATTCGGGGCCTTGGGCTTATCGAGCAGCTATCCGATGTTGAGAACACAGTTGTAAAGACCACTAACAATGTCCCCGTTTATATCAAGGACATCGCTAATGTTTCTTACGGGCCGGCACTTAGGCGGGGAGCACTCGACAAAGCAGGCGCAGAAGCGGTCGGCGGGGTTGTCGTTGTAAGGTACGGCTACAATCCCTTAGAAGCCATCAAGAACGTAAAAGAGAAGATACAGGAAATCTCACCGGGCCTGCAAAAAAAAACTCTACCTGATGGCACCGTTTCGCAGGTTACGGTCGTCCCGTTCTACGATCGCACAGGATTGATCTACGAAACCCTCGGAACCCTCGAAACAGCTCTCACCGAGGAAATACTCGTAACGATAATTGTCGTTATCGTATTGGTTATGCACCTTAGAAGTTCGATACTGATCAGTTCGGTTTTGCCTCTGGCTGTCTTGATGTGCTTTATCGCAATGAAAATTTTCAAAGTCGACGCCAACGTAGTCGCGCTTTCAGGGATCGCAATTGCCATAGGCACAATGGTCGATATGGCAATAGTCATTTGCGAGAACATATTAAAGCACCTCGATCGCGCCGAACCCGGCGAGAATAAACTCGATGTCATTCACCGCGCCTCCAGCGAGGTCGCCGGCGCCGTTGTAACCGCGGTCTTAACTACAGTAGTAAGTTTCCTGCCGGTTTTTACAATGACTGGCGCCGAGGGCAAACTCTTTAAGCCCCTCGCATTTACAAAGACGTTCGCGTTGGTCGCTGCCATGATAGTCGCCATTACGATAATCCCGCCCGCGGCACATCTGCTTTTCGTAAAGACAGCCAAAGCTGGAAAAAAGATTCGCTCGATTATCTCCGCTGCGTTAATACTATTTGGAATAGCTGTCGCAATTAAACTCTCGTTATGGGCTGGCATTTTTGTTTGCGCTATTGGCGTATACCGTCTGTTAAGACAAAGCCGTCACGGGCAGGCAGAGCCGGTCAGGCCCTTATGGATAAATATCATAGCAGTCATTTTTGTCGGTGCGATACTAACAAAGCACTGGCTGCCATTAGGGGCCGCTAAAGCGACTATAACTAATTTTATCTTCGTAGCCTTACTAATTGGAGGCCTGCTTTTATTTTTCAAAATATTTCAAAAGTACTACCCGCGAATACTCGCATGGTGTCTCGAAAATAAAGGCAAATTTTTATTAGTACCAGCTGTTATTATAATTTTGGGCCTGTCAATATGGGCCGGCCTCGGCAAAGAGTTCATGCCATCACTCGATGAAGGCGCCTTTTTGTACATGCCGACAACAATGCCGCACGCCTCCATCGGCGAAGCTCTCGATGTTCTTAGCAAACAGGATACAGCTTTCCAGGCAATACCAGAAATAGACTCGGTAGTCGGCAAAATAGGACGCGCAGAAACTCCACTCGACCCAGCCCCCATCTCGATGATAGAAACCGTCATCAACTACAAACCGGAGTACATACTCGATAAATCCGGCAAGCGAATGCGTTTCCGCTATGACAGAAAAAAAAGAGATTTTGCCCGCGACGAAAACGGCCAACTTATCTCCGACCGCAAAGGTAGACCCTTCAGGCAATGGCGAGAGCATATCAAAACACCTGACGATATCTGGAACCAGATCGTAAATGCCGGCCGGATTCCAGGCACAACCAGTGCGCCGAAACTCCAACCAATTGAAACTCGACTGGTCATGCTACAAACCGGAATGCGATCCACAATGGGCCTGAAGATTAAAGGCCCAGACCTGCCAACTATCGAAAAGGTAGGCCTTGAGATCGAAAAGCTTTTCAAACAGGCTCCCGGCATCGACCCATCAACCGTAATAGCAGACCGCATCATAGGCAAACCATATATTGAGATCGACATCGACCGCCAAAGAACCGCTCGATACGGCATCAGTATTCGCGACGTCCAGGACGTGATCGAAGTCGCGATCGGCGGCAGGGCGATAACGACTACAATCGAGGGCCGCGAGCGGTATCCCGTTCGTGTAAGGTACATGCGAGAACTCCGCGATAATATCGAAAGTCTCGACTCGATACTCGTAGCCGCCTCTGACGGCACACATATCCCGCTCATCCAGTTGGCCGACATCCGCTATGTTTCAGGGCCACAGGCTATAAAAAGTGAAGACACTTTTCTCGTCGGATATGTGCTCTTCGATAAGAAAAAGGGCATGGCGGAAGTTGATGTGGTTGAAGACTGCAGAAAATTCCTCGACGAAAATATCCAGGCCGGCCAGCTGACAATACCCACCGGCGTTAGTCTGTCATTTGCCGGCTCATACGAAAATCAAATCAGGGCACAAAAAACCCTCATAGTCATAGTTCCCTTCGCACTGTTTATAATATTCCTTATTTTATATTTCCACTTCAAGTCCGTAACACTGTCACTACTGGTCTTTTCCGGTATTATCGTAGCATGGTCAGGCGGATTCATAATGATCTGGCTTTACGGACAGGATTGGTTCCTCGATTTTTCCATCTTCGGCATAAATATGCGCCACCTCTTCCAGGTGCATCAGATCAACCTAAGCGTTGCAATCTGGGTAGGCTTCCTCGCCTTGTTCGGCATCGCTTCCGATGACGGCGTAGTTATGCTCACATACCTCCAGCAATCATTTCGCGACAAGGAAAGTCAAACGGTTGACGACATCCGTCGAGATGTTATAGCCGCGGGCACAAGACGCATCCGCCCCTGCCTGATGACAACCGCAACAACAATACTGGCGCTAATACCCGTACTAACCGCCACCGGAACAGGCTCTGACATCATGGTACCAATGGCAATACCATCATTTGGCGGAATGACAATAGAGGTACTGACAATGCTCGTCGTACCTGTAATTTACTGTTGGCTAAAAGAAGCACGTTTGAGCGGAAAATAATTTAACAGAAAGGGAGTTCGCATTTTAGCATCAACAGAGCCCGGAGCGTAAGCGACTGGTAAACAATAAGCTTTTCAAAAGCGAACGCCATGTTTTATCTTTTTTGAAAGTAGATAGTAGAAAGTAGACCGCAGTAGACGGTTACACCATGAAAAACCATTATTGTCTGCGTAGCTGGCAATTTGCTCTACTTTCTACTTTCTACTTTCTCCGCTCTACTGCTCTGTTTTTTCCCGAAGGGAAAAATCGGGGAGAGAGGATTTGAACCTCCGACCTCTGCGTCCCGAATGGTCACATCTGGCTGTGGGTGCTTGTCAATAAAGCACTTACAGCCGTTTTTTTAGGTCAGGCACACGGTTCCATCTTGATGCCAACTGGTTTCCGACTCAGTTCCGACCAACTACCCAAACAAAACTGACACTGAAATGACACTGGGAAAAAAGCAACTCAGTTTAGTTTTTGTCTGTCTCCCGGTAGCAAATAACTACCATCTTCAAAATGCATAATAACCTACTATGCTGTGTTTGGCAAGTGGGCAATTTAGCCCCATCTCGAAAATAAAATATGGTATATGTCACAAATAATAAAATGCATTCTTAGCCGCTACAGGAATTCAAGCCACGTGTTCGAGTAATTCTGGCTTGGTATCAATATCGGGAGTCTGTTGTGATTTGTTCTAATTCTTCGGTCAACCGCACTTGCTAAATCCGCAGTTTTTGCAAACATCGCAGCCTGATTCAAAACGTAGAATCTGGCCACAGTCGGGACATTTTTTAATAAACTGATGCACTACTGTCCGGTTATAAGTTGAATAACGGCAATTGGTTAGCAATATCACCTTC
>JBHPGW010000002.1:0-102924 GCA_042569785.1 Planctomycetota bacterium | reverse complement strand
CTAAGGAGGGCTGCAGGGGTTCTGGGGGTGCATATTGATTTTGAGTCGATGCGAAAACACAGTGATCGGTTTGAAAAAAGGCTTTGCGAGGTGGTTCAGCGGGAGCCGGAACTGGCGGAAAGAGTGGCTAAACTTGAAGAAAACTACGATAATGAGGTGTTTGACACGGAAATGGGTGACCTGAAACAGTGGCTTCAGGATAAAGGAGTTAGGCTGGATTGAGCTGAAAAAACGCTGAAAAACGCGTATTTTTGTGTAAAAACGGGGAAAAAGTGCACGGTTTTTGCAGGAAAAGTGCAAAAAAATGCAAAAAAATTAATTTTTTTGCAAAAAAAAGCTTGCAATGTTCAGACGTGCCGGCTATAATTAAGAGTGAAGTTTAAGAGGTCTTTTCTTTTAATACATTTTGGTTTGTGAGATGGCCTAAAATATTTATAAGTTTGCAGTTTATTTTAGCTAAATCAAATTGCTGTCTCACCAAGGGCTGGGTTCCTGACAAACCCAGCCCTTTTCGTTTTTGTACACTTCACTATTTGCTCACCGCAGAGTTCGCTAAGAACGCAGAGAAAAAAATTAGACAGGATTACAAGATTTACAGAGATTAACACTGTTTTAAAAATCAACAATCAATTTCAATAACCCCAATTCCAAAAACAACAACCCCCTGATGTAAAATCAGGGGGTACCCTGTCATTCCTGCGAAAGCAGGGATCCATTTTTTACAACAGGACTACAGGATTTTTTCAGATTATTTTTTAAAGAATTAGGCACAGAGATCAGAGAGAACACGGAGAGAAAAAAAGATTTTACGGGGTTTAAAATTTTTGGCTAAAAAAAGTGGCGTTGTGTGAAATTTGGTGTATACTGTTCATTTGCAAATGGAAATTCTGCAAATAGACAAAATTAGAAAAGAATTCGGGACATTAGTCGCAGTCAATGATGTGAGCATGTCTATCGGACGAGGGCATGTGGTCGGGCTGATCGGTCCTAACGGAGCAGGCAAAACGACGCTTCTGCGAATTCTGGCAACTCTACTAAATCCAACAGATGGAAATGCAAGCATTCTCGGGCACGATCTGAAGAAAGATTATCTGCAGATACGACAACATCTGGGTTTTCTTCCGGATTTTTTTAATCTTTACAATGACCTAACATTACAGGAGTGTCTTGAGTTTTTTGCAAGAGTCTATAAGGTAGAGCCTAAACTAATAGCGGATCGCATCGACTCTGCATTAAAATTCATCGATCTTGAGGATAAGAGGGACAGCTTCGTACGGCATCTTTCCAGGGGCATGATCCAAAGAATGGGTGTTGGGGTACTATTGGTCCATGAGCCCGAGGTTTTGCTACTTGATGAGCCTGCGTCAGGTTTGGACCCGAGCCAACGAATTAAGCTGCGTGACGTTTTGAAGAAACTGAGCGCCGAAGGCAAAACCACTATTATATCCTCACACATATTAACTGAGTTGTCGGGGTTGTGCAGTCATATTGCAATAATGAACAAAGGAAAGATAGTTCTATATGGGGCTATCGATGAAATACAACAAAAAATTGCAGGTGCAAGAAATGTCACTATAAAGGTATTAAATGATAGCGACAAAGCTGTTGCCCTGGTGAAAGAATTTCTTAAGATAGAAACTGTGGAAGTTGTGGACCATACTCTAACGGCCGAGGCGGATGTACCGCTGGAAAGACTGGCTGAATTAAATTCACATTTGGTCAGGAGCGATATTAAAGTTGTCACGTTTTGTGAAGAAAAGACGGACCTCGAAGATATATTTATGAAAATATCCGCTGAGGAATAAAGACCTCTGGAAAAGGATAAGGAAATGCTGAGTAACCCGTTAATACAACGTTACCGTTACAGTATACTGCGTCCCAAGCAATTCTGGGTTTATACCACTATCTACATTTCCACCACTCTGCTATTAGTATTTATTAGCTATTCGGGGTATAAGCGTCAAACGTTTTTTGAGGACATCGTCGAATTCTACCAGAGTCTTTATTATCAGTTCCTGACCTTCCAGGTACTAATGCTTTTTATTTGGAGTTCGTATAACTCCGGATCAGCTATTAAAGAGGAGATATCAAATAAATCGTTTGACTTTTTTAGACTTCTTCCACTTCCGGCTCACAAAAAAGCTTTTGGCATTCTTATCGGCAAAAATCTTTTGGTTCTTCTATTCGGCGGGATCAATTTAGGTTTTCTTATTTATTTTGGATTAGCAGGAAGAATAAACATAAGCCTTCAGGGACAAATTCTTCTGACACTTTTATCAATAGCCATTCTTACAAACCTGACTTGCTTACTGTCATCAATTAGGCCGACTAAAAAGAGCAAAAGTTCAGGTATAGTGCTTATATTGTTTGGCATATTCTTTTTTGTGCCGATGATGATAAATGCTATAGTTGCGTTGTCTATGACCGATGAACTTCAAAGTTATGGGGTATATTTCTTCAAATTAAAAGTCCCGATACTGCTGGTAATTTCGTTTATCGCTTTGTATTTTTGCTGCTGGTTATTTAAAGGCATCCTGCGGAAGTTCACCCATGAACAAGAACCTTTATTTACGAGGAAAGGAGCCATGCTTTTTCTGGTTGGATATATTTTTATCGCAATAGGCTTATATTACTTTTATCTACCAAAAGAGGACAGTAAATTAGTTTACCTCTATTGGCTTAGTACGCTGTTGCCTATTCTGCTTATTCAATTGGCTTCACTACGAAAACTCGACAGCTACATTGAATACAGCCGAGACCTTCAAGGCAAGATCGCATCAGGAAAAACGGGCATCTTTGCCATGCTGAAATACTCAAATCTCACCTTAGCGATCGCTTTATTCGCAATATGGGGCGTTTTATCGTTAGGGGTAACTTTCCTGGCAAAGGAAGCTAACATAACGCCTTTGCCTGGTCTATACAATATCTTCATCTTGTTGACTTGCTTTTTGTTCCTTATGCTTTTGCTTGAACTTTACGTAGTTTATAAGCCAGTCTCCAGCAAAATCGGGCTTCTTCTTGGTTTCATTGCTGGCTTATATCTCATACTACCGTTGATCATGGGAGGTATCTTCGACAATGATGTGATTTATCATTACAGCCCTATTGGATTCATCGGCTCTCTGTTCGATGAACCTCTGTACGATAATCCTGAGATTAAAAGCACTGTCAGGACTACCTTCTGGGCCATGAATACTGTTTTTTGTATATTACCTGCCATGCTTATTTGGAAGCGTTACAGCCTCATTCTCGTACAACGACAGAGAATGTAACTCCGTTCAATCCGTGGTTAAAAATGGATTTCTGCACCCACCTTCGCGGGCGGAGGCCCTTGGCGGGAATGACAGAGGGGGATGCGGGAATGGGCGTGTTGAGGTTATGTTGAAGTTTTAATATCCCCCGATTTTACATCGGTGGCTCGTCTGGATTTTTTTCTCAATCATTTTGGGTGATGGTGTATAGCCACCATCGGGTTTTGTTTTGTTTTGTTTTTTGCTTCTTGGTTGGCGTTCGAAGTAAATGGTCATCTCTGTGGCGTCGGTACATTTTATTTTGAACCAGTGCTTTCGCAGGTACATCTCAGCGGAGCCGGATTTGCAGGGGCCTGACTCTTTCCGTTTTTCCAGTACCTTAGCGACAGTATATTCAGTATCTCGCCAGAGGAATCTTGCAGGCAGGCCTGGTTCGCCTATGGCCATAGGTGCGGTGTCAAATGTGCCCGCGACGGGTTTGATTGGTTCGCTTATAAATTTTTCTGCCATGTTTTTTTTCTTTTGAAAAGAACCCCCTGCAGTGCAGGGGGCTAACAGTTTAGTCACAGTGGAATACTTCTTGCATGTTTGCCCACCATTCGTTTTCTTTTTTGGTTTCCAGGGGTACTTGGCAGGGGGAGCACTTAGCCCACCATTTTTTTGTTGTTTCGTCGGCGTCCATTTTGGCCATGTCTGCCTCGAAGTCGTTGCCTACGTACTCGAAATAGGCGAAGAGGAAATTGTCTTTCTGGAAAATGGTGTAGTTTCGCATGTTGCAGTTTTTGATTAGCTTCAGGACATCGGGCCAAACCTCGGCGTGTAGTTTTTTGTATTCTTCGAGTTTTTCTGGTTTGATGCCGATTACCTGGCCAAATCGTTTCATAATGAGGCTCCTGATAAATAGTTATTGCTTTTATTTTCCGGTGGATTTATCATATCTGATTCAGAGCGTATGATAAAGGAAAAAAAATAGCCACAGAGGGCACAGAGAAATCGGAGAGAAGACAAAATGATTAACCACGAATTTTCACGAATTAACACGAATTTTTTAGACAGGATCAAAAAAACAAGTTAATCCTGTTATCCTGTCAAATAAGTTTCGCTGATGGCGGTTATTTTTGAGAAAGAATTATTATGGAAGTATCGGAATTGAAGGGGTCTATAACAGCATTGTTGGCTCGGATCGAAAAGATCCGGGAGTGGCTTTGACTTAGCTTCTAAGAAGGCCCAACTTAGTGAACTTGAAGCTAAAATGTCGTCGGCTGACTTTTGGGATAATCCCGAGGCGGCGCAGGTGGTTGTTGCTGAGTTAAGCTCTCTTAAATCTGTGGTGGAGCCGGCAGAACAGGCTTTGCGCGATATTAACGATCTTAGTGAATTGTTCGAGTTGGCGGAGGCTGAGTCAGATGCGCAAACTTTAGAGCAGTTAGAAGGTGACATCGTCAAACTGCAAAAGCAATGTGAGCAGTTGGAGCTGCAGGGGTTGTTGTCTCGGCCTGAAGATATGAAGAACTGCTTTTTCAGTATTCATGCGGGAGCCGGCGGTACCGAAAGCTGTGACTGGGTGAATATGCTGCTTAGGATGTACACGCGGTATTTCGATAGTAAGAAATATAAATATACTGAGCTTGATATTACGCCTGGCGAAGAGGTTGGGATACGGTCGATCACTTTGCAGGTTAAAGGGCCATTCGCTTTTGGTAAGATGTCCTGTGAGACTGGGGTGCATCGGCTTGTGAGGATCAGTCCGTTCGATTCCCAGAAGCGCAGGCATACAACTTTTGCGGCGGTCGACTGCATACCTGAATTCGAAGATGATGTCGGTGTTGATATTTCTGATGACGATATCCGTATCGATTTTTATCGCGCCAGCGGGGCGGGCGGTCAGCATGTTAATAAGACAAGTTCGGCGGTTCGGATAACGCATGAGCCTACAGGGATCGTAGTGCAGTGTCAAAATCAGCGGAGTCAGCACAAGAATAAGGCTCAGGCGATGAAGGTGCTAAAGGCTCGGCTGTATATGGTCGAACAGCAAAAACGTGACGCTCAGATCGCCAAGCTCTATGGTGCTAAAGGCGAAATCGCGTGGGGCAGCCAGATACGCAGCTATGTTATGCAGCCTTACCAAATGGTTAAGGATCACCGGACGGATTTTCAGGCTGGCAATGTCACCGCGGTACTGGACGGTGATCTTGACGAGTTTATAGAAAGTTATTTAAGGTTTAGAACCAAAACTGGCACAAGTCAGTAAACAATACAAATAAGGAAGCTATGATATGAAAAAGATTATCGAAGTAAAAGTTAAGACGCGGACGGTTGATATTTGTAAATGTAAAACGGATATGCTTTGTGTTGGCATGTTCAGTGACGGTAAAGGGCTGGATAAATTGACGGGTCAACTAAATGCTGAACTCGGTGGAGCGATCGAAGAGTTGATAGAGCTGGGCGACTTCAAGGGAAAAGCTGATACGACAGCGGTCCTGTACGGGCGAGGCAAAATAGCGGCTAAACGTTTGATGCTGATCGGCCTTGGCGAAAAGAAGAAGGCAACGCTTGATACCGTACGTAATGCGGCAGCTTTGGCAGCTAAAAAAGCGGTTGCCGCAAAAGCTGAAACTGTTAGTATTGCTGTGCACCGCGCTTTTGGTGCTCGATTCGATCTGAGTAAGATGGGGCAGGCGATCGCTGAAGGGGTATATTTCGGCAGCTATTGTTATGACGAATTTGTTAGTGATAATGGCAATGGCAGAAGTGATTCGCTGGTAGTTGAAGTGATAGATGCCGATTCTGCAAGGATAAAGAAAATGAATAAGGCGGTTTCGGTGGGTTCGGTTATCGGTTGTGCTCAGAATCTGGCAAGGACTCTGGCGAATCGTCCGGCTAATGTAATTTATCCGGCGAAACTTGCGGCTGAGGCGAAAAAAGTGGCGGCTAATACGGCTGGCTTGAAGTGTACGGTTTTTGATGAAAAACAGTTGAAGCAGAAGAAGATGAACGGTATCCTCGCGGTTGGCGCCGGCTCATCCAATAAGCCGAGATTGATAGTTTTAAAGTATACCTCGTCAGCTAAATCGGCGGGTAAGTCGGCGTCGGTGGCTCTTGTGGGTAAGGCGGTGACTTTTGATTCGGGCGGTATCAGTATTAAGCCTGCGGCTAAAATGGATGAGATGAAGATGGATATGACCGGCGGAGCGGTTGTTTTGGGAGCTATTAAAGCTATCGCGGAATTGAAGTTAGCCGTGAATGTTTATGCTATTATTGGTGCTGCTGAGAATAAGCCAGGCTCTGCGAGCTATCGTCCTGGTGACATTATCGAAACGGCCAGCGGTAAGACGGTTGAGGTTCTTAATACCGATGCCGAGGGCAGGATAGTTCTTTGTGACGCGATAGATTATGCTAATAAGCTGGATTGCGGATCTATTATTGATGTCGCGACGTTGACCGGCGCTTGTGCGGTTGCTCTTGGAGAGCACAAGGCAGGCTTGATGAGTAATGACAAGAATCTTGTTAAGGGGCTTGAGAAGGCTTCTGTAGAGAGTGGTGAGCCTGTATGGCAATTGCCGCAGGGGCCGGAATATACAGAGGAGATCAAGAGTAAGATCGCGGATGTAAAAAATATCGGTACCCGGTACGGCGGGGCTTGTACGGCTGGTGCTTTTCTTTGTGAATTCGCGGGCGAAACTCCGTGGGCGCATCTGGATATTGCCGGCAAGATGACAGCTTCTGAGCCGGAAAAGAAAGTGGCCAGTGGCGGTTCAACAGGTTTTGGTGTTCGCCTGTTGGTACGGTACATAATGAATTTAAAAATTAAAAGTTAAAAATCAAAATTGCGGAATCCCGATGAATCGGGATGACTGTTTTTATTGGCAAAGAGGGTTTGAGTTATGAGAGAGCAAAACAAAGAGATGGATTTTTCTCTAATAGAAAAAGCGGTTAAAGAGATTTTGATCGCAGTCGGTGAAGATACCGAGCGAGAAGGCTTAAAGGGTACTCCGAGTCGCGTGGCCAGGATGTATGGCGAGTTGCTATGCGGGATGAATGAGAAGCCTGAGAAATACCTTAAAAGTGTCTTTACCGAAAAATATGATGAGATTGTTATGCTGCGTGACATACCGTTTCACAGTGTTTGTGAGCATCACATGATGCCTTTTATAGGTTCGGCTCATGTGGCGTATCTTCCATCGGGCAAGGTTTTGGGAGTCAGTAAGCTTGCCCGTATCGTTGACAGTTTCGCTCATCGATTACAGGTACAGGAGCGTCTTACCGACCAGATCGCGGATTTTATTATGGATAAGCTCGAACCAAAGGGGGTGGCGGTTGTGCTTGAAGCTTCGCACAGTTGTATGACAATTCGCGGGATAAAGAAGCCTGGCTCGGTTATGGTGACCTCGTCACTTCGCGGGATATTCAAGAAAGATCCGAAGAGCCGAAATGAGATAATAAGTCTGATGCATAACAGGGCTTAGTAAAAGGATATTGGTTGATGCATAAACTTCAGCGTAAGGTTCGTTTTTCTGTAAATCCTTTTTTGCCTGAAGATTTTACGGGATTTAATTCGTTTTCATCGAAACCCAGTGGAGAAGGTTTGGCAGTTTTTTTTGAATTAGAGGTCGGCCTGGTCGGGAATTTGGACCGGGATACAGGATTTGTTGTTAATGTGACCGATATTGACAAATGTGTTCGCGAGTATGTGGTGCCGGCATTTTCAGAGCGAGTGAGAAGACATTTTAGGCAAGCAGAACATATTGGGTTTTCTGAGATAGTGGAACTTTTGAAATTGACGCGGGATGAGTTAGCCGGTAAGTTCGGTTCTGCGATGGTGTTGGAGTTAGGCCTGAAGCTGAATCCGTTTAGGAAATTGTCAGTTGATTGCGAGGACTGGAAGATGATCTATTTTAGTGAAAAATTTGAGTTCGCGGCGATGCACAAGCTTTGGAATGAGTCTTTTTCCGAGGGTCGTAACCATGAAGTTTTTGGTAAATGCGCCAATCCAAGCGGGCATGGGCATAATTATGTTATTGAGGTTTCCGTGAAGATGCCAACGGAGGACAACAGGTTTCGTATCGGCAATTTTCAAAAAATAGTCGATGACGCCTTGATACAGCTTATCGACCATAAGAATCTCAATGCTGATGTGGCTGAGTTTAAGGATACGAATCCGACAATTGAGAATATCGCGGTATTTGCGTGGAATAAGCTGGAGGGTAAATTTGCCGATTCGAGACTGCATTGTGTGAACGTGTGGGAAACCGACAGGACCTATTGTTCGTACTACGGATAAAATGTAAGTTTTTTGTTTGAACAAATGAATAAATTGGTTATCATAACTGTCTAACAAAGTTAATTTAAGGAGCTTTTACAATGAAGTATAAATATTATTTTTTTGCAGTAGTGATCGGTATGCTGATGTTTTTTGGCGGCTGTAAAAAGCAGTCCCCTGAGGTGGAAGAAAGTGGTACTGCTGCTGAGAGTGTCAAAACCGAAGCTAAGGTTGATCCCGAGTTTATAGCTGAGCAGGAAAAAAAGATGGAAGAACTGCGGGAAAAACTAAAGGCAATGCAGAAAGAAGTCGAGGCAGACAAAAAAAACGAATAATCAAACGATGTGCAGCATCTTGTTTGCATCAAAGTTTGTAATTAATTGTCAGCCTATTAGAATAAGAGTCGTTCGAACGGATTTCGAGGACGAAAATGGCAGGAGAGCTTGCTAAGGTAGTTGTTGTTGGTCCCAGCTATGTAGACCTGGCGATGAGGTGTGAGCATTATCCTGGATCAGGTCAGAGTGTCTGTGGTACGGGCTTGTCGTATAGCGCAACGGGGCCAGGTCCGAATCAGGCGGTAGAAGCGGCACTTTGCGGTTGCCAGGTTCATCTTATCAGTAAAGTCGGTGGCGATCCGTTCGGTGAAATGGCAAAACAGTGTCTATGCGATTTCAAGGTCAATATCGATTTTGTTTACACCGCAGAAGTTAAGAATACCGGCACGGTTGTTACGCTTGTCAATGGCGTTGGCGAAAACGCGGCGTGTGTATATACCGGTGCTAATGGCGCTTTATTGCCCGTGGAGATCGATAAAGCTGAAGATACAATTGCCAGTGCTAATGTTTGTCTGATTTATGGATACTTGCCGCATGATGCTGTCATAGCAGCTATTCGCAGTGCGCAGATGCATGGCACGAGGGTGATACTCAATCCAGCTAAACCTATAGAGCAAAATTTCGACAGTGTTGTGGATTTGCCCGGCGAATATTTCAGCGACACAATTTTGATCGCTAATCTTGACGAAGCAGCTGACATCACCAACCACGGTGACGCCAATGTTCGTACCGCCAAGCTGATAGGTTCTGATATGGTTGCCCGCGGTGCCCTTGCGGCCGTTATAACTATGGGTAAGCGCGGGTGTATGGTCGTAGACAGGGATGGGGCCGACCATATTAAAGCTTTTGAGATAGAACTTCTCGATCATACCGGTATAGGTGACGCTTTTGCCGGTGCTTTGGCAGCGAGTTGTGCTGTTGGTGACGATATACGCAAAGCAGTTAAGTTTGCTTCGGCGGCTGGTGCGCTTGCATGTACCAAGTTCGGCTCGATCGAGGCATTGCCTGGAAAAGCAGAAATTATCGAACTTTTACAAAAAGAAGATATGGGGTGAATTGAGGTTAGATGACACTTCAGCGAGAAAAACAAAATATCACCGCAAGCCAACTGCTTCAGTCGCTTGCCGACGGCGAAGATATTCAATTGAGCCAATGCTTTATTACGGGTGTGCTTGACATTAACAGGCTCTTCGATGAGCAGGAGAAATTTGCAACGGAAAAACTGGTAGTCCGCCAAGAGAAAGATATCAAGCAAGTGTCACTTGGGCAAACGATAGTTTTTGATAAATGTACATTTGAAGAAAACGTTGTTTTTTCAGCTCCTTGGTCGGAACCTGACAGCCTAAGTGTCAATTTTGGGCGTAACGTGGTGTTCAACAGTTCGGTATTCAATGCACAGAGTCGTTTTAGAAACGCCGTATTCGAGGGTATAGCCAGTTTTGATGGCTGTACGTTTAATGGTGTGACGACGTTTAAAAACGCTGTGATAAAAAAAGAGGCGAAGTTCAGGACGGTTGCTTTTAACGGTTATTTTCTCTGCGGCGCCTGTGTTTTTGAATCGGCGGCGAGATTTACCAATACTCATTTCGTCAAGGGTGCGAATTTCTCAGCGGATAAATTTTTGGGTCCGACCGATTTTAGCGGTGTTTATTCATCGAGCAGAGCGGTTCCCGCATGTGAGCGTATCCATTTTGCCCGTCATAAGTATGGTGAGGATGAAAGTTTTTGGCGTTTCGCCAAACAATCGGCGCAGGAGGCTGGATATTATCAGCTTGCCGGCCAATATTTTTATAACGAACGCTGCTCAAGGCTTTGGGGCAAACTCAGAGGGGTAATGCCTTATGATTCGCTTTCTTTTTTGCGGAAAATAGTTCGCTGGGTCTTTGGATTGCGATTGCTGCCTGAACTGATTTTCGGCAGGTTCCTTTTCGGTTACGGCGAAAGGCCTACAAGAGTATTGGCGGCAAGTGCGCTGGTTATTGTCGTTTGTGCATTTTTCTATTATTCCCAGCCGGGTTGGCTTATTTACAGGGAACAGGGCCTGGTTACCGATACTTCATTTTTACAGGGGCTTTATTTCAGTATGATAACCTTTACAACGCTTGGGTATGGCGATCTTTATCCAACTCCGGATACTTTGTGCCGAGTAGTTGCGATGAGTGAAGCAGTAGTAGGTGGGTTTTTGATGGCGTTGTTTGTAGTCTGTCTGGCGAAGCGTTTCAGCCGTGGTTAAGTTATCAACGTTTGGATTTTAGGAACAGGTAATAGAGTCTTCCTTCTCTGTATGTTTGTCCGGCCAGTTTACCAGCCAGGTCACCTTTACCCATATATATGTCACATCGTCCCGGTGCTCGGATGGCTCCGCCGGTATCCTGGTCGAGCGCGAAACCACTGTAAATCTGATGTGTGATCGTCTGGCCATCTGACTGGGGGACATAGGTTTGTATAAATGTCAAAGCTGCTCTTGGGAAGATCGATTTGTCCGTGGCGATAGTTCGCATCTTTGTTACAGGCTCGTTTAGACTGCCTCTCGGCGGACCTTGCTGGGTTTTGAAAAAGACAAATCTTGGGTTACGGCGTGTGTATCTGGCGACCTGGTCGATGTGCTGTTTGAAGTAATCGATCATTGCAGCCAGGCTCATCTGTTGGGGGGTTATTGCACCATCTCGAAGCATTACTTTGGAAATGCCTCTGTATTCGTGTCCATTGTTTGCGGCATAGCCTAAGCCGATAAGATTTCCATCTGGGGTTTTGATTTTTGCTGAGCCCTGGACGTGGGCTATGTATGCTTCGAAGGGGTCCGTCAGCCAGATCAATTCGTTGCCCTGTAACATGTCGGCATCTTCAATGGCGGCTCTGGAAGGGTATTTAGTGATTCTTCCAGTAGTAGTTCGGCGACCGAGAATTTTGCCGTCATCGGTTTTAACGAGGTCTTTGGGCTGTTTGTATAGGGGGTATTGGAAATTTTCACTGCGAGTGAATGAGCCGTCGAAGATGGGTGTGTAATAGCCGGTAAACAGGACGGTTCCGCTGTCGTCACAACCGACGGACATATAGACATCAAACTTTTCTCGTATAGCGGCATTTAGTTGGCCGGCGGTTAGGTTACTATCGAGCAGTTCGGAAAATGCCAATAGACTCATCACCGTGCGTGCATAGGTGATCTGGCCCGAAGGGAAAAAAGCTCGGCTTGATGGTTTGCTCAGATAATTTAAGCTTTTATCTACCGCAGTTTTCAAATCTTTGCGGTTCATGCCGGCGGCGGTGAAATTCGGTATCATTACCGGATCGGTTATTTTTTTAAGTGCGAATTGGCCCGGGGGTAAAGGCTTGTTATATGCCAGCTCGACGGGCACAGGTGTGGTTCTGCAGCTTGTGAGAGTTAGAAGAAAAAAAGCCAGTAGCAGCAAAAGTAAGATTTTGTTTCTCATTTTAGATCGGACTCCTGAATTATCAAAACAACCTCTATGGTTCTATTGTTAAAGGTATATTTTAAATTGGGGTTGATTTCCAGTGAAAAGCACAAAAGTTTGAAAAAGTGGGCCTATTGTGGTAGAAAAGTATCCGGCGGTTGTTAATTTAGTAATAGGATATTGGATATGGCGGTTCAGTTTGTTCTTGGCAGAAGTGGTACGGGTAAGACTTCCCTTTGCATTGAAAGGATAGTTAAGGCTCTATCTGACAGTTCGGATGATCGGCCATTACTTTTGCTTGTTCCTGAGCAGGCGACTTACCAGGCAGAACGGGCCATTCTTTCTCATGAAAATATCGCTGGTTTCAGCAGGCTCAATGTTGTTTCTTTCGATCGGCTTGGTTTTTTGCTGTCTGGGAAAAATTCGGTTAGGCCGGCAATATCGCGAATTGGGCAGCAGATGGTCGTTCATCGCATCCTGCGGGATAATAAAAACCAATTACAGCTTTTGGGATCTTCCGCCGATTCGCATGGACTGGCTGGGCGAATAGCTGATACAATTGTTGAACTTCACCGTTACGACAAACGGCCTGAGGATATTGAGCAGCTGCTGGTCGAATTGGAAAAAGACGAGAACAATAAATTGACCGCGATGAAATTTGCCGATATCGCGCTGGTCCTTGCCGAGTATCTAAAGTCAATCGAAGGTAAATTCGTCGATCCGGATATTGAGATGATCGAGTCGAGGCAGCTAATCGCCAATGCTGATTTTATAAAAGATGCCCAGTTGTGGGTCGATGGGTTTGCCGGTTTTACAACAGCGGAGATGGCGATGCTAACAGAATTATTAAAGACGGCCAGCGAAACTCAGATCGCGTTTTGTCTGGATCCTGACAAAACCATCGATAAGTTCGGTATGTTCAGCCCGACCGAGCAGACGTATGCTGAATTGCTTGATAGAGTAAAAAAATGCAGACTCGAACTGGCAGAGCCTGTAGTTTTAAAAAAGCCTTTACGATTTTGTAAATCTAAGGCCTTGTCGCATATTGAGCGTAATTTATTTGATCGTAGCAGTGACAAAATCTCAGTCGGTGAATCGGTGCGTATTATTTCTGCTGCGAGCAGTCGAAGCGAAATTGGTTTTATCGCTAAGGAGATTTTACGATTAGTTAAGCAAAAGGGATTTCGCTTTCGTGACATTGCGGTTATCGCGTCGGATATCGAAAGTTGTCGTCACTATATAAAGGCATGTTTCGACGATTACGATATTCCGTTTTTTATCGACAAGCCCAAAACGCTCGATCAGCATCCGGCGGTTGCTATGCTGTCATCGGCGCTGCAGTTGGTGATAAACGGTTTTTCGCATGCTGATATTTTTGGGTATCTAAAGAGCGATCTTGTGCCGATAGAACGGGGCGATATCGATCTGTTGGAAAATTACTGTCTGGCTTTTGGCGTTAAAGGTGACGATTGGCAGAAAAAAAGTGACTGGCGATTCGCAGGGTCTGGCCAGGGGCAATTCGATCAGGCAAAGATAAATAAGATAAGGACAGATGTTCTTGGGGTTCTGCTGGAATTGCAGGGGAAGTTAGGCTGTGCAGGGCAGATGCAAAAAAAAATTACCGCGGCAGAATTTACGAAAGCGATTTATGGTTTCCTTGACGAACTGGGCATAAGTAAAACGATCCAAAACTGGATCGAGACAGCCAGCAAGCAAAAAGACTACACCGCTGTCGACGAGCATCAGCAGTTTTTCGATAAGCTGGCCAGCGTTTTCGATGAATTTGTCGAGGTCTTCGGCGATTCCCAAATGAACGCTACGGATTTTATGGCGGTTATCAATTCAGCGTTTTCTCAAATGACGATGGCTTTTATTCCGCCGAGACTCGACCAGGTTCTTGTCGGCTCTATCGAGCGAAGTCGCCATCCGGATCTCAAAGCGGTGTTCCTGACGGGCGCTACTCAAAAGCAGTTCCCGGCGTTGCTGAGTCAGAATTCACTGCTAAGCGATTATGACCGTGAGGCGGCGGAATCGAATGAATTCGCACTGGCACCCGGGGCGGTAGAGAGTCTTATCGAACGTCAATATTTAGCTTACATCGCTTTTACCAGGCCGTCGCAGTTGCTTTATGTCAGCTATCCTGCTACTGACGGTAAGGCTTCTCCAACGGTTCGTTCGCCATTTATAGATACGCTGGCGTTACTGTTTGACGATCTGGATGAGGAAACCGTAAGCGATGGACAGGGAAGTTTACAGGGTATCTGCAATGAAAATGAATTGGCTGATATTTTGTGCGCCGAACTTGGTAAAGATGAGGGGTCTCAATCGGGAAAGATAAGTTGCGATTTGCTCGATGAGTTGTGCTGTGATGAGAAGCTTGGCCGGGTGGGCAGAGATGCTCTTTGGGCGGTTGGTTATGACAATCATGCCAGGCTCAATGGGGCGGTAGTAAAAGAGCTTGTCGGTGAGAGGATAAAAAGCTCTGCAACAAAATTAAGCAGTTTTGCGGCGTGTCCCTACCAATATTTCGCTCGGTACATACTGGGCTTGAAAGAACGGGATGAGTTTAAATTCGAGCCTTTGGATATCGGCAGTTTTTACCATAATGTTTTGGATGCGTTTTTGAAAAGGCTAAATTCGGAAAAGCTCGATTGGGCGGGCCTTGCCGATGAAAGATTAACTGAGCTGCTCAACGAAGAAATTTCTAAAATACTCAAAGGTGATTCTTTCATTGCTAATTTCAAAAGTCATAGTCTGCACAATGCTTTTTTGATCAACTCAGCTAATCAGATATTGCAGGATTTTGTTACTGATCATGGCCAGAGTATACGGGCAGGCAGTTTTCGGCCTAAACTTTCGGAGGTTTCTTTCGGGCAGTCCGGCGAGTTTGAGCTTGCCCTTGCCGATGGTCATAAGCTTTATCTGACCGGCAAGGTGGACAGGGTCGACACAGCTAAGATCGACGGCGAAGATGTAGCGATCGTTTTTGATTATAAGAGGACGGAAAAGCGATTCAGTTGGAGTAAGTTTTTCAATGGTCTGGATTTGCAGTTGCCGATCTATATGCTTGCGATGACCCAGGGTATGAAGATAGTCGGTGCTTTTTATATCCAGGTCGAAAGTAATATTACCGCTGCCACACTCTCTGAATTAGCGAAGAAAGAGGGGAGTTACGGTTATAAAGCTAAAGGTATATTCGATGGCGGGTTTAGTCAACATCTTGACGGGTCTCTAACATCTGGATCGAGTAGATACTATAACTTTTCCATCTCCACCAAAGACAAGCAGTATGGATATTACAACAGAAGCGGAGCGTTAAGGCGGTGCGATTTTGATAAGATGCTCGAATTCGCTAAAGGTAAAATAATAGAACTGGTCGGCGACATCGTTTCCGGAAAAATCGAAATCACACCTTACAGACTCGGCAGCGAATCGCCTTGCGGCTGGTGCAAATATAAGTCGCTTTGCCGATTCGACTGGCAGATCAACAGCTATAATACCTTGCAGACACCGTCGAAGTCGCAGGTTCTTGAAGAAACAGGAGGTATCTGTGGCTGATAAAAAGATTCAATGGACAAAGCAGCAGCAGATGGCGATCTCGGCAAGAGGCAGTGACGTTTTGGTGACGGCATCGGCGGGTACCGGTAAGACGGCGGTGCTTTCGGGCCGATGCGCAGATATCGTTTCAGACAAAAATATATGCCCGGACATTCGCAATATACTGGTAATGACTTTTACAAATGCCGCTGCTGAGGAGATGCGTTCGAGGATCGGCAAGCAGTTAACCTCTGTTTTTGAAAAAAATAAGGAGCCGCATCTTCGCGCTCAGATCATGCTGCTTGAGGCTGCTGATATTAGTACCATTCACGCGTTCTGCAACCGTCTGATCAGTGAGTATTTTTATGAGCTTGGGCTCGATCCTGCTTTTAGGGTTATCGAAGCTGACGAACAGAATCTATTGAAGAACGAAGTACTTGAAAAGACTATCGAGTGGGCGTGGCAGCAGAGTAACTTGTCGCAGGCGGCGGAACAGCTTTTCTATCGCAGGGGATTTCGGCTTAGTGACGGCTTTGCCGCTAACATTATACAGACGAGTAACTTTTTGGATGGGCTTGTCGGACGCGATAAATGGTACGAGCGGACAGTGCTGCTGGCTAAAGCTGTTGATCCCTTTGCCGGCGATCTGGGGAAAAGGCAAAAACAGATCATCGCCGAAAAATTACAGCGGATATTGGGCAGATTAAGTCATTGCGAAAAACTTTATGCAAAGCATGGAGAAAATGGTGAGTGGCTGGGTAAATTTCAGGTGGCTTTTGTTGAGCCGATCGGGGGTGCCTTGAAAGCTTTGCAAACTGGTGATTTCGATAAGTGCAGCCAGATAATACGAGAGTATGAAAAGCCGAGAGTTAGCGGTCCTAAAGATATTGAGAAGCCGATCGCTGATTTAATAAAGAATAATATAAAAGACGCTGTTGATAATTTCGCAGATTTGGCGGAGTTAGCGGTTTTGAATCCTGCGTATCTGGAAAAACTCAGCTCATCGGTTTCTCTGCAAACAAGGCTTCTTGCTGAGCTGGTTAGAAAGTTCGATCAGTTCTATCAGCAGGCAAAGCAGGCGGCTAACTGTCTGGATTTTGCCGATTTGGAACATTACGCGTTGAAGCTTTTAACTGATGATGAGGATCAGCCGTCTAAAACAGCTTTGTCGCTTCAGCAAAGATACAAACACATATTCGTCGATGAGTATCAGGATATCAATGCTATCCAAAAGGCAATACTCGATCGGTTGACAGTAGGTGGAAATATTTTTGTAGTCGGTGACATTAAGCAAAGTATTTATGCTTTTCGCGGGGCTGAGCCTGGGATCTTTCGCAATCATCTTAAAAAGGCATCGAGTGACTCTGAAAACACATCTCAAGGTTTGCGGATCGATCTCAATACTAACTTCCGTTCGCAAAAGCCGATTCTTGATTTTGTCAATAAAATATTCAGTGCGATAATGATAGATTACGATGAATCTGCTAGATTACGGCCGCCGGAATCTTCGGTTGTGCGCAAAGGGCCTGCTGTGGAACTGCATATACTTGATGATTCACAAAGTGATCAGGTGCAGAAATTTACTGCTCGTGAGAGACAGGCTATGATGATCGCTGAAAGAATAGAAAAAATAGTTAGTGAAAATGACGGCGTCGAATATGGTGACATTGTAATACTGATGCGGTCGCCGGCTAAGCGAGTTAATGATTATGTCGAGGTGTTGCGGTCCGCTTCTATTCCGGTTAACTGTGAACTGACGGCTGGTTATTTCGAGGCTACGGAGATCAGTGACTGTTTGTGTTTGTTGAAGGTACTCGATAATCCGCAGCGTGACATCGAGCTGGCTTCGGTTTTGCGAAGTCCGTTCTTTAAGGTTACCGATAGCGAATTGGCGAAGATAAAACTCTGCGGCAATAATAATTTTTACCAGTCTGTAATGCAATATTGTCAGGAAGGCCCCGATGAGAAACTGTCATCAAAGCTAAGTGAAATATTGACTGTACTGGGTCGCTGGCGAACTATCGGTCGAAGGGGTAATCTTGCCGACCTGATCTGGCGGGTGTACAGTGAAAGCTCATTACTGTCGTTCGTCCAGGCGCTGCCGAACGGTCAATGGCGAAAGGCGAATCTGCTCAAGCTGCACGACAGGGCGATCCAGTTTGAGACTTTTGCGGCAGGCACCCGGTTGTCGGGGCTTTCTCGATTCGTCCAGTTCGTTCAAAAGCTCCAGGATTCCGGTCAGGACTGGAACTCGGCTGAACCGGCGAAGTCAACTGAAAACGCTGTACGCATTATGAGTATTCATAAGAGTAAGGGATTGGAATTTCCGGTGGTTTTCCTGGCGGAACTCGACAGCAAATTTAATACGAGCGATTCGTCGGCGGAGTTGTTAGCCGATTCTGTCCATACTTTAGGCCTTAAGGTTATCGACCGCGACTCGAATAGTAAGCTTAGTTCATTAGCTCATCAGGTTATCGCCGAAGAAAAGCTGACAACGAATTTAGCTGAAGAGATGAGAATTCTTTATGTGGCGTTGACTCGCGCAACTGACAAGGTGATCCTGACCGCATCGCAAAGTACGATTTTTTGTCGTGATATTGTTATGAACGGTTTTTACGCTGGCGGAAAGAAACTGCCCGATTGGCAGATACGATCGTGCAAACGGCCTTTGGAATGGATACTCTATGGGCTTAGCGATCAAAAGGTTTTGCATAGGGCTTTGCAAACGGATATGGTAGATGGTGTGATGGACGATAAGCTCTTCACTGTTACAATTCATAGCGGCGAACAGTTGCAGCAAGTGTCCAATAAAAAATCTCAAGAGGTGCAAAAGTCACAACCCACTAACAATGCCGCGATGATAGAGCGATTGAAAAAGTCTTTGAGCTGGGAATACAAATTCCGTAACGCATCGATGCTTGAAGCTAAGCAGTCGGTAACCGAATTGACACATAGCAGTGACGAATACGCGAAAATAAATTATGCTGACTCGTTGGAGCGAAAGCCTAAGGTGCTGCTATCGGGCGATCTTACGCGGAGACCTGACAGCCGATTGGCAGGTTCGGCGAGTCATCTTGTGATCTCGAAAATCGATTTGAGTTGCCCCGTAACAGAGGTGTTGGTTAAAGAGACTATAGACGCTCTGTTATCTGCCGGCCAGTTCGATGCTTCGGTTGCCCAGCAGATAGATGTGAAATCGATAGTCGCATTTTTCCAGAGCGATTTAGGCGGGGCCGTTTTTGAACCTGCCAATACCACCTGGCGTGAATGGCCGTTTTCCTTTAGTGTTCCGGCTGATAACGCACAGGAGACAGTCATTGTTCAGGGGATTATCGATATGCTTATTCAGACGCCTGCCGGTCTGATGGTGATAGACTTCAAGACCGATCGCATAACCGCTGAGCAGGTCATGCACCGAGCCGAGATATATCACAGGCAACTGGCACTCTACGGTCAGGCCGCAGCGGCGATCAAAAAAACGAAGATCATCGGCAAATGGCTGTACTTTTTGACGCCTGGCTGCGAAATCCAGGTTTGACATAGTTTATCCTTGCCTCTTTTAAAATGGTCTGTATAATACCTGCCGTAAGTTCAACAAAAACTAACACTTTTTATGGAGAACCAATAAGAATGTCAAATGCACCGAAAGCAAACGCTGTAGTAGGTCAATCAGGTGGGCCAACAGGGGTAATTAACGCATCGCTGGCAGGGGTTATCGAAGAGGCTAACAAGCACCCTGAAATTGAAAATCTCTACGGAGCAACTCACGCAGTATCGGGGATCGTTAAGGATGAATTCATCGATTTGAAGAAGCTCTCGGCCCAGGAGCTTGAACTCGTCGCACAGTCGCCATCTTCAGCTATCGGTTCCAGCAGAGATAAGCCTGACGAAGAATATTGCGCAAGGATATTTGAAGTTTTCAAAAAGAGAAACATCCGATACTTTTTCTATATCGGCGGCAATGATTCTGCCAATACCGCTCATATCATAAATACAATGGCTGCTGAGTCTGGCTATGAGCTCAGAGCTTTTCATATCCCCAAAACAGTTGATAACGATCTGCTTGTTACCGACCATTGTCCGGGCTTCGGTACCGCGGCAAAATTCGAGGCCTGCGCACTGATGGGCGACGACCTGGACAATCGTGCTATACCGGGCATAAAGATCGACGTAATTATGGGTAGACACGCGGGCTTTTTGACTGCCGCTTCTGTGCTTGGCAGGCAAAGAGACGATGATGGCCCACATCTGGTATATCTGCCTGAGCGTCCGGTTTCCAAAGAAAAGTTTCTTACTGATATAGAATCAGTTTACAGTAAGCTCGGCAGATGTGTTGTCGCGGTCAGTGAAGGAATTTGTGATACTGATGGCAAAACCTGGGCGGAAAAGATCCTTGCAGACAGCGAGACCGATTCTCATGGAAATATTCAGCTTTCCGGTACCGGCGCACTGGCCGACTTCCTCGCTACACAGGTAAAAGGTGAATTGAATGCAAAGCGAATCAGAGCTGACACTTTCGGCTATCTGCAGAGAAGTTTTGCCGGTCTAAAATCGTCCATAGACGCCCAAGAAGCCCGTGCGTGCGGACGCCAGGCTGTAAAGTTTGCCATGGAACAAACAAGTGGTTCAGTAGCTATTAAGAGACTCGATGGCGATGACTACAAGACCGAATTATTCAGAACTGACCTGTGTAATGTCGCTGAACACACAAAATCAATGCCAGATGAATTCATCAATGCCGAAGGAAACGGCGTAACAGAGGCTTTTGTAAAATACGCGATGCCGCTGGTCGGGACTCTGCCAAAGACCGAATACCTGGCTAACCGCGAGAAAGTATAAAGACTGTTTGTGTCGACAAAGCCTGGGTTTTGCGCGAAAAGTTAAGCGGATTCTTTTTTGTTTTTTCGTTTTTTCTTCGCGAACAGATCAGTTTTTCCTTCGACAACATCAGGCGTAATAACGTATTTGGCAGGCTTAGGTTCTTCCGGCAGCTGGTACATCAGATCGACCATCAACTCTTCGGCGATCGAACGAAGTGCGCGGGCTCCAGTCTCACGCTTCATCGCTTTTTTCGCTAATGTATGAAGAGCCTTGTCGGTAAACTCGAGTTGAGCGTCTTCCATCTCGAAAAATCTTTGGTACTGCTTTATAAGCGCATTTTTAGGCTTTGTCAAAATGTCTATCAGTGCCTTCTCATCCAGTGCGCTAAGCGTCGTAATTACCGGCAGCCGGCCAACCATCTCAGGTATCATACCGTATTGAATAATATCTTCCGGTATCACCTGCGAGATGACATCGGTATACTCGCTTTTTTCATCGGCTTTTTCGGCGAGTTCGGAATTGAAGCCTATCATTTTCTTTCCGAGTCTTTTCTTTATAATATTATCGATCCCGACAAACGTTCCTCCGCATATAAAGAGTATCTGCGTGGTATCTATTTGTATGTAGGATTGTTCGGGATGTTTTCTGCCTCCCTGAGGTGGTATGTTAGCGGTGGTCCCTTCGAGCATTTTCAAAAGAGCCTGCTGAACGCCTTCGCCCGAAACGTCACGAGTGATCGAAACGTTTTGACTTGTTTTACCAACCTTGTCGATCTCATCTACGTAAACGATACCGCGTTGCGCCGCTTCGATATCGTAGTCAGCCGACTGTACCAAACGAAGCAGAAAGTTCTCAACGTCTTCACCGACATAGCCGGCTTCGGTGACGGTAGTGGCATCGCATATCGCAAAGGGAACGTCAAGAATACGCGCAAGTGTACGAGCGAGAAGTGTTTTACCGGAACCGGTTGGTCCAATCAGTAGAACGTTGGACTTGTCGATCTCGATGTCACTGTCTTCGCTGTCAGTATGAAAAAGCCTCTTGTAATGATTGTGTACAGCTACCGAAAGATATTTTTTGGCATGGTCCTGGCCTATCACGTATTGGTCGAGGAATTCTTTTATCTCTTTTGGCTTAGGCATCGATTTGAGGTCGATACCGGATTTGCTAAGCTGTCTGGTGTTTTGCACGACTATATCGTGGCAGAGGTCGACGCAATCGGGACAAATAAATATGTTGTTAGGCCCTTCTATAAAGGTATCTACTCCGCTTGCGGTGCGTCCGCAAAAACTGCAAACCGCTTTGCTTCTGTTGCTGTTACTTTTCTTAGCCATTATTGTCTTACTGCTCCTAAAGTTATGTATCACCTTACCGTGAGCATTTTAACCTTGCCGGTCGAATTAGGCAAGTCATTTACCTGTACTATTTAATTGGTTGCGGCATTGTTCGCTCAACTGCCCTAATTTTTCAGCCCATAATGACGGGATGTCGGCGAAAGTAGCTTGGAGTACCTCAATAGCGTGGAGGACAGTATCTGCTTGTCCCGGCGAACTTTTAGATAGGCAGTCAAGTTCGTAAAATTTGGCTCGCCACCATTTCCAGCTTTGTTTATTGCGAATCCGGCAAACCCGCATCCATGAATCGGCAGCTTTTTTATATTTTCCCTGGGCGGTGAGTAATCTGGCTCGGCAGCGAAGAAGATCAATACTCTGGCTGTCGTTTTTGGCTAATTCGTCGAGCAGCTTATCAATATCCAAAAGTTCGGTGATCTCTATGGTTGAGAGAAGTGAGCTTTCAGCTAAGAAGAGCCCGAGTTCAAAGCGTCCTTGATCGCCGCTGCAATCGTAACAAATACGAGCGAGTTTTTTATAATTTCCCATCAGCTGATTAAAGTCTACAGCCGATAGTTCAGTCATTTCTATTTTATCGAATACAACTGAGAGCAGTTCAATGGCGAAGTCTGCGTATCGGCAATTGTTGGGCTCTATTACTGTGAGCATACAAGTGATCGCTTCATTGACCTTATGGGGCAGATTTTCATTGTCTTTGTGCTGGCTGGTTTCGAAGGCTATTTTTTTCAGTTCGACTCTGGCGGTGTTTCGCCATTGGCCGTTAGTTTTTTTTGCTATTAGCTCCGCGAGTTTTTTGTTTTCGTTATTGCTGTTTCCAAAGGCGAAGTAGAGTAACTGCCCCAGATCTTTATCAGCGTTCTTCCCGTCAATAGTATAATAGTTCTCAAAAGCTTTCGATGCCGATGCCCAGTTGATCTGATCTTTTGAATAGTAGCTTGAGGCAAGCTGGGCCGCCTGTTGAGCTATTGTCTCCGGGGCCAGATTTAGCCGATCGCTTTTTCGCTGCTGTTGTAATTGGCCAGCCCTTATTAATAGATTAACCGAATCACTCGGCGAAGAATCCCCTAACGATGCCGCGGTGACGTAAAGTATTAAGGGGGTTTGCAATCTTTCCTTTTGCGATAAATATTTTAGCAGCTTTTTGTGATTTTGTGTTTGCTGTTTCCATGCAGCCATTGCCGCTAACTCTGCATCGAGAACGGTTGTTTGCTCGAAGTTGCCAGAGAGTTCTTCGAGTATTAGCGAAGCTAAAAAGGGTTCTATCCGGTGGCATTGCCGCAAAGTCTTCTCAAAGTCTGCGGGTTCGTATCGTCGCTGCAGAATCGCCAGTGATAAAATAAGTTCAATATCCTGCTCAGAATTATTTGAGACAAGTTCCTTGGTTAAGGTGTATAATTTTTCAGGTTTTTCTTCGCCGAGCATTACTGAGACTTTTGCTTTTAAAAGCTGTAGGTACGCAGAATCGTATCGCTGGCTTGTAGAATCTATTTGGGTGAGGATATTTTGCAGTAGCAGCTTTTGTTTTTTAGTCGATACTGCCGCGATGTATAGGTCGATCCGGCATTTACTTAAGGTGCTGAGATATACATCCTGAGTGAGTTTTCGCCAAAGGCCGGTAAGGCCATACTTTTGGTCCCAATCATCGCCGTAGTAATCTTCTATCTGATCCTTAAGGTTCTTTTGTTTTTCAATTATCTGGACCAATTGTTCAGATGCTTGTTTACTCGAATCCAGCAGTTGTTTTTTTTCTTTGGTAGTCAAAAGCTGTTGGTTGAACTCGTATTTCATACGAAGCTTGAAGCTGTCAGCATAAAAATCGTTACAGGTCTGCCCTGCCCTCTGGCGGAGACTGTTGACATCATCAACAGTTACGATTCCATCAGCCGGATTAGAAAGAAAAATCAATAAACCGAAAAACAATAGCGATCTGCCGGAATTTGAAAATGCCATAGACATCAATCTTCGGTCATCAGAAATGTAATATCATTTAAGCCTATACCGTAAAATACGTTATATATCTTCTCTACGTAGTCCCATTTAACCTGGCCGTGACAAATAATCTCCAGCGGATCGGATGCAAATCTTTTTTGCTCGTGCAGAGTTTCTTTGACGGTCTCCATCAATTCCGCCAGATCAGCTTCAATGTATTCCTGGTGTATTTGAACACTTTGCGAGAGCCCGATCTGTACCTGGCAGCCATCCTGGGTTGGCTCGATAGTTATTGTCAGCGGTTCGATTTTCCCTGCTTGTGGATCCTGTGTTAGCCCCGAGGCTAACTGTAACGGCAGGAAGTCCTCTTTTGGTCGCCACTTAGCTGCTACGAGAAAAAAGATCAAAAGCAGAAAGATTACGTCTATCATCGGCGCCATACGCAGAGAGAAACGACGCCTGCGACTGGCGAAGAGTCTTCTGAAATTTTCTCGACCTAAACCGATGTTCATTGCTATTTAACAAATAAAAGATTCACGATTCACGAGATACTAATTTTTTTGTGCGAATTCCGCTCCCAGGCGTAAGGCTTCGGTGTTGATGGGCAATGTTTTATGATAACGACTGGCCAGAACTTTAGAGAGGTTCCGTGCCGCCGAGTCAATAGTTAAAACGGCAATGCTTTGAAGGTATGCACCGAGAGCGACCATGTTCGCGACTTTCGCATTGCCTAATTCGACCGCTATTTCGTCAGCTGGCACCGCCAATACCTTTATCGTATCACAGATGTCAGGCTTGGTTTCGATCAATGAACTGTTCAAAACTAAAAGACCGTCGGCTTTGAGATGAGGCGCAAATTTATTCATAGACGCCTTGCTCATCGCAATAAGCGAATCAGGGTTACTAACAATAGGACTTGCGATCGGCTCATCTGAAATGATGACCATGCTATTAGCTGTGCCGCCCCGCATTTCCGCACCGTATGCAGGCATATATGTCACCTCTTTGCCGCTATCCATCGCGGTCTGAGCCAACAGTTTTCCGGCCAGTATTATCCCCTGCCCGCCAAAACCAGCTATTCTGACCTCTTCATAAAAACTCATCACTGTCATTGCCTTAACTTAAAACTAAAAACTCAAAACTAAGAACTCTTTATGCATCCAAGCGGAAAAACTTTAATCATTTCGGTTTCAACCCATTTCATCGCATCGCTCGGGCTCATTCTCCAGCCGGCCGGACAAGGCGAAAGAACCTCAACCAAAGAGAGCCCCTTAGCACCGTCGACCTGCAATTCAAAGGCGTGCTTGATCGCCTTTTTCGCTTTTCGAATATTAGCGGCATTATGCAGTGAACAGCGTTCGGCGTAAATGGTTCCCGGCAACACCGCCAGGAGTTCCGCGACCTGCATCGGGTAACCCTGCCCATCAGCCTGGCGCCCCAGAGGCGTTGTAGTTGTCACCTGCCCAAGAAGGGTTGTCGGTGCCATCTGTCCGCTGGTCATACCGTAAATGGCGTTATTGACAAAGATAACTGTTAACTGCTCAGCCCTGTGTGCGGCATGCATGATCTCAGCGAGCCCGATCGAAGCGAGGTCACCGTCACCTTGATAGGAGAAAATTATTTTATCCGGATTGGTTCGTTTCATACCTGTCGCCACCGCTGGTGCCCTGCCGTGCGCTACCTCGATCATATCCACGTCGAGATAATTATATGCCAAAACCGCGCATCCGACCGGAGCTATTCCGATAGTTCGCCCGCGAATATCCAGCTCGTCGATAGATTCAGCGACAAGCCGATGCGCTATCCCATGTCCGCATCCGGGGCAATAGTGCGTTGGGCAATCCTTTAATGTTCGCGTTCGCTTAAATACCGTCTTCATTTTTTTGCTCTTATCGTTAATTGTTTTATCTGTTCGAGTACTTCGTCGACACTTGGCACTGATCCACCTGATCGACCATAAAACACCACTGGTGCCTTACCCGCTACCGCCAGTTTCACATCTTCAACCATCTGTCCACAGCTAAGTTCTACTGTTAGAAAAACCGGACAATTTTCAGCAACCTTATTGATCTGGTCCATCGGGAAAGGCCATAATGTGATCGGGCGTATCCACCCGACCTTGATACCCTGGGCCCTTGCCCTTGCTACTGCCGAACGAACGATCCTGGCAGCTACGCCATAAGCGACGAGCACTATATCCGCATCGTCAACTTCGTATTGTTCAAGGCGGATCTCATTTTTTTCAATCTCTTTGTACTTAGCCTGGAGTCTGCGATTGACATCTTCCAAAGCACCGTCAGCAAGCCACAGCGAGCGAACAATATTCTGCTCTCTGCCCTGGGTTCCGGTAAGTGCCCAGTCTTTCGCCGGCAGTTCCGTGGGGGGCTTTTTATCGAGTACCACAGGCTCCATCATCTGCCCGAGAATACCATCTGCCAACACAAGAACTGTCATGCGATATTTATCAGCCAGATCAAAAGACAGCGGCATAAAATCAGCCAACTCCTGCACACTCGAAGGCGCCAGAACTATCGTGCGATAATCCCCGTGGCCTCCGCCTCGTGTAGATTGAAAATAATCCGCCTGAGACGGCGCGATATTGCCAAGGCCCGGTCCGCCTCGCATTACGTTTACCAGGACAGAAGGAAGTTCTGCGCCAGCAAGATAGCTGATTCCCTCCTGCATCAGGCTTATTCCCGGACTCGACGAACTTGTCATAACCCTTTTACCTGTGGCCGAGGCGCCGAAGACCATATTGATGGCGGCAAGTTCGCTTTCACTCTGTACGAAAACTCTGCCTTCTTCGGGCATGCGTTTGGCCATGTAAGCGGGTACCTCATTTTGTGGTGTAATGGGGTATCCGAAATAAGCGTCAAGCCCGGCAATGATCGCAGCTTCGGCAAGCGCTTCATTGCCGCACATTAGAATCCGTTCACTCACCTTTTCTCCCTGACCAGAATTGACTTTGGTTTTTTGGACGGTTCCACCGCCACGATCTTAGTTTCAACCTGAACCTGGATTACCGCTTCCGGACAGATTATGGCGCATGCGCAACAGCCGATGCAGTGGTCATTTAATATCTGGGCGGGGAAGTATCCGTTCTTATTGGACTGTTTGCTCATGCCGATACATTTTTTCACGCAGGCGTTCACACACAGCCCACAGCCCTTGCATCGCTCGGCGTCAATTGTAATTTTACCTGTCATAAGACTATTTTGAATCTATTGCAAAACCGGATAACTTTTCGCAGGTAATCCTAACATTGCCAGTTGAAATTGTAAAGCAAAAACACAATTTATTTCTGTTTACATCGCCGCAATATGGCCAAAACCAGCGGTTCCAGCAGCCTATGCCATGTGTTCGACACAGTTTTTTTATTGGACAAAGCCAAAATACCGAAAAGCAATTTTAACTGTTCAAACCCAACTGGTAGTACCAAAACTAAGCTTTTTACAGGAATTTTTAAAACCATAGTGTCTTTGCTTTAAGAAACCTTCGATTTCAATCGATAATGGTATTAACTAAAACAGGAAAAAAACAGGTCGTAAACGGAGCAAGCATAATGAAAATCAGTTACAGCGTCTCATCAATGGTATTCTGGTGGCGGGAAACTACCGTTTCTTTAGAACTGGAATGCCAGTTTCTCAAATCACGGGGTTTCGGCATAGAGTTATGGCCCTATTTGAAAGGAAGAAATGACTGCCGTTACAACAGACGTAACTGGCCAAGACTCATCGAGGCTACAAGTGGTATGCGCGTTTCTATGCGATCTCGCGATGACAATCCAAGTATCCAGCAATGGGTCGAGCAGATCGAATGCGCAAAAGAGCTTAACGCCAATATTATAACCGATCTGCAAAACCTGCGTATTCCGAGTGATCCCGGCATGATCAACGGTACAGCCTTCGCCGCTAATGTGATCAAACTCGCCCATGACAATAATGTCACCCTAAGCCTTGAGACAGGCAATCTGGCAGCTGTCAAAGCTGTTGGCAGGAAATACGATTCGCTTTGTTACTGTCTTGATATCGGCTACGCCAATCTCGATCCGAAATTCAGCTTCAAGCAATATGTCGACGAGTTGGCACCGCGTATAAACCATCTGCACCTGAGTGACAATTACGGCCGAACAGACGATCATCTAACCCCGGGCCTGCAGGGCGGCATGGCCAGGGAGAACTGGGACTACCTGCAGAATATCCTGACAAAATACGACAACGAAATCATAGGCTGCCTTGAGATGACCCCACCTTCGCCATCAATTATGCTCCGCCAGGGATCCGAGTTTTTATTCGATCAATTAAAATGGCCGAACAACCCCCAAAAACAGCCCGGCCAGGTCCTGTGACATACCCCTGCTCAGCAAATCGGAAAAAATATCCCTCTGTATTAGGAAAAAATATCCCTTTTGATAATCTCGAAATCGTGGTTATTGAACAGTCACATTTTTTTTGCTTAGCTGTAACATCTTTATACGCAAGGCATTATGGTGTTTTTGCGGTTTTGCCGTTCTTTGTTGGCATGGCAATTGCTAACATCTTGGTGTATGGGTACAAGTATATTAATGAATATGTTGACATCTAATATCCGAGCAGGGACCGGGTATTCAGGTTTGGCTTCGACGGGTAATAAAAAGCAGAGCCAGTCTTCAGATACACCTCAAGTCCTTGGCCAGCAAGCAGATAGCAAAAACTCCAATGAGCAATTCAATTTTGCTTTTGGCGAAAAACAAGGTGGTATAACTGTCCAGCAGATCCTGGCGGGCAAAAAAACAGTAAAGCCGACGCAGAACACCGATGCGATCTCAACATTAAATCTGGCCCAACTTCTGGCAAGCCAAAGGGTTGCGGCGGAAAATGGGCTTGTCGATATAGGCGTAACAACCACAGAGAACTTCCAGCAGCCGGTAGATGAGCAAACCGCGCAAAAAATAGCTCAATTGGTTGCTGAATCCGAAACCCTTAAGTCGCCGTCAGTTAAGGCCCCTGGCGAGCAGGCTGGTCAGGAAAAGACAGGGGAAATAGTATCTGATATCCTTGGGTCAAAGCCAGCAGATACGCCGACCGTCGACCCCGTCGAGATGCTGGCTCAACCAATTATGCAGAAAACGCAAGTTAGCGCTGAAACTGCCAATACTGAAACTGTCAAAGCTGATATTAGCGAAGAACTCGCACTGGCCCAGAGTGGGCCTGAGGCACCTAAAACTGCTGAAATAACTGAAAAGGCTCAGACATTACTGATATCGGATACGGTTTCTAAAGAAAACATAGTTACTCTCGCCGATAGCCAGGAATTACCAGCTAAACGTGTTATAGCAGGTAGTACCGATAATATCGTTGAGCAAAAAGCTGAATCGGCAGATAAGGCTGGTGTTTTGGAGATTCCCAGGGCCCAGGGTTCGACAGAACCAATCCCAGCAATTGAGGATAAATCGGTGTCGATACAAAATAAGACAGGTGCATCCGGCAAGGGCGATCCTGAGGTGACGGAGGTGTTTGGGGCCGGAACAGATGCTAAAGGTCAGCCTGAAGATATTGCGGCCAGGTCTGTTACGGCCAATGGGCCTGTGGTACAGGGAGTTGTTTCTGAAGTGCAAAGTCAGAAAAGCAGCGGTTTGCCTGGCAGTAAACCGGCAGTTTCGGCGATAGAGCCTGATATTGTTTTTGTTGCCGGCGATAACAGCCAGGTGCCGGTTGCCGAACAGGTATCAGTTTCTGCTGAGAATAGGATCGGCGTTGAAAATAGTGCCGGCATGAGGGAGCAGATAGAAGAGTCGATCCAAACGACATTACAGGCTGGTGAAAGGGAAGTTGTTGTCAGGCTCAATCCACCTGAACTGGGCAGGGTGACAATAAGATTCCAGGAACGCGGAAACGAGATTATCGGCTTATTCGAGGTCAGTAAGCCTGAGACCAGAGTCGAGATACAACAATCGCTGCCGCAAATTATGCGTGACCTCGCGGACTGTGGCGTTCAGATAAAACGGATCGAAGTAGTAATGACAAATGATCAACAACAGCCCAGTTCTAAAGAACAGTCAACGTCCTTTGCCCAGCAGGAACAAGCTGGACAACAAGGTTCATCCAATTCTGATATGCATCCGAATTATCCGGGTCTTTCTGGAATTAACGAATGGCTCACAGGCACAGATGGCTATTGGGATGCTTCCAATTCACAGTATAATTTTGCTACCGAAGACTCGATAAATATGCTGGCGTAAGGTCCGCATAAAAACTTTCATATCGTAAAACAATTCTGATATGCCCCGGGCGGGGGGAGATGTCTTTTTTTCATTTTTTTGCGGAATTAAAGAAAATTCCCCAAAAATTTTTCATTTTTTTTGTTCTCTGTCGAGTAGATGCCCACTTATCAGTATCAGAAGTGGTGACTTTACAGGTCCAGTTATTTTTTGGGTTTTTGGGGGTAATATAAGGCTTAAGTTTTCTATTTGCTAATCGAAAAGACACACATAAGAAGGAAATTTTTTATGTGCTCGTTGCACATTGGATTTATATGTGAGGCTTGACAGGGCCCAAAAATGAACGTTTGTTTTTTAAGGAGTCAAGATTATGTTAGCAATTAAGAACAACATTATGGCAAGTAATGCTGCCAGACACTTGGGCAAGGCTTATGACAACCTGGCCGTAAGTGTCGAAAGGCTCGCATCAGGCCTCCGCATAAACAGTGCGAAGGACGATGCAGCTGGTTTGGCTGTACGAGAATTAATTCGTGCAGATATCGCCGTGCTGCAGCAGGGGTCACGTAATGCCATGGACGGCATTAGTATGCTTCAGACGATGGAAGGTGCGATGGGCGTTATCGATGATAACCTCATCCGAATGAAAGAGCTGGCCGAGCAGGCAGCAACGGGATCATATTCTCTCGCTCAGCGAACGATCATGGACGCTGAGTTCGGAGAAATGGCCGCTGAAATCGACCGTATTGCAGGCTCAACAGAGTTTAACGGCAACAACCTGATCAATAACGCCTCAACTGTTGACATTCACGTTGGAACCACAGACACGATCACGATTACAGGCCAGGATATGACAACAAGCACTCTGGGCGTTCAGTCCGGTACTTCCGGCTTTGAGGCTGTGGCAGCTTACGGTGTTTCTCTGACAGGCGACGCCTATCTTACTATTACTGATACCAACGACAACACTGATGCCGTAACAATGACCATCGCCTTTAGCGATACTGACAATAGTACTGCCGAAGAGGTGATAACTGTGGTTTTCTCTGATGCAGATTCTCCACTCTCGTTGCAGGATGTTGTTGATGCCATTAACGCCGAAAGTTGGAACGTCAACCTGAACGATACTGCTGGTAATACTTTGAACTATGCAATGGCCTCAGCGGAATTTGATACCACAGACAGCAAATATCACCTCAAAGTTGTCTCTCAGGGTACTACTGCTACTTTAGTTGATATCGACGTTGTTGCTAAAGATGCTACTGTAGATGTAGCAGGTATGGCGGCAATAGCAGCTGACTTTACTGGTGGTGTGGACCTTGATGACACTGGTGGTACTAGTGAGTTTGTTGGTGCAACAGGTACGGGCATCAACATCACCACAACTGCCTTTGCTGAAGCGGCACTTACCGCGATAACCACTGCGATAACTACCAAGGATACCGCTCGTGCGGCTTTCGGTTATAAGATGAACCGTCTTGAGAGCACGATCGCGATCCTTAACATTCAGGCAGAGAACCTGATGACAGCGGAAAGTCGAGTTTCTGATGTTGATGTTGCTACAGAAATGGCAACTCTGACCAGAAACCAGGTATTAAGCCAAGCGGGTGTCAGCATGTTGGCACAAGCTAACTCTATGCCTCAGATGGCTCTTACCCTGCTTAGATAATAAGCGGATTCTTGAACGACCCCTCGGGGAGACGGCCTATAAAAGGCCGTCTCCCCATAAGTTGAAACGCAATAATACACAAATACATTTCAAAACATATAACGGAGTAATGTTATGAAAGGCGTCGAAACATATCAGGAAACCTCGATAACCACACAAAGCAAAGGTCGACTTGTTGTTATGCTTTATGAGGGAGCAATAAAGTTTTTAAAACAGGCTGCTAAAGAGATACAAGCAGGTAATCCCGAAGCCAAGGGCAAGCTTATATGCAAGGCTCAGGATATAATAAGCGAGCTTAATACAATTCTGGATATGGAAGCTGGTGGTGAAGTAGCGATGAATCTGCGCAAGCTTTATTTGTTTATGAACCGGCATCTTAATCAAGCCAATATTGAACAGGATACTGAAAAGATCAAAGAAGTGATCGAACTTTTAGAAGAGCTCAATCAGGGATGGAAAGCGATCTCCTGATAAAAAGATTAACGAAAAGCTATTTCTTTGTATAAAATCCAGACACCTCTACCTGCTTAGCAGGAATCAAATTCGCATTATCAGTCAAAAACCGCTCATTTAAGCTGTTTGGCACAAGTATTGCTGTCCTTTTCAATGAACAGAGTTTATTTAAAAGCTTAGACTGGCCGATTTTAAGCCGAATTCGGTCTGTTTGCATTGAAAGGTAAAGATGAGCAAAAAGCTTAAACGCCGCTGTCGACCGGTCCTTCCTTCCCCAGATAACCAACAGCAGGTATTTTGTATGGATGATTGGGATCCACCAAAATGGCTCAAACAAGCAAAGTCTTTTATAGATAACGGTAAGAGTAAAAAAGCCGCTGAACTGTTAACCGAAGAATTGGTTGAAAAACATGTCAGACAAGCCTCTCGGCCGGCAAATGAATTTATAAAGGTTAGTGTTGCACGGCTTCTACGGAGATTGGGGCAGACCAAAAGAGCTGAAGAACTCAATGATCAACTAATGGAATCGCAGCCGCGCAACATTTCTATTTTGAACGAAAAGGCCAGGGCATGCCAGGAACAGGGTAAGATCAACGATGCCGTAAGGTATTTGACAAAGGCAATGCAAATTAATCCCCAGGAGCCTAAAATATGGGGCAATCTTGGCACTAACCTGGTGCGTTTAGGCCAAACAGAGAAAGGGATGGAACTGATAAGAAGAGCGGTTAAGCAAATGCCTGATAACAACAGTGCATGGTCAAACCTTTTTCTTTACAGGCATTATTTGCAGGACGTGGATAGAAAAGCTTTTTTTGAAGATGCCAAACAATGGGCAAGGATTAATGCCCCTGCTAATATGGCAAAAACACAGCACGACAACGATCCTGAACCGCAACGTAAGCTGCGAGTAGGTTACATTTCCCCGGATTTTCGCAGACATTCTGTAACATTTTTCTTCGAGCCGCTTCTTGATGGGCATAACCGAGAGGCTGTGGAAGTATATGGTTACGGAAATGTAACGTATTGTGACGCGACGACAGAACGCCTTAAGAACAAGTTTGATCATTACAAAAATATTTATGGTATTGATCACAAAGAAGTAGCAGAACTGATCGAAAGTGACCACATTGATATTCTTGTCGATTTGGCCGGACACTCTGGCGATAGCAGTATTTATGCAATGGCTTATAAGCCCGCCCCCATACAGGTTACATGGCTTGGATATCCCGATACGACAGGGATGAGCCAGATAGATTATAGATTGACCGATGAGATTGCTGATCCACACGGGTCAGAAAAGTTTTATACCGAAAAGTTGTTCCATCTGCCAGACGGTTTTCTTTGCTATGGTCCTGGCAACATGATGCCACCAGTGACCCCTTTGTCAGCACTTGAAAGAGGATATATCACATTTGGCTCTTTCAACAACAGCACCAAGATAAATCCTTTTGTTATAGAGTTATGGTCCAGAGTATTAAAAGCAACTCCGGATTCCAAACTTCTACTCAAGTTTAAATCGGGCCAGGATGATGAGGTTCGCCAGATGTTTGTCGAACGTTTCGATAAATTCGGAATATCTCCCGATAGAATAGTTACCAGCGGTTGGCTCAGACCACCGGCCCATTTGGAACTCTATAATCACGTGGACATAGCTTTGGACACCTTTCCTTACAATGGTACAACAACTACATGCCAGGCTCTTTTAATGGGTGTACCTGTAATTTCTCTGGTTGGCGACCATCATATGTCCAGGGTAGGACTAAGCATCCTGACCAGCGTGGGACTGGAATTTTTCGCCGCATCAACAGCCGAGCAGTATGTTGCAAAGGCTACAGCTCTTGCAGCCAAACCTGATGCTCTTGTCAAAATTCGCGCCTCAATGCGAGACAGAATGGGTCCAAGCACACTTTGCAACAGACCTCTTTTTGTCAAAAATATCGAGCAGGCGTATAGAAAGATGTGGCACCGATGGTGTAGTGATCAGGGGGTAGATGTGCCGAATGAAGAAGTCAATCTGGAAAGCGTATCTCATGTGGTTGAAGCAGAGACAAAACGTCAAGCCCAAAAGCAAATACAACCGTCTGTTGACAATATATCTGATAAAACCGTTAAATGTCACTTAAAGAAACTGACACAATTGGCCATTGAAGCGGACAAAGCCTTTCGTATGAATAATAGAGAGTTAGCCGCCAGATGTGCTGTCGATGGCTACAATTGCTGCCCTGACGCCGGTCAATCTGTAAATCTGCCCGCTGAAATTCTGGATCGCTGGGACGTAAAAAATGCGAAGATATTTTTTCTGAAAACCCTTATATATTCAATGAGTTTCACAAGTTATTTGAATGTGTCGCCATGTATACCACTTTATTCAAAGTGGAAACAACTGGAACCGTCCAATCCTGAACCTTATTTTAAGTTAGGGATTTTGTTGGCATTAGAAGCTAAACGAGATGGAAAAGATGCACCAGGCGAAAGTTTGGAATTACTTCGTTATGCAAACCAGATAATGCAGAATGAGAGGTCTGCTGCTGCACTGGCATTGGCTCAGGGAAAACTCGACCAACTTGAACTGCCCTATGACATCGGCCGCATCCATCTTTATCCAGATATAAAAAGCCTGACAACATATACACTTATTGAGCAGGGTGACTGGTTTGAACGTGATGATATGGATTTTTTCAGGGCGTTGATACGAAAGGATGATAAAATTCTTGATTTGGGTGCCAATGTCGGAGTTTACGCAGTAAGCGCCGCATTACGAATAAATCCCAAAGGTGCTGTTGTCGCTGTAGAGCCGTCTAAAGCAACATTTGAACTCTTAAACAAATCTGCTTCTAAATTCCCAAATATGACAGCTATTCACGCTGCGGTCAGTGACAAAGCAGGGAAAGCTTCGCTTTTGCTTGATGATTGGAGCGAATTGAATAAACTTGGTGCCGAACAGGATCAAGGTGAACAGGTACAGGTTTTTTCAGTTGATGATATTGCAGAACGTACCGGAATAGAACGATTCGACATTATTAAAATGGATGTAGAAGGCCACGAACTACAAGCTTTGGCAGGTGGCGAAAATGTTTTTAGAAAAAACTCACCGATCGTCTTTTATGAAATAAAGCATCACTCTACGCCTAATATTGCGTTGATAAGTGCTTTTAAGGATCTCGGGTACGATTCCTATTTGTATGTATCGAGTATCTCAACTCTTTTCAAGTATAGTGAAGAAATGAATATTTCTGGTGTTTTGAATATGATTGCGATTCGTCCCGAATCACTCAGCAGACTCGATGGCTTGGTTAATATAGAACAATCGCAAAAAGCACTTTCCGAAGTATCTTGCTCGCCCTCCTTTTAGGCTGGTTGGTGAGTGTTCCTGTTATCTCTCTTGTTGCTGGGTACTACTTTTGTTGTAAATTCTGAAGCCATCGCAAGGATTAGTGTTTAAATGCAAATAACAACAGCAATCGGCTAAATACTTGGCGGTAGCAGGGGGAAGGTATAAACTTTCGGCGTAATTGCAGGTTAATTGCGCAAAAAACTTGACATCGTCGGCGTAAAACAATAGTATCCATGTTCAGCTTAATATTATTCAGGAGATTGTTATGGAGCCTAACATTAGCGTTCAATACTCACAGAACGCGGCTATTATTACTTTCAGTAACGAAAAAATTCTCGAAGACAGCGATATTCAGCAATTACAGGCCTCGCTCATGTCTGTGGTCGAACAGGCAGAGCATATAAATATGGTTTTGGATTTTTCTCATGTAAGCTTTTTGTCATCAGCGGTTCTGGGTTTGTTGATCAGGGTTAGTAAAAAAGTTTACGAAAATGATGGGCAATTGAAGCTTTGTAATATAGCTCCGAAGATATATGAGATTTTTAAAATAACAAGGCTGACTAAAATATTCGATATATACGCAAATGTAGAAGAGGCTCTCGAAAGCCTGACAGAGAACGAATAAAAAATGTCGCATTGAACAAACGAATTTTATATTTACACTGCTCGAAGCCGGCAGTTTGAGTTAGATGGTAATATTGTATGACTTCAAATTCACCTTTTACACACTTGGTTGTACTCGAAAGTATACCATCGGCGGGCGTTGAGGCTTGCAAAAAGATATTGGCTGAACTCAAAGCAAATAAATTTGATAAAGACGATATATTCGCGGTACATCTGGCACTGGAGGAGGCCCTTACAAACGCCGTCAAGCACGGCAATAAAATGGATCCGAGAAAGCAAGTGAAAATTGAATATTCTGTTACTGACGAGAAAATAGATGTTTGCATCAGTGATCAGGGCCAGGGCTTTGCTCCTGAGAGAATCGCTGACCCAAGATATGGACAGAACCTTTATAAAACCGGCGGCAGAGGCTTGTTTTTGATACGCTCTTATATGGATACTGTCAAATTTAATGAGCGTGGAAATTGTGTACGAATGGTAAAATTCAGACAAAAACCACCTGGCCCAAGTACCAAAAATTACTCAAACTGACTGATGGTCAGTTTGAAAATGTAAAAATCAAAAGTTAAAAGTCAAAATTGCGGGATGGCTAATTTTATTGTTATTTTTGTGGTGGATAACATCTTGTTACGAAGTATGTTATGTTGATACGAACTGTCGAAATGGTTAGTTTGAGTAATTAACTTAAACGAATAATCCTGATATGGAGAAATATTTACCCAATGCTTAATAAAGTTTTTATTTTGTTGATGATGAGTTTTCTGGTTTTGAATGGCTGTACTTATAATGATGAGCCTGTTCCGGAGATCACAAGTATTAGCAGGCCATTACCGGGCACAGCTACTGTAAGCAAACCGCCGAAACTAACCGTCAACATAACACCGAATGTTCCAAGAGGCTGGATACCTCCTTCGCGGCTTGAAAAAAGATGGACCGCTATTGTAATACACCATTCAGCGACAAATGACGGAAACGCTAAAATATTTGACAAGTACCACAAAGAAAACCGTCATTGGGCCGGCGTAGGATATGATTTTGTCATAGGTAACGGCCGCGACAGTGGTGATGGTCAGGTGGAGGTTACCTTTCGCTGGCGTGAGCAAAAAGTCGGAGCCCACTGTAAGAGTTCGAATAACTGGGCTAATATAAAGGCTGTGGGAATCTGTCTTATTGGTGACTTCAATAGGACATCGCCCACGAAAAAGCAAATGCGATCTCTGGTTCGACTGGTGCGGTTTCTTCAACAGCAATACAAGATCCCTAAAAGCCGAATCTATGGCCACAATACCACCCCGAGAGCACGACCAACAGAGTGCCCAGGCAAATATTTCTCCATGGCCCGATTCAAGGCGATGCTTGACTCGAACTGACCCGCGGTCAGTTTGAGCATGAATTGTATCTCGTGAATTGTATCTCGTCGGTTGAAGCCGACTACGCTGGCAACTATTTTATTCCAAATTGAGTGATAGTTCGTTTGTGAATGGGTCCTATAAGCAATGTCTAAATGTCAAAAATTCCGCTTTTTAGCCTGATAAACCATAATTACATAGTACTTACAAAGTCACTTCCCTATTAATCCGAAAGTCTGAATATTGTAATTGGTTTAGACTTTGGAGCTTGAAATTATGAATGCTTATGATTCGTTGTTTTCGCCTGATAGCGTATTGAATGAACAGGTAGCACGTCAAATCTTTGATGTTCTGCCGGAGTCTGGACCGATCATGATAATTATAGGCAAAGACGGCAACTGCTGGCCAAGCAATTCGGAAAGCTTTGCCGCATTAAATATAAGCGAAACATTTCTAAAAGAACTTTGCGACAAGATAGACGATGGTGATGAACCGGTTATGTCGCAACACGATGAAGTCAGCGTTATAGCAGCACAGCTGGCTACCGAGCGTACCAATTGCGGCTATGTGGTTATTGCTCTGCCTCAATACAGTCCTGAATCAACTTTGATAAATATTGACCTGATCGAAATAGCTCTTAATCAGGTCAACCTGGTCGCCAAGCTTATAGAGAAAAATTCACAGCTTTACGAGTTGCAGATCAAAAACTTCAGCTTGTATGAACAGGGGCAGATAAATTCAAATTAAGCCTGCGCATCTGATATACCCCATTTCACATCGTCAGCGGCCTTTAACAATACTGGCCGGAATCTATCAAACTTTGCATTGCGTTCGCAAATATAATCGCTATAATTAGCCCCAAAGCAAATAGTGACCATTTAAAGCGTACAATTGATGTTGACAAATTGAGGAAAAAATGAAGTTTCAGGTTTTTAAAGATGGCCAACCGTTAAAGAAATTCGATTTTTGTGGTGCATACCTTTTTGGTACAGATGGTATCGCAGTTCGTCATGCCAGGATCAAGTTTAAAAACGGCGTTATCGACTGCCAAAAACCGACACAGGAAACCGCGGGCCTGGCGTTGGTCTGGCCTGTGAGTGAATCCCAAAGTATACTTTTGCCGACAACCTGCCTTCCGGAAAGAGATCGCCCATACAACCTCAATGTCGAAATTGCCCGCGCAAAACTAATGCAGATCGTATCCAAACGTGAAGACTGGTCGTTTTTCAGTAACATAGAAGGCCTGGTTGAATCGCCCAAAGAAGCACAAAAGTTTTTTATTCGTGCGATCCAGAACATTGCCGATGCGCCCGCAGCATCCAAACTTGCCGATCAGACACTGAAGCAGGCGTGTGATTTTTCCGAAAAACTCGCTAACAAACAGGCTCAACTTCTCTTTGACGCCAGGTGCAAAAGCAGGGGATTCGGCAGGGGATGTCTTGGCTGTACGGTAGAGCCCGGACAGATACATAATCCGAAATATATCAACAAGCTTATGGAACTGTTCGGTTTTGTCACCATACCTGTGAACTGGGCTCAAATAGAATCGGAAAAGGGCGTGTATGATTTTTCGGCCCTTGATACTTGTGTTAATGTGCTTGCCAGGCGAAAGCTTGCTATAGCAGCCGGCCCCTTACTTTGTTTCTCGAAACAATATCTGCCGAAATGGCTGCTGCATAAGTCAATGAGCTTTGGTAAGATTCGGGACGCCGCGTATCAATTTCTTACCGAAGTTGTAGGTCGATATGCCGGCAGTGTCCGTGCGTGGCGTGTTATAAGCGGGCTCAATATCTATAACCATTTCGGTTTCAGCTTTGAGCAGGTTCTGGAAATGACACGGGCCTCTAACATGGCAGTCAAGCAAACTTCCGACAGGGCCATTAGGATAATAGAAATTTCCAATCCCTGGGGTGAGTATTATTCGTCAGTTCCGCATACCATACCGCCTTTGGTGTATCTGGATATGGTTGCCCAAAGCGGTATTAATTTTAACGCATTCGGGCTTCAGATGCGGTTCGGCAAAAAACAGAATGGAATGCTGCCGAGAGATATGTTGCAGGTCTCGGCGGTTCTGGATTATTTCGCGAACCTCGGTAAACCTCTATATATAAGCGATGTTGAAATACCAGGCCAAAGCGGTGATTCAAATAGCAATGGCGAACCGGATAATTTGTTCGGCAACTGGGGCCAACTCCAGCAGGGCCAGTGGATCGAGCAATTTTACAGGATCGCACTTAGTAAGCCTTTTGTCGATTGTGTATCATATTCCAATCTTGCAGATAGAAAAGACAGTATTATTGCCGAGAGCGGCCTGCTTACCGAGAATCTCAACTATAAAAACTCCTTTCAAAAATTAAAACAACTGCGAGAGCTTATCTTCAATCGATAATGAATAGTGAGCTAAATCAAAAACGCAGCGGTATCCGATCTTTCGCGTTTGTTATCGCTATAGCAGCGGCGGTTGGCTTGTCGCTTTTTTTTGTCTTCACAAGCCACCACGGTTCAGAGCGATCTTCAGCTAAACTGGACGACAAGATAAACCCCAATACAGCTTCTGTGGCCAGCTTAAGCAGACTGCCCTCGATAGGCATTACCAGAGCAGCGGCAATTGTAGCTTACCGGGAAAACTTTTCGAAACTAAACACTACCGAACCAGCCTTTAAAGAATGCAACGACCTGCAGAAAGTCAAAGGCATAGGCCCAAAGATCACAAAAGAAATATCCCCCTGGCTAAAATTCGAGAATTAACCGTATAGGCCAGAACTTGTTTTATGAGTTATTTTTTTGTTGTTACTGAGTCTAATTGTGATCCTATCAGTGACCATATTTTTTTTGCCATAAACTCATGGCCTGACGGTGAAAGGTGCGCAAGGTCAGTAGAGGTATTCTTAGCAGATAGGACACTTACAAAAAATCGTTTTGGTATTAAGATAACATTAAATTGTTTTGCAAGCGCCCTTTGGATTTTTCCGTATTTAACCTGATGTGGCAGAAGAGGTAGTTCTAACATGACAATTGTACGTTTTGGGTTGCAAATTATTTCCAGTATCTGTCTGAGGTCCTGCTCAAATTGAAAATAGTGCTTAGGCACAAACAAATCATTGCCTCCTATTTCAAGCAGAACAATAGCGTTTTCAGAGGTTATCTGAGCAGCCTGATGAATTGCCGTAGCAACGGTAGCTCCTGATTCCGATAAATTAACTATATCAACATTATATTCTGTACGCAGTATTTTAGGCCAGGTTTTTTCTTGCTTGTTTCCGATTCCGGCACTTACTGAGTCGCCAATTATATATAGTCTTTCAAATTTGTTTTTTGCAAAAGATGGCTTAAGATAATATGGCAGTTCTATCAGCAAAGCAACTATTGACAAGGACAAAGCTGTGATAGGTATTAACATTGATAATTTTAGACCCAAAGATTTACTCAAAACAGAAAATAAAAAACAAACAAAAACAGAAGTTGCCAAGATAATATAAAACCACAATGGCAACGGGGTAGCAGATAAGAATATAAATAAGCCCCCAATAATTGTTAGAGAGTATATTGTAAGTTTGTAGTACAGTTTTTTAGAAATAGCTGACAGAAGTGTAGCGACAATAATCAGGCCTATACCTACAAAAAAAGAGTGTCCCGCAGCACAAAACCATATTACTCTCATTAGGCGTCTCCAGACTAACCACTATTATCTAATAAAATAGAAGATCTGTGATTAATTTACAACTATTATATAGATTTAAGATTTGTTTTTGGCAGACAGTACTATTGTGCAGGATGCGACCACTATTATAGCTCCTATGATCGAGGTTGGTGTTGTTGCTTCTTTGAAGATCGTCAGGCCGATGATGAAGTTTATCGCAGGTGTCAGCATTCCAAGTAATGAGCCTGTGGCGACGTTGAGGTATTTGTAGCCCTGTGTCATCATCAGTTGGCCTATCGCGGCGGTCAGGCCTATACATAGCAGCAGTATTACGCCGGAAAATCCTATCTTTGTAGAAGCCATGTTAGCCGGCATGATCATCAGCCAAATGCCTATAGTGCATTGAGCGAAGAAGATCGCATAAGCAGAATCTGTACTGTGCAGCTTTCTTATAATTACGATGGCGGTTCCGCCGAGAAAGGCACCGAGTATTGCCAGAGCTTCGTATTTACCGAAATCTTTGAAGAAAGAATGCCCGGCGTTGTCGCCGGCTGTTAGAAGGTAGATGCCGAGAAAAGCGGTTAAGACGGCGACAGCGATCTTTAGGGTTATTTTTTCTCTTAGAAATATAGCACTTAAGATGGTTGCAAAGATCGGGAACATATAGCCGATAACCGTTGCCTTGCCAAGCCCGATTTTTGCTATAGAGAGAAAAAAGATAAATACCGCTGTACATCCTATCAGGCCGCGAAAAAACAATAACCAGTTGTGTACAAAGTTAAGCTTTATCCTGCCGGACATCGCCGCTGAGCCTAAGATCGCCAGTCCGATCACAAAACGAAAAAGTGTTACAGTGTAAGAGTCGATATGCGAGGCGTATTTGACCATAGCTCCCATCAGGCAATAGATCAGGCTCGAAGAGATTATCAAAGCCGCACCTTTAGTTGTATGGTTTTCGTTCATAATCAGTTTTTCCTTTGCTCAAGATTTAAGGCCCATTCTAAACGCCTCTATCCAAATGAGCAATCCATTTTTTTCTTGTGCCCCAGCAAAGCCAACAAACATATCCCACTTGCGATGAATAATCCTTGATGTTTTGGGGCGTTTTCTGTATGGTTTGTGTTATGTCTAACTATCATCTTGCGATTTTGAAGCAGCCTTATCTAAACGCGATCCTTGACGGCAGCAAAGTAGTCGAGTCTCGGCTGACCAGGACAAGACGTGAACCTTTCGGGGGTATCGGTGTAGGTGACAAAATCTTTTTCAAGGTCAGTTCCGGTGCAGTCTGCGCGGTTGGGACGGTGGCTGATGTTAAAAGTTTCAGTAACCTGACGCCGGCAAAGGTGGTTGGCCTTAAAGAGGAATACAATCACCTGGTTCTCGGTGGTGATGATTACTGGCTGAGCAAGGCTGATTCGCGGTTTGCGGTTTTTGTCTGGCTCAAAGACGTTTACCCCATTGAGCCGATACTGATCAGTAAAAAGGACTGGCGGGCGTGGGTTGTCTTGACTGAAAAGCAAAATTTCGGGTTGCTGGGTGGGTGAAATATCCCGTCGCTTGCGCTCTGGGCTTTGTTTGGGGGTGTTTTTTTGGTTTTTTTCTATAAGCGTGCAATAAAACAGCTCCTGAGTTCGTCTATATAGTCAGAGAACAAAAAACTAATAATAAAAACCCTAATTTGAAAGGAGCAAAAAATGTTGAAGAAACTAACACTTATTGTAGCCGCTTTAATCCTGGTCGGTGGTGCTGGAGAGTTAATGGCTCGCGGACATCGTGCTAAACCGTATCAGGGTGAAGGGCAACAGCAAATGCGCAAAGATGGTCAGCGAAAAAGGGGCCTTCACAAAGGACGTTCCATTGACAAGTGGCTTGCCGAAATGACGGAAGCTTACGAGCAAAATGATGGAGAAAAAATGGGCCGACTCTTGAAAGGGATGCGTCAGTTCCGCAAAGAACAGCAAGAGTCAAGAGGAAATAGAGCTACTCGTAAACAACGCAAAGCAGGTCGCCATCGTCAGGATGCAAAGTCACAGTGCTGGGAAATGGACAGGCCTCAATACCGATCCCATTCGAGGAAAAACTTCGGGCAAGGTCGCCGTCGCCAGGGTGGACGCAGGAGTCGTAGAGGTTTCGACCATTATCAAAGATGCGAATCAGATCAACGTAGTCGCAGGGATGGACACCGATGGGACGAAGACTTTCGACATGGCAAAACACGAAAACAACGAGAATTCAGGCATTACCGGGATAGCGGTCAGAGAAGGAGCGATACATCAGAAAAAGATTTCGACTGGGACTACTAAAGCACCAGTGCCGAATAAATAATTCATAAATTGGTTAATTGGTGAGAGGTTTTAAATGAATAAGCCTTTTCGCCAATTAACCTTTTTTTCTGTCACGTTTTTTCTCATCCATCTCACTTTTTAATTTTCTTGTCGCATTTTCGTCAATTATTTACTCTATAATAGCAGAAGCGTTTCTGTATGGAGGCCCGAATCAGGTGCGGACAGATGTTGAGTTGGTAGAAGCTGTATTGAACGGCGAAAAAGATGCGTTCGCGATGCTTGTCAAGCGTTACGAACGCGGAGCAAGGGCTGTTGCGCTCGGTGTGCTTGGCGAGCATCATCTGGCCAGTGATGCGGCTCAGGACGGGTTTGTGATCGCTTTTGAAAAGCTCTCGACTTTGAAAAACCGCAAAGTATTCGGGCCGTGGCTGATGAAGATCACCCGCAGGTGCGCACTTGATCGGGCGGGAAAGGAATCCAGAGAAACACTTCTGAAGACGGCTATAGCTGAAAAAATCGAGAAACCTAATGGCAGGCTTGATGACGATATGCAGAGCTTACTGGCAGCGGTAGAGAAGTTATCTGAGTCTGAAAAACAGTTGGTAACGCTTCGTTATTTCACGGGCCATAGAGTTAGTGAAGTTGCAGAAATAGTTGGTAGAAGTACCGGTACAGTGACAAAGCAGCTTTCGCGGGTGCATAAAAGGCTGCGAAAAATATTGGAAAGGTCGGTAAAATGACCAGAGAAAATATTGAACAGAATCTGGAAAAGCTCAGCCAGGCGATCGGCGATGATGAGCGGTTTGTCGAAGATCTGATGAGCCGAATCGAGACACTGCCGAGCAGCCGTGCCGAGAGAAAAAGAGAAATAAAAAACAAACTTCTCATAAGGAGATTAATCATGAACCGTTTCACAAAATTAGCCGCCGCAGCGGTAATAATAATAGCAGTAGTACTTTCAGTAACAATGTTCGATAAAACTATCCCCACAGCTTACGCCATCGAGCAAACCATCCAAGCCAGCCATAGTGTTCGCCAGATACATACTAAAAGTTTCTGGCCGCCTCATGAAGAGCCAATGCAAGCCTGGATCGAATTTGATACAACAGGAGCCGGCAGATATTTTCGCATACAGATGCCTGCATGGACCGATCCCTGGGGCAATGACGGAGACAAAGTTATCGTCTGGAAAGATAACCAAGCTGAGATATTGCTAAAAAAGAAAAACTTCTACTTCGTTTCAAAAGACAACGAGATTGCCAAGATGGTCTTTAAGTCTACCGAACAGTTTGACCCTAAAACAACCCTTACAGGCTTACAGCTTTTGGAGTCTCAGGGTAAGGTAGAACTGGATATCGATCAGCCTAAAGATAAGGCCAGTCCAATTATTGTAACAGCTGTTTTTTCTGAAGATACCACAGAAGAAACGGAAATGACAGATACCGAACGTGGAATGAAAAAGTTAATGAATATGTGGAAAGGCTCTGAAAATGAGATCACTAAACTTGTTTTGTTTGTTGACCAGGCGACCAAACTTGTAACATCGATTGAGTTTTACGAACAAAGAGAAGGCCAGGATCATTGTGCTCAAATATTAGAATATTACGATTACAATCAAGCTATAGCCGCTGAAATGTTTGTGCTTGAAGATGAAATTCCAGCAGACGCAATGCGAGTCGACCAGACAGCTGATGATATTGGTCTGGTTCAGGGACAGCTCACTGATGAACAGGTTGGTGTTGAGTTGATCCGTTATTTTCTTCAGGCATTGATCGATCAGGACTATGCCAAGGCAGGTAAAATGTGGGGCGGTGTTCCAGCTGAAAGAATGGAAAAAGCCTATGGCCAGATCAGGTTTATTAAGGTCATCTCTATTGATGAGCCCGTGCGATGTGGTAAATCGGGACGATGCGGAGATGATCACTACTGCACAGGAGTCCATGTCAATTGTGAAGTTCAAATAGAAGAAAACGGAAAAATAAGCATATGGAAGCCGAGTTGTGTTGCGATAAGGCGGGTCCACGGTCAGCCGGACCGCTGGCAGATTATCAGTGGGTTTAGAGGTATTTGACCGCTTGGTTAAATGGATTGTTTTAGGCCGATTTTTGCGAATCGGCCTTTTTTTTTATTTTTTGTGTCGCAAAACCCTTGCGTTGTCCACTATATAGTGAGAACTCAGTGGTTTAACGGTTTTTTGGGATGTTATGATGAATCAAACTGATAGATATTATATTGAGCGTTCTTTAAATGGGCATTCTGATGATTTTCGGCATCTTGTGGAATCTTATCAGCCGGCTCTGTTGGCTCATTTGGTTGGACAGTTAGGCAATAAGGAGCATGCCGAGGAGATCGCGCAAGAAGCATTTGTTCGAGCTTATTTTGCTTTGGAGAAGCTGAAAAAGCCGGACTCGTTCTTTTCGTGGCTGCTTGGCGTTGCTAAGCGAGTAGTAAAGGAAGAGCAAAAAAGCCAGGAACGTCGTCGCCGACGAGAGGTTGTGCATTCGGTATCAGAGTTTGGACCTGCCCCTGAGTTCTCAAAAGGTTATGGTCTTGAAAAGGCGATCGCGGAGCTGTCTGGGCCCTATAGGGAAGTGATTTTGTTGCGTTATTACAGCTGTTCATCCTGCAGCGAGGTTGCGGAAAAACTTGGTATGCCGGTGGGTACGGTTACAAAAACACTTTCGCGGGCATATAGCATGTTACGTAAATCCATGAATCAACAAAAGCATCAAAGAAATGATGAGGTGCGCAAATGAATTGTACAGAATATCAAGAACTTTTGGTCGGTTATGCTGAAGGGCTTCTAAGTGAGTCTCAAAAGCAGGCAGTTGAGTTACATCTGCAGGATTGTCCATCATGCCGCTTGGAATTTGCAGAGTTAACACAGTTACAGGACCAACTGGTTTCTAATAGTGAAGCCTGGGGTCAAAGTAAACTTGAAAATAAGGTTATGAACCAAATTCTTCGAGAACAGGGCCATAAGTTAAGAAAAGTTAATAAACAATTAAAGGTTTGGAGAATAATCATGAAAAGTAGAATAACAAAATTAGCGGCAGCAGCGGTAATAATAATAGCGGTAGTATTTTCAGTGACTATGTTCGATAAAACGATGCCTACCGCTTATGCATTCGAGCAGACAATAGAAGCCTGCCATAGTGTACGTTGGTTGCATATGATATCTTTTGATGAAGGTGTAGATGAGCCAAAGGAATGTTGGCTCGAATGTGATGAATTAGGACAAATAGAAAGTGTGCGGTTGTATTTACCTGAATGGGCGTCGCCTGATGATGGTCCTAAAGTAATAGCCTGGCAACAAGGCAAAGCACAAATTTGGGTTAAAAGGAAAAACATATTAGCGACTATCTGGGAAAAAGATGAAGTTGCTAAACTGCTGGAATTTTTGGAATCGCATGACCCCAAAGGTATTGTCGAACGCTTTCAACTCCAACAAAGAGAAAGAAAAGTAAAAATGGACATTGATGAGCCTAAGGATAAATCCGAGCCAATCGTTGTTACTGTAACATATCTGCCTCAAAGCAGTACTCCTAACAAACGTGAGGTGCTATTTGTCGACCAAGCTACTAAACTGGTTACGGCTATCGAAGTCTACCATTTAAAAAATGGTGATTATAAACAAACAGGTGTAATGGAATTTTTCGATTACAACCAGCGTATTGCCCCTGAAATGTTTTTTCTGGATGATGAGGTTCCAGATGATGTTTCACGAATCGACATGACAACTCATCAGACAGTTGGTTTGTCTCAAGGCGATCTTACGGATAAGCAAATTGCTGTCAAGATAGTTCGCCAGTTTTTCGAGGCTCTAATTGCCAAAGATTATGAAAAAGCAGGCAGATTGCTTAGTGGTTTGTCCACTGAAAAAATAGAAGAATTCTATGGCAAAATTGATTTTATTCGGATCGTTTCCATAGGGGAGCCAACCGATCATTCTAAAACAAAGAGTCTTCGTGTGCCTTGTGAAGTTGAAATCAGGCAGGAAGGTAAAGTTACTTCGTTTAAGCCCAACGGTCCATTTGTTCGACAGGTAGATGGTCGGCCTGGCCGCTGGGAAATTATTGGTGGGATTTAGTAGGCTTATCATGCAAAGGAAAAACCAATGAATAATGATAAAAAAGAAATGAGAAAAAATACAGTAAAATATAAATTGATTTTGGCAGGAATTGTGATTTTGATTTTGTCAGCAGCTTGTTCCAGTGCATTTTCAGGAGTTGAAAAAATTTCACAACAAGACAAGCAGCAGTTATCTAAATACCTTAGAGGCAACTGGAAATCGCCGGAAGACTATGTAGTGGAGAAGTTTTCAAAATACGACATTATATTTCTTGGAGAAATGCACCGCATAAAGCACGATGTTGAATTAGTCCACAATCTTATTCCTCGTCTGTATGAGGCAGGTATTTACAATCTTGGTATCGAATTTGGGGGCTATGAATATCAAGATAAGGTGGATTTGCTTGTCACAGCACAAAAGTACGATGAAAATATGGCTCGCTGGTTAATGTTTAAGTTTGCCACTTACTGGGGCATGACAGAATATATCGATATATATAGAAAGGCATGGGAACTAAACAAATCGTTGCCAAAAGATGCTCCAAAATTTAGAGTAGTCAACTTAGGCTACAGGGCGAATTGGAGTTTGTTGGGGCCAAATACGTCTGTTGAAGTGCGCAAGAAAGTGTTTCATAAAGGAGACCCCGATGAATACATGGCTAAAGTAATATTTAAAGAATTTGTTGATAAGGACCAGAAAGCTTTGATATATTCAGGCTCCCATCATGCATTTACTCATTATAATCAACCGCGTTATGACTTCAAGAAAAAGAAGCTTATGGGGTCCATAAAAAACAGGATGGGAAATGTCGTCCATAGCAAGATTCCTAATAAAGTATTTAATATTTTTTTGTATTCTCCATGGATGACGAGAGAAGATGTAAGCAAACTTGCCGCTCCTGTCAACGGCATCATAGGTGAAGTAATGAAGGAGTTTAAGAATAAGCGAGTTGGTTTTGATGTTAAAGGGTCACTATTTGGCAAATTGACGGATGACAGTACATACTATAGTCTTGGATATAAAGATTTTACATTGAGCACTTTTTGCGATGGGTGTATCTTTCAAAAAAACCTCAGTGACTATAAAGGTTGTACTGTGGACACAAAGTTTGTTACAGATAAAAACTTACAGGAAGCCATTAATAATTTGCCAAATGTAGAAGCCAGAAAACTTTTTGCCACACCAGAAGATTTTGCTAATAATGTAAGAAAGGACACTAACATGAAGAAGCGTTTTCATGATATGGGAGTTCTTCCAGCAAGTTCTGAAGAAAAATAGATTTTAATTTCTTAACTGATCTGTCGTGTTGCGTATGCTCGAAAGCTTGGAAATAGGCCGGTTTTTGCGAATCGGCCTTTTTTTTTGGTTTTTTTGGAAAAAATTGAGAAAAAGTGAAACATTTTGGGCTGTTTGTACGTCTAATAGTATAGAGAAGAGAAAAAACCGTTATCCTCCTCCCTGTGGTCGAGCCATGTTTTGGTTCGGCCACTTTTTTGTTGCAAAAACCCCCTGCAGTGCAGGGGGCTAACAAAAAAACTGTTTGGGCAAGAGGCGTTTGCGTTTAGGGGTTAATTCTTGATTTTTTTGGTGGTGGGGCTTATCATTTGGGTTATGAGAATACCTTTGACTAAGTACGGTCTTCCGCAGGTTGTTTTGCTGCCTTTGGTTTTGGTTTTGCTGATAGGTGGTTTTTCGGTTTTTGGTTCGGGTTTTCTGCCGGGCTGGAGTGTTATCGCTATTGAAGTTATCCTTGTGGTAACGTTGTTGTGGGCGTTTTCTTTTTTTCGTGATCCTCGGCGGACAATCCAGCATCGCGAAGATCTGCTGCTGTCTCCTGCTGACGGCAGGGTTGCCGATATTGAATTGGTCGAGAATGATTTTATTGGCGGGCGTGCTTTGCGGATTGGTATATTCCTGAGCGTCTTTAATGTTCATATCAACCGATCTCCTTGTAACGCGAAAGTTGAAAAAATTTCGTACAAAAAAGGTAAATATCTAAACGCGATGAACCCCATGGCGGGAAAAGTGAACGAATCAAACGATATCGGGATGGTTCGGCTCGATCATCCGAAAGATAAGCTGCTGGTAAGGCAGATAAGTGGAGCGATCGCCAGGCGGATAGTTTGCAGAACCGATACGGGCGAGCATTTGGCGGCGGGTCAGAAGTTCGGGATGATAAAATTCGGCTCCAGGACCGAACTATATCTGTCTGCCGGTGAGAATACAAAGGCACTTGTGAAGATCGGCGATAAGGTTAAAGCAGGAATTACCGCGTTAGTAAAATACGAGACAAGATAAATGCAAAGAGTCAAAGCAGAGTCAACTAAGAACAGTTTGCTTCACCGAATGCGCAAGCAGCGATTGAAATCGATAACGGTTCTGCCGTCGTTGATAACGATCCTTAACGGCTTGTGCGGATTCGCGGCTATTGTTTTTGCGAGCAAGGCAACCGCCTCGGAATCGGGGTCGCTTTCTCAGTTCGCATTGGCAGGTTATATGATCTTGCTGGCGATGATCGCGGACATGCTCGACGGCAGAGTGGCGCGTATGAGTCAGAGCACTTCAAGTTTTGGCGGCCAGCTCGACAGTCTTTGTGACATAATAAGCTTTGGAGTTGCGCCGGCCTTTATAATGCTCAAGATACTCGAGTACAGATTAGCAGACCTGATGCCTTCAATAGCGATCGTCGATAGCTTTCTTCAGCGTTTTATCTGGCTTTCAGCTGCGGCGTATATCAGTTGTGCGGCGATCAGGCTGGCTAGATTCAACGTCGAAAACGAAGAGGACGAATCATCCCATATGAGTTTTATCGGTTTGCCCACTCCCGCTGCTGCCGGCGTTGTGGCGAGCCTGGTAATATTCCAGCAGGAAACATTGCCCGAAATAGCTGAACACAGTGCTAAGGCATATGACATTTGTGATTACACGATCATCTACGCTCTGCCTTTTATAGTATTCGGACTTGGTGTTCTAATGGTCAGCAGGATCAGATATCCCCATGTATTAAATCAGTACATGAAAGGTAAAAAGCCATTGGCTTATCTTATGACGTGCTTGTTTGTTCTTGGACTCATTATCTGGTTCAGGCAGGTGGCTTTGGTGCTTGGTTTCTGTGGATTCGCGATGAGTGCCTTTTTAAAAAGGCTTTCTTCCGGGCGAAATCCAAAGGCTGAACCTATCAAAGCAGACGATGACGATATCTGATCTGCCAAGACACCATGGATTTGGTTTAGCCTTGGTCTTTAGTGTTCGCTATGCTGAGTTGATGAAGTTGCTCAACAACTTTACATAACCGTGCCAATGTTTGCCTTCCATGTTCGGTTGCTTCGAGTCCTACTATCTGCAGGCCGACACAGATGTCACGTTCGTCGGCAGTTGGAAAAATATTCCTTATCTGCGCACCGAATTGCAGCGGTGCTTCGTCAGGAACCGGTATGAAGCTTAGTCCAAGAAACTGTCCTTCTCTGAAATGTGACTTTTCAACGAAATCAATCGCGACCTGGAGTCCTCCGGCCGAGATATCAATAAGTCGGCCTTGACTGTGATTATATTTTGTATCAGGCTTGTTAGTATCTTTGGCTTTGCGAGGCCAAAGAAGTACATTTACACGGTGGTTTTCCGGGATCTGTACACGAAAATACTGTCTTCTCTGAACTATTTCCAATTGACTGGGAAGCCCAAGGACCAGCGTACCGCCGCTGTTGTTGTCGACAGGTGGCTGCAGGTCGATGATCTTAGTGTCAAGAATGTATTTTCCATATCCATGTTTTATGGAAATCCCGACTTGCTGGCCTATATTGATATTTATAGGGCAGTTTTTATTGTCACTGATAAGAGCGATAGAGAAACTGTTCACCCCGACCTTTAGCAAAGCGACTTTTGCGCTATGCCACTTGTCCTTTGACATATAGCTCATGACAACGGAAGCTTTTTCGGCAGTTACTACTTCTAAAATCTTCCTCGGCTCGGCACCATTTAAAATCTTCAACTCACTCACAATACCCCCCTTCAAACTGCTGGTTCTTATCTTGAACCGGCGGCAAGAGTCTGTTTAACCTTATCTGGACGCGTTGTTTCTTATCGTCTCTTATCTACTAAAAATATAACAATAGATTCACGCTAAGCAAAATCACGACAGAGAATAAATCGCGTAATTTGTACAAATATTTGGGTAAATCGAGCATAAATCCAAGTCAGTAGTTGCAAAAAGAATTCAGAGCAATTATTATGGTCTTATAATCTGTATTGTGAAATGGAATTAAGTCAATATAAAGGGATTTTGTTATGACTGGAGCAGGTAAACTTTACGACTGCATTATTATCGGGGCGGGCCCGGCGGGTCTCGGGGCGGCACTTTATACGGCCCGTGACAGGATGAACACTTTAGTTCTGGAAAAGTTCTTCCCGGGTGGACAGATCATCAATACCGACCGAATAGAAAATTATCCCGGTATCGAAATGATAGATGGGGCTGGTCTTATTATGCGGATGCAGGAACAGGCAACAGGCTTCGGAGCTGAAATAAAGACAGGCTCTGAAGTGACGTCTATCGCCAAGTTAGCAGACGGCAATATCGAAGTTGTCTGTGATAAGGATAAATATACGGCAAGGGCGGTAATCCTGACGCCGGGCAGCAGCTATCGTAAACTCGGAGTTGCAGGCGAAGACGAATTTCGTAACGCGGGCGCAGGTGTTAGTTACTGCGGAACATGTGACGCGCCTTTCTTTAAAGGTAAACAGGTCGTTGCTGTCGGCGGAGGTAATACCGCTATCGAAGAAACTTTGCACCTGGCTAAATTCGTTGACAAAGTGACAATAATACATCGCAGGGACCAGTTCAGGGCGACAAAGGTGTTAGCAGAAGAACTGGTGCAAAAAACACAAGAGCCGAATTCAAATCTGGTCATAAAGTACGATACTGTCGCCACCGCTATCCAGGGTGCCGGCAAGGTCGAATCGGTGAAACTTAAAAACGTAAAAACCGGCCAGGAAGAAGACTTCGCCTGTGACGGTATTTTTATATTTATCGGCATGGTTCCGAATACTGATTTTTTGAAAGGTTTTGTCGAGCTTACAGAACATGGTTTTATCAAATGCGATTGTGCCTATCTTAGGACCTCGGTTCCCGGCGTCTTTGTCGCGGGCGATTGCAGGATAGGAGCGGCTATGCAGTTGGCAACGGCTGTGGCAGATGGGGTAAATGCAGCTATGATGACCAAACAATATTTCCGGGACCCTAACTGGTGGAACGAAGAGGTAAGTGATGTATTGCAGCCTGGCGGCTGGTAATTAAAAAAAATGCAAAAGTTAAAAATTAAAAATCAAAATTGTTGAATCCCGACAAGTTGGGATGACCTGTTTTATTTGGTGATATTATGCAAACGAGAAAATTGGGTTTTAGCGATTTGGAGTTGACTACTGTTGGGCTGGGTACCTGGGCGATAGGCGGGCCCTGGCAGTTTGGGTGGGGGCCTCAGGATGACACTGATTCTATAAAGGCTATTCTTACGGCTCTCGATCAGGGCATCAACTGGATCGATACGGCGGCGATCTACGGTTGTGGGCATTCGGAGACGGTTGTCGGGCGTGCTCTGAAACAAACCGGGCAAAAGCCGATCGTCGCGACAAAGTGCTCTCTGCTGTGGAACGATAATAAGGAAAAGATCAATTGTCTTAAGGCTGAAAGTATCCGCGATGAATGTCACGCGAGTCTGAAAAGGCTCGGCATTGAAACGATCGACCTGTACCAGATACACTGGCCTGAGCCGGATGAGGATGTCGAGCAGGCATGGGAGATGATGGCCAAGCTCGTCGAAGAAGGTAAGATCAGGTATATCGGTGTCTCGAATTTCAGCGTTGAGCAGATCAAACGAATCCAGAAAATCGCCCCCGCAGCGTCACTTCAGCCTCACTATAATATGATACACCGCGAGATTGAAGATGAGATCCTTGGCTATTGCTCGGAAAATGAAATTGGTACCGTGATCTATAGTCCGATGGAAAGAGGGCTTTTGACCGGCAAATTCAGTCATGAGCGGTTTGCGGAATTGGCTTCTGATGACCATCGCAGGATAAGTGACGATTTTCACGAGCCTCTATTCAGTGCTTCATTGGAATTTGTTGAGCAGTTGCGGCCAATCGCCGAGCGTAACGGCAAAACATTAGCTCAGTTGGCGATCAGTTGGGTGCTGCGTCGCAGTGAGGTTACAGCCGCGATAGTCGGAGCCAGAAAGCCCGAACAGATAATCGAGACCGCCCAGGCCGCAAACTGGAACCTGGCTGACGAAGATATTGAACAGATAGAGCAGTTGTTAATTCAAAGACAGGAAAGATTGAAAGGTTAAGAACTGATTATGGCAAATAACAAAGAGGTTTATGTAAGTCCGCTGGTGGAAAGAAATGCTTCTGTGGAAATGTCGCAGCTTTTCGGGCCTCAAAAAAAGTTCAGTACGTGGCGCAGGCTTTGGCTGGAACTTGCACGTTCGGAAAAGAAACTCGGACTCGATATTAAGCAGACCCAGCTAAACGAAATGGCCAGGCATCTCGATGATATCGATTTCAACAAGGCAGCTAAATACGAAAAGAAATTCCGTCATGATGTTATGGCTCATGTCCATACCTTTGGTGAAGCAGCTCCCAAAGCGGCGGCGATTATCCATCTTGGTGCAACGAGTTGTTTTGTCGGTGACAATGCCGACTTGATAATCCTTCGTAACGGCTTGAAGATGGTTGCGGCTAAGTTGGCGGAGGTTATAAATCTGCTGGGTAAGTTTGCTAAGAAGCATCGCAGTCTGGCGACGCTTGGCTTTACGCATTATCAGCCGGCCCAGTTGACTACTGTTGGTAAGCGCGCTACGCTTTGGTGTTATGAATTCGCGATGGACCTGGCCGAGATCGAGCATCGGCTTGATACGCTGGTCTTTAGAGGTGTTAAGGGCACTACCGGGACGCAGGCATCTTTTTTGGCGCTTTTCGATGGCAATCACAGTAAGGTTAAGAGGCTCGACAGTGCGTTAGCTAAGGCGTTCGGGTTTAAGGATATTTGTGCGGTGACGGGGCAGACCTATCAGCGCAAGATCGATGCTTTGGCAGTAAACGCACTGGCTTCGATCGCCCAGTCGGCTCACAAACTTTGTAACGATGTTCGTTTGCTGGCGAATCTTAAAGAGATCGAGGAGCCTTTTGAAAAATCTCAGATCGGATCTTCGGCCATGGCGTATAAGCGAAATCCCATGCGATGTGAGCGGGCGACGGCTCTTAGTCGATTTGTCCTGAGCCTGGCGTCGAGTCCGCAGATGACCGCAAGCGAGCAGTGGCTCGAAAGGACGCTCGACGATTCGGCTAATAAGAGGATAGTGATCCCCGAAGCATTTCTGGCGGTCGATGGTATTCTGGAAATTCTTACCAATGTTCTTGATGGGCTTGTGGTTTATCCGAAGGTGATAGCGGGGCGGGTTAATTCGGAGCTGCCTTTTATGGCGACCGAGAATATATTGATGGCAGCGGTCAAGGCAGGCGGTGACAGGCAGAAGTTGCATGAGAGTATTCGCGTTCATTCGCACGATGCGGCTGCGCAGGTTAAGCAGCTTGGTAAGCATAACGACTTGATCGCGAGGTTAAAAGCAGATGATGCTTTTAGTAAACTTGATTTTAGAAAGGTTCTGAATCCTAAGAGCTATGTCGGCAGAGCACCTGAGCAGGTAGATGAGTTTATAAAAGAGGTAGTCACGCCGATCCGCAGGAAATACCGCAAGCAGCTAAATAGAAAAGTAGAATTGAACGTATAATAAACAAGGACGAAAATGACACGAGAAGAACTGATCAAACGCATAAAGGAAACCAGTTACCTGGAAGGCGATTTTACCCTTCGCAGCGGTAAAAAGAGCAAGTATTATCTCGACAAATATCTCTTCGAGACCTGCCCGGATATACTCAAGGCTCTCGGTAAGGAGTTTAGCAAACACGTCACCGAAGATGTCACGCTCATAGCCGGCGCAGAACTTGGCGGTGTAGCTTTAGCTGCTGCGACCGCTATGGAAACCGGAAAGAACTGGGTCATCATCCGTAACAGCAAAAAAGGTTACGGCACCGGCAAAATGGTTGAAGGCGTTCTCAAAGCCGACGACGTCGTGCTGATCGTAGAAGACATCGCCACTACCGGCGGACAGGTCGCCGAAGCCGCCAAAATCGTCACCGATATCGGGGCCACAGTTAAAAAAATCGTCTGCGTAATAGACCGCAAGCAAGGTGCCGAAGAAAACATCACCCAAGCCGGGTTCACTTTCGAGGCCCTCCTTACCAAAACCGACCTCGGCATAAAATAAAAGCTCACCTCTACCTGTTTCAGAAGCGATACGGCCAATAAATATCGGTGCGAATTTCGGTAGGCTCGCCCTGACCCATAATGCCCATAATAACGAGCAATACGAACAACGCTGTCAGAACAGCAATTGCCACTACCGGCCAGAATCGCCTATCATGATACATGTGGCTAAGCCCCATGCTCATGCCGTGCATACGAGGCATATGCATATGAGAAACCCGTTCTTTTAAATGTATACTCCTCATTATTTCCTCCTTTCTCTCATCCCTGCCACTGTTATATATACGCCTCATCTTTGTTGCTGGTTTTAGAATATTATCGCATCTGCCCCTTTTTTTCGCCCGATATAAGGTATAATCTCACTGCTGGAATGGGCCAAAGCCTGTCAACTTGGCGTGCTGAGAGAATAGATTTGCCAAAAATGGCAATTTTCTGAGTCGGCTACAGTGGCAAAAGCTGTAAATCAGTGTTTTTTCAATTATATAACCTGTTCTGTTATCAGCGTTTATGCATATTACACCAAAATACCGTCGAACGGGGCTTGATTTGGTATATATTTTGCTGTAAGTAAGGTCTAAGCGGAAAATATGCAAATGTATCTTTATTTAATAAGGAGTTAATAGATTATGGCAGTTAAAGAATTGGAATTTGAATCGAATGCAAGGGCTGCTCTTTTGGCCGGCGTGGAGAAACTTGCCGCCGCGGTCAAATCGACACTTGGGCCCAGAGGGCGTAATGCGATCATCGACAAAAGCTGGGGCGGACCAACCGTAACCAAGGATGGTGTAACGGTAGCTGAGGAGATCGAGCTTCTCGACAAGAACGAAAACCTCGGAGCAAAGCTGGTCAAAGAGGCCGCAAGCAAGACTTCCAAGATCGCAGGCGACGGAACGACCACCGCAACGGTACTTACCGAGGCAATGTTCAAAGAGGCACATCGTAATCTCGCAGCTGGTGCAGACGCAATGGCGTTGAATCGCGGAATGAAAGCCGCCGCCAAAGCCGTTACCGAGAAACTCAAATCGCTGGCAAAGCCCATCGACATCACAAAGAAAGACGACATAATCAATATCGCTTCGGTATCTGCCAATAACGATATCGAGATCGGCAAAATTATGGCTGACGCTTTTCAGAGGGTTGGCAAAGACGGCGTCATTACTGTCGAAGAGGGCCAGAGCCTTGATACCACGGTTGATTTTGTCGAAGGTATGCAGTTTGATCGCGGGTACCTCTCACCTCATTTCGTTACCGATCAAGATAGTATGACCTGCGTTTTGGAAAAACCATACATTCTGGTTTACGAAGATAAGATCAGCTCTGTAGCCAAGATCGTTCCACTGCTTGAAAAAATCGCAAAGGGTAAGAGGCCTTTACTTATTATCGCAGAAGACGTTGAAAGTGAAGCGCTCGCAACGCTGGTCGTTAATAAGCTCAAAGGCGTCCTGCAGATCGCTGCGGTAAAGGCTCCCGGTTATGGCGATCGTCGCAAGGCAATGCTCGAAGATATCGCGGTATTAACCGGCGCCGAAGCCATCTTCAAGGACCTCGGCATCGAGCTTGACAATGTCAATGTCTCCCAGTTAGGCCAGGCCAAGAAGATCACTCTCGACAATGATAATACTATTATCGTCGAAGGCGCAGGCAGCGCAGCTGGTATTAGCGGCAGGATCAAACAGATACAAGCTGAGATCGAAGCTTCGACGAGTGACTATGACAGTGAAAAGCTCCAGGAGCGTTTAGCAAAACTTACCGGCGGTGTCGCGCAGGTCAATGTAGGTGCGGCAAGTGAAGCTGAGATGAAAGAGAAAAAAGCTCGCATCGAAGACGCATTGCACGCGACCAGGGCAGCGATCGAAGAAGGTATCGTATCGGGCGGCGGTGTCGCACTTATTCGATGCATCGATGTGGTTAAAGAATTAAAACTCAAAGGCGATGAGCGAACCGGTGCCGAGATCGTTGCTGAATCGCTTTCAAAGCCCTGCTACTTTATTGCGGACAACGCGGGAGCTACCGGCAACCTGGTAGTTAATAAAGTCGCCCAAGGTAAAGGCGGATTCGGATACAACGCCAATACCGACAAATATGAGGACCTGATCGGAGCAGGTGTTATCGACCCTGTTAAGGTAACTCGTATCGCTCTGCAGAATTCGGTTAGTATAGCCGGCCTGCTTTTGACGACCGACTGCCTTGTTACCGAAAAGCCTTCAGATGAACCTGCCATGCCAGGCGGAATGCCTGGCGGTATGCCAGGCGGCGGAATGGGTGGCATGGGCGGCATGGGTGGCATGGGTGGAATGCCTGGAATGGGTGGCATGCCCGGAATGATGTAAGATAACAATATTGAATACAAAAGGAGTTCGTTATGAAACTTAGACCTTTAGATGATAGAGTAGTATTGGAGCAGTTAGAAGCCGAAGAAAAAACCGCGGGTGGGATATTTTTACCGGAAGCGGCCAAGGAAAAACCTCAGATCGGTAAGATCATAGCAGCAGGGCCTGGCAAACAGCTTGATAACGGTCAGCTAAGCAAGATGAGCGTCAAGAAAAACGATAAGGTGCTTTATTCTAAATACGCCGGCAACGACGTCGAAGTCGACGGTAAAAAGCTTATAATCATCCGTGAAAGTGATATTCTCGGAATAGTTGAAAAGTAGGTTTTCGTTTACAAATAATAATACCCAAATTAAACGAGGTAATGAAAAATGGCAAAACAATTAATGTTTGATGATAACGCTCGAGGCCAGCTTAAAGACGGCCTTTCACAGCTCGCCGCCGCGGTTAAAGTTACACTTGGCCCGACAGGCAGAAATGTTATTCTCCAAAAAAGCTGGGGCAGCCCAAAGGTAACCAAGGATGGTGTTTCGGTAAGTAAAGAGATCGAACTGCCCGAAGCTTTCCAAAATATGGGCGCCAAGATGGTCAATCAGGTAGCCAGCAAAACCTCCGACCTCGTCGGAGATGGAACTACCACTTCGACCGTATTAGCTGAAGCTATTTATACCGAAGGACTAAAATACGTCACTTCAGGCGTCAATCCTACAGCTATCCAGCGTGGTATCAACAAGGCGGCTGAGGTGGTTACTAAGTTTATCGCTTCTGTCAGTGTCGATGTCAAAGGCCACTCAGACATAGCAAAGGTTGCGACCATCAGTTCTAATAACGACCCGTCTGTCGGAGAGATTCTCGCTGACGCTATGGACAAGGTTGGCAAGGAAGGCGTTATCGAGGTCGAAGAAGGTAAAGGCATGGAAAATGAGCTCGAAGTTGTCGAAGGTATGCAGTTCGACAAAGGCTACATCTCGCCTTACTTCATGACCGATGCCGGCACTCTCGAAGCTGTTCTCGAAGATGCTTATATCCTTCTGCACGAAAAGAAAATATCCAACATTCGCGAAATTATTCCGCTGTTGGAAAAGACCGCCCAGGTAGCAAAGCCACTGCTGATCATCGCGGAAGATGTTGAGGGCGAAGCATTAGCCGCTCTGGTCATCAACCGTCTGCAGGGTGTACTCAAAGTTTGTGCGGTCAAGGCTCCAGGTTTTGGCGACCGCAGAAAAGCCATGATGGCTGACATCGCAACACTTACCGGCGGACAGGTCATTACTGAGGACCTTGGTATCAAGCTGGAAACTGTAGAGCTTTCGCAATTGGGGCAGGTCAAGAAACTTGTCATCGGTAAGGAAACCACCACGATAATCGAAGGTGCGGGCAAGAAGAAAGACATCGAATCGCGTTGCGGCCAGATTCGCAGCCAAATGGAAAAGAGTACAAGTGACTACGACCGTGAAAAACTTCAGGAACGCCTTGCCAAGTTAACAGGCGGGGTAGCTGTCATCAAAGCTGGTGCCGCTACTGAAGTTGAGATGAAAGAGCGTAAGGACCTGCTCGACGATGCTCTTCACGCCACAAAAGCTGCTGCTGCTGAGGGTGTTATCCCAGGCGGCGGTGTCATATTCCTGCGTGCTATTGCCCAAGTACAGGCGGCTCGGGGAAAAGTCAAGGGCGATGAAAAGATCGGTTTCGATATAGTCTGCAACGCATTAAAGGCCCCGACAAAACAGATAGTTGACAACTCCAGTGAGCCAGGCGATGTGATCGTCGCAGAACTTATCGAAAAGCTGGAGAAAAAAGATACTATCGGCTATAATGCCAACACCGGTGAATATGTCGATATGTTCAAGGAAGGAATAATCGACCCGGCAAAGGTCGCAAGAACAGCATTAGAAACAGCAGCTTCGGTTGCGGGCTTGATGTTAACTACAAACGTGCTTATAACCGACCTCAAGGACGAAGACGAAGAGCCTATACCAGGGGCTATAAGATAGATAAAAACCGTATCTCGTGAGTTCTGATCACTTGGTACCAGACACGAGATACGAGATACAAGATACGAGATACTAATTAATGGCCAAACGCGATTACTATGAAGTTCTGGGTATAAGCAAGGATGCTTCCGCTGACGATATAAAACGTGCGTATCGACGTATGGCGATGAAGTATCATCCCGATAAGAACCAGGGCAATAAGGATGCCGAGGACAAATTCAAAAAGTGCGCCGAGGCCTATGAGGTTCTAAGCGACGCCGAAAAACGCAAGCGTTACGATCAATACGGCCATGAAGGTTTGAGCGGTATGGGGATGCGCGATTATTCGCACATGCAATGGCAGGATATCGGCAGTGTCTTCGAGGATCTTTTCGGTTTTGGCAGCTTTGGTGACATATTCGGCAGTGGCGGCGGCGGACAAAGACGACGCACCGGCCCAAAACGAGGCTACGACCTTGAAACTTCTGTCGGATTGTCACTATATGAAGTTTCTACAGGCACAGAAAAGACCATCGAATTTACGCGTAAAGATATTTGCTCACAATGCTCCGGATCAGGATGCGCCAAGGGTACCAAGCCAGGCAAATGCCCTGCCTGTAAAGGGTCAGGGCAGGTGGCAACTGGCGGGGGTTTCTTCCAGATGATTTCAACGTGTCGCCAGTGCGGCGGATCGGGCCAGGTAATTACTACCCCGTGCAAAAAATGCAGGGGTACCGGCACCGAACCAAAAAAACGAGTAGTAAGTATCAAGATCCCACCAGGGGTACACGACGGACAGGCTATTCGTGTATCCAACGAAGGCGAGCCCGGCAAGAACGGCGGGCCAAGGGGCGATCTATACTGTTACGTAAGGATTGCCCCCCACGAGTTTCTACAGCGTGATGGAAACGATCTCATCGCTACGGTACCAATAAGTTACTCCCAGGCCGCTCTCGGAGCGACTATCGATGTCCCGAGTATCGACGGGGCCGAACACTTCAAGGTTCCATCCGGAACACAATACGGCAGCGTATTCAGAATAAACGGCAAGGGCCTGCCAAGCATGAGGACAAGACGAACAGGGGACCAGCTCGTCCAGATCATTATTGAAACTCCGAAAAAATTAAACTCCAAACAACAGGAACTGTTAAGGGAATTTGCCGCTACAGAAAACAAAACCATTTTGCCGCAATCCAGTAAATTTTTTGAAAAGTTGAAAAAGTATTTTGGTAATAATAAATGAAAGAAAAGAATACAAAAAAAATCAAAAAAAAACCAGACGCTAAGGCCGAGAATCTCGAAGAGCAGTTGGAAAATCTGCAAAAAGAAAAAGACGAACTTTTCGCTCAGCTCCAGCGGGTTTCTGCCGACTACGCCAATTACCAGAAGAGAGCGCCAAAGCAGATCGCCGACAGTATCTCTTACGAAAAGGAAAAAATAATAAAGACACTGCTGCCAATACTTGATAATTTCGAGCATACACTGCAAAACGCCGATACTGCCGAAAGTATTGCCGTTTTAGCCGAGGGCATCAGGATCGTTTACGATCAAATGCTTGAGGCCTTGAAATCCAACAACGTCGAGCGGATAGAATCACTGGGAGAAAAATTTAATCCCGCACTGCACCAGGCAATGATGCGCCGAGCAGAGGCCGACAAGGAAGATGATATTGTGCTTGAAGAATTTCAAGCTGGGTACAAGCTAAACGGCCGTGTCATTCGGCCGGGGAAAGTTATTGTCAATAAACACGAGACCCAGCAGCAGGAAACAGAGAATATTGAGGGCTGACTAATATGCCTACTTACGATTATTTATGCCAGGAATGTGACCATCAGTTCGAGCAGTTTCAATCGATCACCTCAAACCCCTTGCGAAAGTGTCCCAAATGTGGAAAGATGGAACTGAAAAGACTTATCGGTTCAGGTGCCGGTATAATTTTTAAAGGCTCAGGCTTTTACGAAACCGACTATCGCAGTGATAACTACAAGACCGGCCAAAAAAACGCAAAGACCGCCAAGGCCACCACTAAAGATAAAGCTAAAGACAGTAAGTCCGACAAAAAAGCTAAGCCAAAAACAAAAACCAAAGAAAATTAATCCCCTCTGCTTTGAAATAGTCAAAGCTTCTTGCTTAGCCGCATTGCTTTGGCGATTGAATAAATATCACGAAGTTCTTTCACGCTTAACTCGTCCAGGTATAATTCTGTCAAGCCACAGCTATCCCAGTCAGGCATGTTCATAATACGTTCTTTAAATTTCGCTTTGGACCGGGACCGCTTTAGCGATGTCTGTGGCATAATAAAGTCTTTCTCTAAAATCTACTGTGGTAAAAAAACTATCATTATTTCGTCACGACGCAGCAAAAGCTTTATTTTACAGTGTTGACGCCTAAGCGAATTGTGTATGCCTAATGGGGTATACGAAGATTAAACTATTTTATAAGTTTTACGATTTCTCTAAACGCGGGATGCTTAGCAGTTTGCAGCAGTTCGAATAATATCATCTCAACGCCGACCAGTGCAATTCCTTCGGCGGCCATTCGATCAAGGGCGATCTGCTTATTCTCAACTGTCCTCGACGATACGCCATCGCAAATTATACCAACATCGAAACCGTCAGCTTCCAGATCACATCCGGTTTGATAAATACAGACATGCGTTTCTATTCCGCAAAGCAGAACCTGACTACGGCCAAGTTCGTTTATTTTCTTTTTAAACTCCGCGTTGCGATAACAGCTAAAATCAGATTTGTCTATCGGCTTATTATCGCTTAAAAGCTCAGCTATCGGTTCTACAGTCTGACCAAGAGCAGAGGGAACCTGTTGGCACCAAAGAATGGGAATATCCAGCTTCTTAGCGACTTTGATCAAGATCACAATGTTGTCAAATAGCTTTTCTTTTTCGTGCATTAGCCCAGCGAGCTTGCCCTGAACATCAACAACCGCCAAACAGCACTTTTCTACTTCAAACATATATGTCCCTTAAGATCGCGTTATTCGTTATCGTTTTGAATTTCTTCAACTACAATAGTTAAGTACACTCTCAGCCCGGATTCACTGTCTTTGTCAGCAGTTTTAGCTGCTTCGTCCCAGGTTAATTTTGGTTTGGGTATGCGTTTTGGTATTGCCGTCAGATCGTTGCCTGTACTGTCGTCGACTATCATTTCCTGGTTGCCCAGCAATCCGCCGATACCGCTTTTATTCAAAAGAGCAAATTCCCTGGCTGTTTCCAAACTCCCCTCAAGCGTATCGGAGCCGACAATTTCGGCGATCTGATTGGTGGTGACATCCTTGACCTTGATCTGCTTGTCAGAACTATCACTGTTTACAACTAACGTCGGTGCCTTGAACTTGTTCCAGTTTCTTTGCATCTGGGCCAGAAGTAAACTTAAATTCTGGCTGCTGCAGCTAATAACATAAAGCCCTTTACTCTGCTCAGACGCGCCGCTAAGTTTATTGGTCAACCCCGCCTCGGCAATAGATTTCTTGATAACCGCATCAATGCTTTCTAACTGTGAAGTTTTCAATTCGAGCCTGGCATAAAAAGGTCTGGCCTCAACGGTGGCAACTGCTTCTTTAGCTGGTTCTGCTGTGGTCACTACCGCAGCAGGCTCTGTCGGTGCAAGAGCGATCGGCTCACTAACAGTCGGTTCCACCGATCGACCTTGCGGAGCAACGACCATATAAACTACCGCACCCAACACCGCCATCAGCACCACCATAGCCGCAACGGATGCTATTTTGCGCAGTATCAAATGTTTACTCCCTTGTTGCTGATCAAATGACAACGTCTCGCTGCTCAACAATGTTTTTCTTTCCATCGCTGCCTTTATATCGTCCATCATCCCAGCCGGCGCCTGCTCTTTCGGCAAAGATTGCAGCAGCACTTTACACTTCTGCAATTCTTTAAGCTTCTCAGCGATCTGCTGATCGTTTCTTATCAGCCTTTTGATCTCAGTCATTTGCCTGGTTGACAGTTCCCCGTCGATATAACCGTTCAGCATTTCATCGATATTACCTTTTTCTATCATTTTAAAAAGGCCTCCAAAATCTCCCGCAGATTATTTCTTGCTCTGCTCAACCTGCTTTTAACCGTCCCTAAATTCACTTCGAGAACCCTGGAAATATCAGCATAACTCATTGACTCAACATCCCGAAGCACGACCACCGCTCTGTGCGTATCGTCAAGGGCCATCAACGCTTTTACTGCCAATTCTCCAAGTTCATTGGTCCCTGCGATCCTCGCGGGATCCGTCACATTATCGTCTGTCAAAAACTGCCTCAGAGCACCCTTAACACGCGAATCAGCCCTGTCGATCTCTGCATCCAGCGACGTAAACCTGATCTTGACCCCTCTCTTACAGTAGTTCAACGTCAGATTAACAGCTATTCTAAACGCCCATGTATAGAAACCGCTTCTGCCCTGGAACTGCTCTATTTTCTCTATTACTTTGACAAATGTATCCTGAGTAAGTTCCGCCGCATCGTCAGGATTTGCACAAATTTTTAAGACAGTATTATAAATGCGGTTTTGATATTTAATTATCAGCGTCTCCATCGCCTCCGAATCGCCGTGTCGGTATCGCTTAACAAGCGTCGCATCGTCAATACTCACAGGCTTGCCGGAAGACCACTTCGAATGCGCGTCAATATTTGCCGTCTCTGTCACGGATATTCTCCTTACTTCGACCGTCCTCGGACCAAAAGGTTCCTGAAAAAACAAAATACATCTCTAAGATAATACTACATATTCGCAAATTCCGCATTTCCGGTCAAGCATATTCCACACTTGATTGCAGCTATAAAAAACACAAACAGACCTCATTGTCAGCCGGTGTAGACAAAATCTCACAATTTGCTGTCAAACTGCTTGCTATTTTTTCGAATTGAATGTAAAGTGAGTGCAAATTTATCAGAAAATGGTTTTCTCTTAGATTTGGGCGATTAGCTCAGTTGGTAGAGCAGCTGACTCTTAATCAGCGGGTCACAGGTTCGAGCCCTGTATCGCCCAGTAGTTTTTTGGCCGGTGTCAGATAATGACTGCCGGTCTTTTTTTGTTCCTAAGTCTGACGATTGTAAAGACTTAGCTTGCCCCCTGTTTTGTGAAATGTTGCATTGTTCATGCGATCCAACCGAGCCAATCAAAGACATCGAGTTATCTTCAAAGTCAGCTTTTTTTGCAAGTTTTTTGTAAGCTGGTTTGTAAGCGCTTTCGACTGTTGAATTATCTGTCCCTGTAGCTTTCTGGCTTTGCTTACTCGGCAGGGATAAGTCAGGCAGGCTTGCAACCGCTTCCGATTCCTGTCCTTGTAGCGTATGGGTGTACAGCGACATTGTAAGGTTTATATCGCTATGCCTCATTATCGACTGTGCAACTTTGGGGTGTACGCCTGTTGCTGCCAGCAGGGTTCCTGCTTCGTGCCTCAGAGCATGGAAGTCAAAAACTCTACCGCTATCGTCAATGTATTCGATACCAGCCTCGGCTAAGTCAGCTTTGAGCATATCCGCTGTTCTGTTCGGTACGTTAAAAACCCTTGCATTGGGCAGCTTGCCGGATATAAGCTGTTTTAGTTCTTTGGCTGTTTCTTTTCTCAATGGCAGAGTATAGGTCTTTTTGTTTTTGGCGCTATCTGCTTTTAATGTCACTGAGCAGTTCTTAAAATCGAAAGACGAAGCAATAAGGCTTTTCAGTTCTGATGCTCTCAGGCCGGTCTCTACAGCCAGCCGGTACAACATAGCCCTTTGATACCCTGTCATGCCAAAACGCTTGCCAGCAGCCTTTGTAGTGTCCAGCAGGTGGCGTATCTGTTCGACATCAAGCGCCCTGCGTTGCCTCTGACGTTTTGTGATGGTCTGGCATTTAAGATGCTCCAAAGGTGACTGACTTGCTCTCTGGTCGTTTATCATCCAGCGACAAAATTGCTTTCCAGCTTTCAGGTAAAAGTTGAAAGTCCGCTGTGATATTTCCCCATCGCTTTTAAGTTTATTCAGGCAGTTATAAAATCCGCTTGCCTGTATATCATCCCACAATCTGAATCGGCAGCTATTGAAAGTTTTCTTGAGGGCGTTTTCAGTTTGCTTTGCATGTTTGGAAGTATCGCCCAAAGACTGACGAAAATCGCTCAGATGGTCTGCCAGCGGTCTTTTGCGGTGCTGCTTGTACTTATCGACTATACCAGCCTGAGCAAGCTCAGCCTCTTTTTCAAGCTGTGCAGCTAATTGCTGAGTTGCCTGCTTATCCTTGAAGGCTTTGACACGCTTGCGCGTTCCCTCAGCGGTCTTGTAGTCGATATACCAGCAGGCAGACTGCTTGCGAATCCGCTTGCCGTTATCGCCTGCAATGGTATATTTCTGTTTGAATATACTTGCCATAATATCACCTCGCCTTTTTCTTTTTGCTTTTTTTCGGTTTCAGTTCAATCCTAAAATACTTGAGCAGAATTTCAGCGGTCTCGACAGTGATAGTCTTACCTTGCATCAAGCGGGTTAGTGTAGCCTGGTCAACTCCGGTGTCTTGGCTGATCCGGTATCTGCTCAGTCCACTTTTCTTGATCTGTTTTCGGATAGTTTCAATAATCATAATATTTACAATATACACTGTACTTGAATCATGTCAAGTATTAAATCTTAAAAATTAAAACTTTTTTTAATCTGCTGGTTTATAGCCAAGTTCTTTTTTCATCAATGCCATGAATACGGCAGCGGGATTACGTCCGTTTTTTGCTTCCTTTGCATAATCCAGCACTCGGTCAAATATCTTTTCATTAAATTTGCCGTGTCCGCACTGCTCTATTAGCCAATTGGTAATATTTCTAAAACAAGTTCGGTCTGATTGATTAACTGGCCTTATTATCTTTTCCAATTCAGTATTAAATATCAGCCCCCGTACTCGTACCGGATTCGTAGTAAGAGAAGAAGAATCTTTCGTATCCGTATTCGTAGTTTTATTTCCCTTATCTTCGATTACGTTACCTTCGCTTACCTTACCTTTATCGCATTCGCCATGCTTTGCTTGAGCATTGCTTGGAGCATCCTTATTCCAACGGGCGTTAGCTGCCTTAACTGCTTTTTCTCTGGCAGTTTGCATTCGCTCGGTTGCTGTTTTTAGCTCTCGACTAACCCTTTTATGGTAAATGAAGCCACGCCGAACTTGAAACTTTTCTGATATATTCTGCCATACTACCTCAAAGTTATTACAGTTTGTGATCCGGCCAAGTTTAACATGGTCGAGCTTACACTTCCCCCCATTGCAATAGAGGTTAAATATCAGTGCACAATAAACCCCACGCTCCTCAGCAGACATAGCCTGAAACTCATGGTCAGATAGAAACGCTCCTGCTTCAAGCTGGACATACTTAGGTTGGTTGTTCATAACATACACCTCACATTAGGTTTTGGGATTCTGGCTCAAAACTAAGTCCTTCAAAGCGTTAGTTTTTCCTGTTCTTGTACGTTCTGTAGGGGTGTAGAGGACATGCTAAATCTGTGCATAACCGCACAGACTCTTTTTGTCAGCCTACGCATTCCAGACAAAAAGCCTTTGTTGCAGCCCTCATACTTTTGCCTCGCATAGCCTTGTCATAGTTCGCCCGATGAATCTCCGGTATTTCACTTCTACGATCTGCTATCTGCTCTTTTCGTGTTAACATCGCTCCCCCTTTGCCTGTAGCATAGCCTCGAAAGTTTTGCGGTCAGGGCATCCCCAAGCGATAAAATCCTCGATGTCCGTTTGTCGCCAACGCACCGCTCCGCCTATTCGGATCGGTGCGGTGATTTTACCGCAGGCATTGAGCCGGAAGATTTGCCTTTTCGACAAAGACAGTCGTAGCCCAAAGGTTTTAGCATTGATTAAAAATTGTTCAGTTGTTTGGTTTTTGTTTTCCTTAGTCATTTTCAGTTACTCCTAATAAAGTTAAAAAATTTGTTTCGTCATTAGGAATAATTGTAGCCGAGAACAAAAAGAACAAAATTAGAGGGGATTTTTGTTCGTTATATTTTTGTCACCAGTATAGTGCTTTAGGTTGTTCTTGGATGTGTTAGTCACTTAAGTGAAAACAACTTACTGTTGACAAGGTACGCTGAAAAATTTTGAAGTTTTTTTTAGATTTTTGGATTTTTTATTTTGAGGTGTTTTTTATGTTCTTTTTGTTCTTTTGTCGTTGCTTATATCTTCGCACTTTTTGCTGTGCGTTTTGACCTGCTGTTGCCCCTTTTATTCCCTTTTCTATTGCGACTTCATTCCACGTTTTCCCCCCTCTGTTGTAGAGATCCATTAACTCTTTTGCCTCTTGGTCTCTGTTCTGATCTATCGATCTCCCACGTTTCTTTTTTGTGCCTGCATTTATCAAGTTGACCGGTTTTGTTTTTTTATTAGCCATATTTTTCTGTTTAACATACACATAAGCCTCAGAAAGAATTGCTAGTATTGTTTTATGAAAAGCTTCTGAGGCTGATTTAAAATTATGTATGCCATTTTCAAGATCACAGGTACGGCAGGAATCCGCTTCCAAAGCCACACACTTCAATTCTTCATACTTTTCTATGAAACGTCGCTCAAAATTTGGAAGTCTGGCCGGTAGAATATTTAATAAATTTTCACATGTTTTCTGGATTGGTATAAGGCGATTTACGAATGGTTTGTCAAGTCTATACCAACACCTCAATTCAGGTGTCAACTCTTCCTCAATCCACCGCTTTAAATGCATTGCTATGAAGCCTGTAGCTTCAACAAGCAATACAAACTGATCCTGAACAAAACCATTAGAACTATTGATCGGATATTCTAAATTATCTCTTTCGGGAATCCTTGTCCACTTAACATCATCATAAAGTATATCAGCAAGAAAATTATCTGTATTAAATATGGCTTTAAGGGAAGCGGGAAGGCGGTTATAATCGTCACTTGCAGCATACTTTTCTCGTAATTTACTGAGGTCTTTAAGTGCTTGTGCAAGTTCGTGTTCGTTATTTGCAGAATCCTTTAACTCTTGATTATTTGGTACACGATTCCCTTTTGGGTTTATTATTGGCATTTTTCACCTGCCTTTTCAATTTATCATAGTCAACCGCTGCTCAATAGCTCATTGTTCAGCCTTGTCCATGCCTGATAATATACCCTAAAAAGACCTTATGGCAAGGATTTTAACCATTTTTCACTTGACTATAAGCCTATGTGGTGTATAATTACCCTCGATAATTTAATTGAAGTCCACCGGACTTTGAGCGTTCTTGCCAAAACCACCAGTTTTGAAAACAAGGAAACGTAAAAAAGTCGGTGCCCGATATGGGCATCGCTTACAACGTGTTCCTTGTTAGGCTCTGGTGGGCCTTCGGCAGGGCACGGTGGAGCGGTGTCCTTTTTTTATGGGCGAAAATAATAACAACTTTTTGTGGAGGTAGAGAAAAATGAGAAAATCAATTCTTGTATTGGTAATCGTAGTTCTTGTAGCCGGAAATCTTCAGGCTGCTTTGTTTGGCGGTTTGATTGCACACTGGTCTCTTGATGAAAATACTTCTAATACTTTTGTTGAAGATATAGGTAGTAATGGCCACAATGGCACAGCCACAGCGAACACATCTGTCCTGTCTGCATTGGGCCAAGTAAACAGTTGCTTTGATTTTGGTGGTACTGATGTAGTGAAGATAGATGATGACCCCGCTCTTAGTTTTGGAGATGGCTCTAACGATAGTGATAGTGCCCTTAGTCTTGCCGCATGGGTATATGTGACCAACCACAGTGATCTTCAGGTAATTGTTGGGAAATGGGACGGGTTAGGGGCCAAAAGGGAGTGGGTGTTGTGGCTTAACAGTGTAGAGATACTGGAGATGAGACTTTACGACCAAAGCAATACTGCGTGGATAGGTCAGGTCTCTGACGATGTGCTTACCGATGGCTGGCACTTTGTCTGCGGGACATACAACGCTACCGAGGCGGCTTCTGGTATCACTTTGTACGTTGACGGTGTCGCCGTTGACAGTACCGCTGACGGGGAAGGGGTTTATGTTGCGATGGAAGATAATACGTCGAAGGTGATGATAGGGGCTATTTATAGTGGGGGCCTTAGAAATTATTTCCAGGACAAGATAGACAATGTCCTGCTCTTTTCTAAATGTCTCACTGTTACAGAAATATCATACTTAATGCTACAAGCTCCGTTATGGCCCGTTGCTAATGCAGGGCCTGACCAAACTTTAGACGACTCAGATGATAACGGCAGTGAAGATGTAGCGCTTGATGGTTCTGGTTCTTCTGATACCGATGGCACTATCGTAAGCTGGACTTGGGCTGATGACCTCGGTGATACGATTCCTGACGGTGAAATAACTACAGCAACGCTGTCTATTGGCGCACATACCATTACACTTACCGTTACCGATGATGAGGGTTTAATAGGAACAAATACGGTGACTATTACTGTTAAGCCTTATGTAAGTGAACCTGGTTTGGTGGCATACTGGCCATTAGATGATAATACAGCAAGTAGAGTTGTCACAGACATTAGCGGTAACGGCAATAATGGTACAGTTCAGAGGAACACTTCTTTATTGAGCACAACTGGTTTGAAGGGAAGTGCTTTACAGTTCAATCCTTTAAATTCTGATTATATGGATACTAACCTGACATATTCAGAATCGCATAAGACCTTTGCGTTTTGGTTTAAATCGGATGTTGCAAAGCATGAGATATTATTTGGTCAGAATTATCCTGGGCCGGACAATCGTTTTTATGTTAGCTATGATGGCCTCGGTAATTTGGGTATCGGATTAGGTGATAGCGGCGGGAATAATGAGAGCGTAGGATACCAGTTTGATACGGACTGGCATTTTTATCTGATAACGTGGGATGCAGGGGTTTTTACTGTACATGTAGATACCATATTAACTGCCATAAAAACCGGCTCTACGTCTCCTACAAGTACCTATTTTCTTGGTGCTAATAATATGCCTTCTCCATGGGGTACAGGTAATTATTGCAGCGGTGCTTTTGATGAGGTGAGGATATTTGACAGGGTTTTATCCCAAACTGAGATAGAACAACTATACGATTTCTCAAGAACACTTCCACCGGTTGCTGATGCAAACGGCCCTTATACAATATATGTTGACGATCCGCTTACGCTTGATGCAAGTGGTTCGATTGACCCTGACGGTGATATAGTTTCATACATGTGGGATTTAGAGGGTAATGGCAGTTTTGAAACTGATGCGGGCAGTCAGGCGGTTTTAGAAGTCAATTATTCGTACTTGGAATCACTCGACCTGCTCGTCAATAACATTTACACCATACATCTGAAAGTAATTGACAATACAGGGCAAAGTGACATTGCCGAAACTACGCTTGAAATAGTTCCAAAACCTGCTTTGCAAGTTGTAGTTGATATTAAGCCTGGAGGCTGTCCGAATCCTTTGAACGTGAAAAGCCGTGGTATTCTGCCTGTAGCTATATTAGGCTCAGCAGATTTTGACATAAATGAGATCGACCCGACTTCTATCCAATTGGCAGGTGTTCGGCCTCTCCGCAGCAGTTATGAGGATGTAACTGGGCCGCTGTCAGGACAAGGGATTGCAGTCAGTGTTGTTGACGAAAAATATGTTTTCAACAACCCGTTCCCTATACTCTTGGATAGGACTAACGTGGATATATCAAGTATTGCGGTGACGGACAGTAATGGTTTGATATACAGTGAGGACGATGACTATGCTATTACATTAACCGAAGGGCTGGTAACTTTACATCCAACTATCTCAGGAGCAATAGCACCCAATATCTTAGATGGACAATTCCTTTTGATTAGTTATGTATATTTTATTGACGAATGTACCACTGCAAATCCCGATGGTTTTCTTGACCTTGCCCTGAAATTCAAAACTCAGGAAATTTTAGAAGCAATAGGCGAGGTCAGTAACGGCGATGAATTGATGTTGGAGCTTACAGGTGTACTGTTTGGTGAAAGCCCCATCGAAGGCGAAGATACGATTGTTATCAAAGGCAGTCATAAACCCTTTAACAAAGCTGATTTTAATAAAGATAAGCACGTTGATATAGCCGACTTCGCTGAATTTGCAAACAACTGGTTGCAATCAAGTGCTGTGGATTAACGCTGTGATGTTGAGAATTTTATTTTGAAAGGGAAGAAATGAAGAAAGTTGTGTGTTGTGCTTTAATGATGCTGTTTATAAGCGGTTGTGCTGTTCAGAGGTATGGTCGTATGGTTCCTGTTGTTCCCTCAGAAGAAAAAACCCTCACCTGTGAGCAAATCACAATAGAGATTGAAAAAGGCAATGCTTTTATACGGGAAGTAAATACCAGTGATAAGAAATTGACAGGCGGAGACATCTTGGCTTTTCTCGGAGACTTTGGTATCGGCGACTCTTGGGAAGTAAAGGATGCTATAGCCTCAGCAACAAGGCGGATCGCAGACCTTGAGAAACTCAGGCAAAAGAAATGTCCTTGATTTGAAAGGGAAAAAATGAATAAATTTACACCTTTAATATGTCTCATGTTTTTATTGGGTTGTGCGCCTCGGGTTCCGGTTATAGATCTATCCAAGGTCTCAAAGGACAAACTCCATGCCGCCTATAAAATTAAAACCTATACAGCCGGCAGCGATCTGACTTATCCTGAAATTTCTGAATATCTCGGCGACATAACGGCATATTCATGTCAATATTTAATGTGGGATCCCCCTTCTTCCAAAGGGAACGCATTAACACAACTCAGGCTGAAAGGCCTCGACTTAGGTGCCAATGGTATTATTGATGTCACATTCGATGTTAGAGGAGCAGATGCATGGGGAACTGATTGCTGGGAGTCCGTTCAGGCCTCCGGCATTGCCGTAATATTCACCTCTCCTAATAAATAATTAACTTTTCAAAGAGCTATGAACCTCAAAAAAATAGGACAGTGGACAGGTTTAATCATCGGTTGTCTGATTATTGGCCACCCTGTCATATCTTTTCCAATTTCTTATTTTTTTTACCCATCTTTTCTCAATACATACGACACTTTCGTAATATGGGTTGGCTACTTTATTTACCTCTTAGCAATAATCAGTGGTTTAATGTTCGGACTCAAATGTCTTTTTAAATAGCCTTATAATGGTTCCTCTCTTTCCGCAAGGTCTAAGCTGACTTAGCCCTTTGTTCCTGTGAATAACCAAAGTATGTTCAAAACAATGACTATCTTTTCTTTCGATTAGCTCAAAACTTACTCATCCGTCCACGGTATTTTAGTTGCCATTTTCAACCTCTAATTCAAGACAAGAGACAGCTACTATTTTCATCGTTTTTAGGCTAAAATTAAGGGTTAGGTAAATATTAAACCAGATTAACAGCCCAAAAACACAGGTTTTTACGACGCAAAAACTCGTGGACATGGCCAAAAAAACACTTGCCTTTTTTCTGTGCATTTTCGCTTTTGCTAAGTCCCTAAATATAAAGCCTTTATGTCTTTAAAACTCTTCCCAACTGTTCTTTACACCCAAAATGCAAACACTATTTCAAATTTTATACTCAAAGCACCCCGCCGCCGCCGTCAATAGCGTTCGCAACCGTAGGATTTAATAGATCAATGACGTGAAGATATTTCTGTGTACTCGATATTTTTGAATGACCAAGCAGCATTTGCAATTCGGCCAAAGTGACCTTCCTGTCTACCAATAATCGCGTCGCGAAAGTGTGCCTGCACATATGCGGGGTCAGATGTTTTGCTATCCCCGCTTTTTTACCCAACTGGCTAATCAAATAGGCTACAGATCGCCGGTTGTAACGTTTTTTCGTCCTCGAAAAAAACAACTGCCGCCGACTGTCAGAGGGCCGGATATGACCGGGCAGTGTTGCGGGCCGATACACTTTTATATAAATATTGATGTTCCTGCGGATACGGTCAGAAACAGGGATATTTCTTGTTTTTTGGCCCTTGCCTCGATGGATCTGGATCACATTTCCGCCCTGATACTTCGGAGTGTCCTTGACGCGGAGTTTACATAGTTCTGAGACTCGCAAGCCAGTATTTAACATTATATCGAAGATCAGCAGCCGCTTCACACCGTCCGGATCATTTTGTACGGAAACAAGATAATCCTTAAATCGTTTTTCTTCGGTCGGAGTAAGGATTTTGTTCAACCCGATCGGCGTTTCCGGTTTGCGTTTTTTCTTAACCATTTACTTTCCTCCTGTCTGGATCAATGCTCTGATTGCAACTTTGATATTCTCCGGCAGTTCCGGCCAAACCGCTACGATTTCTGCTAAGTCTGAGGGTAGTTCAGCAGGCTCATTTTCTGCTGTTTTCGGGTTTTGTTTGTAAGCTGGTGCTACAGTTGGCAATTGCTCTTGTTCTAAGTCTTTGCTTTTACTATCTTTAGAGTTTTTGTGCAGCTGACTCTTAATCAGCGGGTCACAGGTTCGAGCCCTGTATCGCCCATTCAAAAACGCGGTTTTTGATGTCACAAACACGGCAGTAAGTTTCATGAGTTACGTAAAACCTTTGGTTCTATTTTTGCCCAGAACGGTGTATCAATGGCTGTCTGTTGTTGTTGGTACTTCCAAACCATGTTCCATCATTAAATCGGAGTCCAACATTATGCGTTTTGCATTGCCGTCAGCGATGATATGACCATTGTTAACTAAAACCGCTCTATCGGCAGTTGCAAATGCAAAATTCATATTACAGGTTGCTATTATCAGGGTTTGAGACAAACCCGCCAGAAGCTTGATAAGGTTATTACGATTGGCAGGGTCTAAACTGCCGTCAGGTTCATCAAGTGTAATGATCCGCGGCGACATTGATAGTATAGTTGCGATCGCAGCTGCTCTTTTTTGGCCGGCAGAGAGATGATGCGGAGCCTTGTCAGCCATCTCGGCCAGTCCCACGGTCTGCAGCACATTATTGACACGCATTTTTACCTCATCAGCTTCAAGGCCCATGTTAAGCGGGCCAAATGCTGCGTCATCAAATAAAGTAGGCATAAATAACTGGTCGTCCGGATTTTCCAGGCACAAACCAATAGTACGGCGAATCTTCTTAAGATTTTTCTTCTCTACAGCGAGACCGTCAATTAGTATTTTGCCACTACCTTTTGCAAAACCTGCCATTGCAAGAAGCAGTGTCGACTTGCCGGCTCCATTGGGACCTATCAAGGCAACCCTCTGACCATGTTCAATGCTTAGATCTATCTCATTTAGCGCACATGTGCCGTCGGGATAATGATATGAAAAATTTTCTATCTCAACTGCTTTTGGCATTAAACACTCCTACTGTAAGAGTTCACCTACACAAAAATACAATACCAGCATAAAGGCCGCGGACGCCAAAACAAAGAGTAAGTCGCAGCGGCGAAATTGTAACTTTGAAAGACTTCGCCAGTTACCGTCAAATCCACGGGCCTGCATCGCAATGTTTATGTGTTCTGCCGTATCAATGCTGCGGATAAACAAAGAGCCGAGCATCGAAGATGCTGTTTTGAGCTCTGCTTTAAAACCGAGGCTTCGTAGTTTTCTGCCAGCCCTTGCACGCATTATTTGATGTGCTCTGTCGATAAGAACAAATATGTAGCGATACAGAAAACCGAGTTGAATGATCAAAAGCTTTGGTACTGCCAATTTCTGCAGAGCTGTCAGCAAATCCGCAAATCGTGTGGTTGAAACAAGAGCTATCAATGCCAGCATTGTAACAATGAACTTGCCCAGAATACTAAAACATCGCAACCAGCCCGCTGAAATCTGCCAAACGAACGGACCAAATGCTGCACGCACCGGATTTCTATCATAGAACGGACAACTTAAGGCCAAAACTAAAATAAACGGGCTGACTAACAATATCTGCTTGAAAGCAAACTTCAGAGGAATCCTGCCCAGCACCATGATAGTAAAAGGACCAACGGCATAACAAACCAAAATGCTAAGTGAAGTACGCGGCAGAGATAACACCACTGCGGTAAAGATAAGAACAACCAGAAACTTTGCCCTGCTGTCAAGCCGATGCACAGGTGAATCCTGATAAGCAAATTTATCTATATGTGCATGGTGCATTTGCTGATCACTCTTTCACAATTTCTTTTTTACGAAGAATCCTGGCCGTCAACCATACAAACAGCATTGTTAATCCCGCCCCTGTTACGCCGGCGAAACTTGTCCAGCCGGCAGCTACGTCGGATTCTTCCGCGTAAAGGCTTCCAGTACCGCTTGTCTTTATTGAATAGTCCGGCAAGGGAGAATATTTTGTTTGGAAGTCATCAGTCATTGCGATTGTTGAATTTTCATTAGAAACCATAGATTCAAAGTCAGGCTGGTCGGGTCGTTCCAAATAGCTCCACTCCAGACCATCTGGAAAACCGCAGGCAAGTAACGAAAGTCCGGCAGCCGTAATAACGGTAAAGCCAAGCAGCGTTGCCAGTACGGTCTTTCTGCTCAATCTGACTTTGCCGACCAGCGATTTGCCAACTATGTCAGGCCTGACCTGCTGAATGTATCCCAGTACCGCTACTGTGATCAAACCTTCAACAACACCGACAAGAAAATGAACCCCAAGCATTGTTATAAGAAGCGTCGAAAATGGAACTATCAGTACGCCTGAAAGTGCCGCCTCTATCGGAACAAGAATTGCACCGACCTCAAGTGCGATTATAGAGGCCAGCATCACTCCAATATAAGTTCGCAGATTACTAAACGGCCCTGCCGTAAAGCTCTTGTACAAAAAATAGCCAAGATAACTTGGCACAAGACCCATATTTATAATATTACACCCAAGGGCCAACAGCCCCCCATCCTGGAAAATAAGGCATTGAATGATCACCACAGACGATATTACTATTGCCCCTGCATGCGGCCCCAAAATAATCGCTAATAGCACCGCCCCGACCATGTGCCCGCTTGTGCCCGGCATAGCAGGCAACTGGAACTGTACCATTTGAGCCGCAAAAACAAACGCCCCCATAATACCCATCAAGGCGATCTTGTCCGAAGTGATAGCCTGTCTTGCTTTTCTGCAGATAATGCCCAAACCACCAGCAGCTATTGCAAGAGTACCGGCAGCAACCGGAACCGATAATAATTCATTGGCCATGTGCATAATAATATTCTCCTATGTTCTTTGCTTAGTTAATTTTTTTGTTTTCATTATACCCCGTTACTCAAAAAGTCATTTGTACCCGCAGGCCCAGCACAACAGCGTCACTTACCGCATTGTTGCCGCCCGGGTTAGTGACATATTGAATACTCGGACTAATATTCAGCCATTCCGCTACTTGCGCATTGTAGTATAACTCAAGGGCATTCTCATAATCTTCAGTATATGTGGTATCGGCTGAGTCACTAAAAACACCCTGTACAAAACCAACTCCTAAAACATCGTTGTCACGACCGTCTATAAGGCCTTGATACTGAAAGCCGAAACTGAAGAAATTGGTGATGTCATTTCTCTTGCTGGGGGCATAGCCATATCTAAAAAATGCTCCAAGACCCTGGCTATCTTCAGGGTCAGAATTTTCCTTAGCCAGCACCTGGTCACCGCTGATATAAAAACCAACATCATCACGATAACTTTCCGTGCCATCCGAATTTGCCTTGGGTTGCGGGTCATTCCAGAGACCTATTCGATATGTCCCCTGCAAGGGGCCGTTCGCGGAATTCAGTCTGGGAGTAACTCCGGTCTCGAAAATATAAAAGAAATAATCTTCACCGTGAAAAGCGGTCCTGAAGCCTGTTTCCCTTGCGTCCGCCTGGGCATCGGCAGTACCGATTGAGGCATACCACCACTCAATTGGATTCCAGTACAGAACAGCACCAAGGCCATAGTCGGGGAATGGAATCGATGAGTTATTAACCAAAGCTCCGTTTAAGAACTGGCTTGTCTCATCATTAGCGAAGGAACTGCTATCAAATGACACCGGACAGCCGCGACATTCGAAACCGCCTGTGAGATCCAGCTTACCAAAACGAAGATAAAGGGTGTCATCGAACATCGCCTGTTCCCACCAAAGTTCGGCAATTACCAGTGCGTCTCTTGAACCGGCAGCTCCATTTATACCCAATGCGCTGCCCACAGAGGCACTGTCAATACCACCTGATTTTGACCACCAGCCTTTGCCATGAACATATAAGCTGCCGCCTTCGACACCGAAGAGCTTTTGTGTATCGGCGGTTAGTTCGAGGTCATAGCTGCCGGAATATCTGCCCCTTTTGTTGTGTGTGTTAAGTCCGCCTTTGACATTGGCCTGATAAATATTGGTTATGCCAAAACCTATCTCAATTCCATCATCTTCTAACCGGTCACTTAATCCCCAAAAACCACCTGTCAAAGTATCACCGTTCCGAACGTCACCGGCGTGCTCAGCACTACAAACATCCATTATCACCAGCAAAAGTACCACACCTGAGAAAATCCTTACCTTGTTCATATTCACTCCTTTTTGACCTAATGACAAAATTATATTGCGCATAACAATTATAAATTCGTGCTACGACATGTAAAAATATCAAATTCGTGCTACCGCGTCAAGAGAAAGTTTGCTAAAATTTGAGATAAAGTTATAATTTTTTGAAAATGCTGGATATTGTTTAAGATTAAAGGTTTTAAGGGGAAATCAAATGGGTAAAACTGAACGTGTTGGGGTGTCGCTGGACAAAAAGCTGCTTTCCATGTTTGATGAGTTAATTGCCAAGCAAGGTTATGCGAATCGCTCCGAGGCCATTCGTGATCTAATTCGGAATCGCCTGTCAGAAGAACTATTGGCAAGCCCAACTTCACAAGCTACGGCAGGTGTGTTTCTAATCTATGACCATCATGCAACGAAATTGTCCCAGAAGTTGGTTGATCTCCAGCATCATCATTTATTGCAGGTGATTACCTCTACTCATGTGCACCTGGACCATCACAATTGCCTTGAGGTAATAATACTTAAAGGCAAAGTGAAGGAAATTGAGAAACTGGGCAATAACATAGCCTCCTTAAAGGGCGTGAAACTCAGCCGAATGAATATTATGGCAACTGGGGAACAGCTTGTATGAATCTGCCCCTCACTAAGTAAGTAGCCGAACATAGTTGTTGTCATCACGAATAACTTAATTTTTCAATTGGCTCCGCCATTACGTTGTTTTTGAGCGCCGAATTGACAATAATTCCAATTATTGCCAGGTTTTGTCGAGGCACTTTTACGATCGGAAAGAAAATGAATTGATGAAATTTGCAATAGTCGTTGCATTTTGCAACTATCTGTGCTATATTGTTTATGATAGAAAATGGAAAATAAAGAACAAAATGTAATTCTGGATTCGATAATCGAAGGTGTTTTCACTGTTGATCTTGATTGGCGGATTACCTCCTTTAATCGGGTAGCAGAAGAGATTACCGGTATCGGGCGTCAAGAGGCTGTCGGCAAACACTGCAGGGACGTTCTACGAGCGGATGTTTGCGAAACTGACTGTACACTTCGCCAGACAATGCAAACCGGCAAACCCATCATGAATAAAGCTGTGCACATCATTGATGCCAATGGCAAGAGGAGAGCAATTGCCATATCAACCGCTCTATTAAAAGATGCTAAAGGTAAAGTTATTGGAGGAGTTGAAACGTTTCGTGATACCAGTGCGATCGAACAACTTCGCAAGGAAATCGAAGGTCGATATTCCTGTGAAGATATTATCAGCCAAAGCCATAAGATGCAGAACCTTTTTGCCATTTTGCCAAATATCGCAGAGAGTAACACAACAATTTTAATTGAAGGTGAAAGCGGAACAGGTAAAGAGCTTTTCGCCAGAGCCATTCATAACATGAGTTTTCGTAGGGATAAACCTTTCGTTGCGGTAAATTGTGGCGCCCTGCCCGATACACTTCTGGAGTCCGAATTGTTTGGTTATAAAGCAGGTGCATTTACAGATGCCAAAAAGGACAAGCCCGGCCGATTTGCCTTGGCTGAAGGTGGAACGATTTTTTTGGATGAGATTGGCGATATTTCCGCTTCTGCTCAGGTTAAACTGCTGCGTGTTTTGCAGGAAAAGACCTATGAGCCGGTAGGTGGGGTTTCTACTGTTAAGGTAGATGTGCGTATCATTACAGCTACAAATAAAAAGCTCGACGAGCTTATCAAAGAAGATAAGTTCAGAGATGATCTGTATTACAGGATCAATGTGATGAAATTGGAATTGCCTCCGCTGAGAGAGCGAAAAGAAGATATTCCACTGTTGGTAGATCACTTTATCAGCAGATTTAATCGGCTGCACAATAAGAATATTTGCTGTGTTACAAATGAAGTAACAGCGGCTTTGCTGGCTTATGATTATCCAGGCAATGTGCGTGAGCTTGAGAATATTATTGAGCACTGTTTTGTCTTATGTGAAGGTGAGATAATAGAAGCTAAACATTTGCCTTCATCGGTCCGGCCGGCTTTGAAAAAGGAAAATGCAAAGAATAGCGAACCTGCAACTATTAAGCAGATGGAAATTATTCTGATAACTCAGGCTCTAAGACGAAACAATGGCAATAAAACAGCTACAGCTAAGGAACTGGGGATTGACAAAAGTACACTGTTCCGCAAAATAAAGGCATTTGATATCAAGCCTGAGATTTATTCCGAATAGGCTACATCGCTCAATCTCTTGATTTCTTCGTTAGTTTGGATGGCATAGATTTTCGCCATTTTCGCTGATTTTGGATGTGTTGTTTTTGGGGAACACGGGTTTTGGGGGTAAAAACGGGGATTTTTGCCCAAAAAGCAACCGTCCCTTCCTTTCTATACCCTATCCTCTACCTGCTATCCGCTGTTTTTATTCCCAAATTAACGATATATAACATACACAATACAAGCCACGCGATACAATTTTCTTTGTAACCGTTCACACGTTTTTCAAAAAACATCAAAACGTTGAAATAAGCAACTTGCGCTTTTGCCTGCGCCATGCTAAAAACGGCGTATGCAAAACAAAACCAAAAGGTGTTTAATTTTATCCATGAATCAATTCTTGCTCACCGGACAGATCAATGTTATTCTCAATTACTGTGAATGGTTACGAAAGATCGTATGAAAATTTTATAAATCAATATGACCCTATGACTTGTGCACTAATTTTATTCTAAGGACAAGAGATGAAAATCGTTTATCTTGGCAGTGGTGAATTTGGTATTGATTGTCTAAATGCCCTGGAACGATCCGAGCATGATCTTCGATTGATAATTACTCAGCCGACCCAGCCGGCAGGCAGAGGCAAAAAGCCAAGGCCGACACCCGTTGCCCGCTGGGCGCAGGATAATTCGCTGCTATGCTTAGAGGCTGAAAATGTAAACGCCACGGAAGTGATCGAAAAGATCACAACTCTCGCCACCGAACTTATTGTCGTCATCGCGTTCGGGCAAAAGGTCAGCAATAAAGTGATCGAAATTCCACCCAATGGCACCATCAACATCCACTCGTCGCTACTGCCTAAATATCGAGGAGCAGCCCCAATAAACTGGGCAGTGATCAACGGCGAAAAAGAAACGGGTATAAGTATAATAACCTTAGCCGAAAAAATGGACGCGGGGCAGATTCTCAGTCAGGCGAAAACCGAAATCGCCCCCAACGAATCTGCGGGGCAGCTTCATGACAGGCTCGCCAAACTCGCAGTACCGCTACTATTGGAGACAATCGAAAAAATAGCCGACGGCTCGGTTACTTATACCGAGCAGGACCACAGCAAAGCGACCCTGGCACCGAAGCTGAAAAAAAACGACGCGTCTCTGGACTTTGCCGAAACAGCGGAATCTATAGCTAATAAGATACGCGGATTCTGGCCCTGGCCTGGCGGCTGGACGGGTTATCTCTCGAAGAAAACAAATAACCCCGTAAGGGTAACCCTGGCTCAAGCTGAGGTGATCGAACATGCAAATCCTGAAAATCTGGCCCCTGGTACTCTTGACGATAACCTCAACATAATCTGCGGCCAAAACTGCCTGAAGATAATAAAGATCAAGCCGGCCGGCGGTTCGACAATGAACTTTGCCGATTTTGTCAACGGCAGAAATGTCCGACCTGGTGACATTTTCACAAAGAACGATAACACAAATGCCGCCCATTAACAAACAAACAACCGCTCGCGCTGTCGCGATGAAAGTGCTCAATCGCTTCAATCCAAAACGCAACTATGCCTCAGTGATCCTGGGAGACTTGATTAACCAAACGCAGGAAAAGCAAAGAGCAAGCGACCTTGTTTTCGGCACCGTAAGAAATCAAATCGCTATCGATACGGTAATCACACAATTTGCCGACTGTCGCATCGGCCGAACCGACCGCAGAGTGCTCAATATTATTCGCATCGGCTCATACGAACTTATCTACTGCCCGCAAGCCGCTCAGCACGCTATCGTCAACGAAGCGGTAGAAAATGTAAAAACGATCGGCAGCAAAAAACAGGTCGGCTTCGTCAACGCGGTACTGCGAGAGATCATAAGAAATATAACTAACAGAGAGGTTGCCCTTAGCAAAGCAAATCTGCAAAGTACCCTTCCGCACACAACCCAAGCAGGCTGTCAATTCAACAAAGATATTCTCCCTGACGCAGAAGAAAGCCCTGCCGAATTTCTAAGCGTCAGATTCTCGTTACCCGACTGGCTTGTCGCCGAGTGGATCGCCGAGTTCGGATTCGAGCAGGCCGAGCAGATTTGTTTCGCCAGCAATCGAAGGCCAAGTCTTTATGTCAGGCCTAACATCTTGAAAACTACTACAGAAAAATTGGCTGAAAAATTCCGCAACAGCGATCTCGATCTGCAAATAGCTCCTGACGGATCGATGATAAAAATAAAAAGCCCATGCGCGATAACCGAGCTTGCCGGTTTCTACGAGGGGCTGTTCAGTGTTCAGGATCTAACCGCATCTGAGCCGGCAAAAAATATCCATTCTGAACCTGGTTGGAAGATACTTGATCTTTGTGCCGCTCCGGGAGGTAAGGTGACACAGTTAGCTGAGCTGACCGGTGACAAGGTTCAAATCTTCGCGACAGATATCGATGCAGAACGGTTGAAAAAAGTCAGGGAAAATATCGATCGGCTCGGAATCAAGAGTGTCACTATCTCTGAATATGAAAAAGTTGAGCAACTCGGGCCATTTGATCTTGTCCTGCTCGATGTGCCTTGTTCGAATACCGGTGTATTGGCCAGGCGTATCGAAGTACGCTTCCGGGTGACATCGAAAGCAGTAAAAGGGCTTGTGAAAATCCAAAGTCAGCTTCTCGATACCGGGGCGGCAATGACAAATAAGCAGGGGAGGCTCTGCTACAGTAGCTGCGCTATCGGGTCAGAGGAAAACAGCCGACTCATAGAGCGGTTCCTAAAGAAAAATCAGGACTTTGAGCTTGAAACAGAAAAGCTGACACTGCCAACATTGGGTGACCTTGCCTGCGATGGTGGTTATTTCGCAATCCTTATAAAAAAGTAAGAGCTTTTTGCACGATCGATACAAAAAGCTTCAAAAATCGCTCCGCAGGGTTAAAATCACACCTCTTTAGGAGTAGACTGAGCGAATTAAGTGCAAACCCCTATCCACTGCTTTTCCACAAAAAGGAGTTACACTGTGCAAAACTTGTTAAGAAAAAAAAACTTTTGTTCACAAAGTCAATGTTTATAGTGACCTGAGTCAAGTGGAAAAGAAAATCTTAAAAAGGGGATTGACATGTTTTTCGGCAGGCCAATAATATCACTTATAAATATACTATAAAACGGACTTGCTGGAAATAGGAGAGTATTGATGCCAGGCACATTCACGGATGAAATAAGTGCTGTCAACCAGGCTGTTGCTGAGAAGATCGGCTCGCAAAAGTATAAAATTTGGTTTAAGAACTCGACGCAGCTGGAAATAGCTGATGGGTACCTAAAGGTAGGCGTACCCAATCTGTTTATCGCAAGCTGGATCGAGAATCATTTTGCCGGCGATATCATTCAGGCAGTTGAGGAAGTAACCGGTCAGAATAAAAAACTGACCTTTATGATCGATCCGGAGCTTTCGGGCCATCAGAGACGTACACAACTGGATTCTCAGGCCAGTCAGGTGACAAGAGCGCAGAACCGTACGCCTGGCCAAAGAATGAGGTTGAGGTCTAAGACTAAAAAGAAACTGAAGCTCAGCCTGGACAACTTTGTTGTCGGTAAATCGAATGAGTTGGCTTACAATGCTGCAAGGGTTGTAGCGAGAGAAAAAAATAGTCCTTTTAATCCGCTGTTCGTCCACGGAGGATATGGAGTTGGCAAGACGCATCTTCTGCAAGGGATTTGCAATGAAGTGCTGAAATGCCGACCCGAAACTAATTGGTTATATCTGTCAGCGGAGGATTTTGCCAATCAGTTTATACTGGCCTTGAAGACAAGAAAGCTGGAGGCTTTCAGACGCCGACTGCGGCAAACGGACTTGCTCGCCATCGACGATATTCACTTCCTGGCCAGCAAACCTTCTACGCAGGAGGAGTTTCTGCACACTTTCAACACGATCGACCTGGCAGGCAAGCAGGTCGTGATGGTCTCGGATGCTCATCCGAAAATGATAGGCCAACTCTCGGATAAACTGGTCAATCGTTTCGTTTCAGGCATGGTCGTCAAGATCGATACCCCCGACTTCAAGACCCGCTATAATATTTGCCGGCAGTATGCCGCGAATATGAATAGCCAAATCCCGGACAATGTAATTAAATACGTCGCCGAAAATCTCAGGACCAACATCCGAGAGATCGAGGGGGCACTACTAAAACTGGTCGCGTTCTCATCACTGCAAAATGAAAAGATTACGCTCTCGATGGCCAGAGAGATCCTCGCCGAGCACCTGGCAAGGACTGACCCGATCGTACACATATCGGATATCGAAGCAGCGACGGCGACCTATTTCGGCATAACCACCGCAAACCTGCACTCGTCAAAGAAGAACAGGACCATCGCGATGGCGAGGCATTTCAGTATGTACCTGGCGAGAAAGCACACCAAAATGTCATCGACCGAAGTTGGCAGATGTATGGGCAATAAGAATCACGCTACGGTTCTCCTTGCGTGTAAGAAAGTCGAGGACCAGATAAAACGCAACGTCGAACTCAACTGGGCCAGCCCGGCCGGCAACAAGGTTGCAAGAGCAAAAACGATCCTTGCCAACCTTGAAGAAAGCATCTCAGGCTAAACGCAGTGACCCGTTACTCGTGTCTCTTCGCTCAAAACACTGGTCACTGGTCACGAGTCACGGATAGGCCCATCACTTTATCGCGATAGGCAGGCTCTATCCCTGTTAGTGCCGCTCTAAACCATGGGAAATTAATATCGGTCGGGCCGACATCAAAATAATTTTCGCCCCAGGTCAGGTCATTAGGTTCTGCATGATTGAAACGGGTCGGCTTACCGCTCGTATCGAATATCATATTATTTTCAACCAGGTAGCCCTTACAGCCCCAGTCAAAAAAGATACCATTATTCGGCGACCCGCCAAAGGCGATCCCTGAACGCGGCACGCTATGAAGTAGGTTCTCTCTGATAACGGTTCCTGGCTGATTGCCCAGGAAATATAGCGATCCGCCGTCAGCGAGTGTTTGCATAATATTATAAACCTGGTTATGCTCAACCAGCACATTCTTCTGGCTGGTAGCAGCAGGGCCCCATCTCCAGCCAACCGAGATACCGGTATAGGGCAGATCGGTCACCACGTTATTGGCTATCACAGAATCCGGAACAAAGTTAGCGATTATCCCTACGCCGCCGAAACAGATATTGCTTCCGTCGTGCACATAGTTGTTTGTCACCTTATTTCCCACAGGAGCATCCGCCAGGTTAGGCCAATCCTCGTCCTGGGTATCCTCTTCACCGTCGAGCGGCTTGGTACGAATACCCAGATGAATACCATTGACACCATAGTCGACAACCTCGCAGGCGGTGATCTTATTGTTGTCGCAACCTGCACCTATTCCTATACCGGAAGTTCCGCTGCGTGCAACTCGGCAAAGCTCCATCGAGCAATCCTGAGCATAAAACCACATAATCGATGCCGGCTGACAATACACCGGAACCCGCGGTATCCATGATGGGCCGTTGTAACCTGCCTGTATGCCACGATAACCAAACTCTGGCATCTTCCACTGAGTATGCTCAAAGGTTATGCCCTTGAAGTGAACGTTCTGAACAGGGTTTTCTTCGCTGCCTTTAATAACCAGAATCTGATCGAGCTTCGGAGCTATAAAGCTTTGCTCGTTTGGATTTTCACCTTCCGCTGCCATGTAAGAAAGCTTGCCGGTTTTGCAATCGAGGTACCATTCGCCAGGTGCATCGAGCAGTGCCAGAGAGTGTTCGATAAAGGCCGCTTCACCGACAGCAGCTGTGGTAGGCCCGTGCCCCGGCCAACCCATGTACGTCGCAGTCTGTGCGGTATTACCCTTTGAAGCTGTGATAATGCCTCGACAACTCGACCAGTGCATAAGAACAACCAACTCAGCATCGCTGCCGCCAAGATTCTTCGCAGGTACCTGTTGATCGAAAGTAAAGTTTTTGACATCTTTGGAAATTTCTGTCAACTTAAGATAACTGCCGGCATTTGGGAAACGTGCTCTTGTAACGCGTTTACCGTCGACGAACAACTGCCGGAACCACCATTTGCCAGCCTTGACATCAGGTATCGTTGTGGTCCAGACATTATTTTTTCCTTTTTTCCAGCCCTTAATTTCTTTTCCGCCGCTGATACTGACTTTATCGACCGGCCATTTGTCCCCTGGAAACGCAGTCCATGTGATCGAGTGCTCTTTGGTTCCCGAATCTTTAGGGCCCAAAGTGATCGGCTTATCAATTTCATATCTGCCTGCCTTTAAAATGATCTCGACATCTTTTTTCAGTCCCAACTCGACCAGCTTCTGCACGGCACGCTGAGCCCTGTCGATCGTCTTGAAAGGCCGAACCGCTATAGGCTCATCCCAAAGGCCGGTGGCACTGTCTTTGCCTTTTACAGGGTCAACATAAAAACGGATCGGCTTCACGTCGGGATGCAAATACAAAGTCCCCCACTGTTTTATCCATGTCCGCTTATCCCGCACACCTGTCCACCAGTCTTCGTGATTAAAATTGCCAAAATTCCCTTCGCCTTTTTCTCTTTCGTCAAGGTCCTGATTGCCGAAGTTAAGGCCCATCTTAACCGTCCCCATTTTTGGATCCCAGAACTCGCCTGGCTTAACTTCCAAACACGGGTTCGGCTGGATCATCCATTCGACCACATAACCTTTACCGTCTTTTTTCGGGGTCGCGATGGCCTTCATTGCACCGGTCTTTATCCAAAGCGAATAATTGTTCCAGGCCTTATTGATTTCCCTGTCTTCACCTTCCATCAGCCCGCCGACACCGATACCGCCTAATCGCGATTTGGTCAAACTGCAAACCATCTGCCAGCAGCTGCCGTCACTTCTATTATTCTGCCCGTCTCTTTCGAGCCATTGGTAAGAGGCGTTTATCAAAATTTCCATCCCGTCGCCAAACCACGGATAACCTTCTCTTGTCAGTTCATGCGCCTTGGGGTTGTCATCGGGAAGCCAGCGTTCGGTATCGATGCCGTAGAGTACATCGTCAGTGACATCGAAAGCGAAATACAGGTTCTTGCCATCGTGTTTGACATAGCCGACAAGAGAGACGTCTTTGTCATCGGTTGTCTTGTTAAACTGCGGATACCAGTCTTTCATTCCCGTAAATTTGGTAGCATCGGCATATTCGCCCGGTGTAATAACACCGTCGAGCATTGGCGTCGTGCCGCGATACGCGTGCATCTCTTTGGGCCACTGCCCGCCATACAAACCAGACGAAACCACCAAAACCAGCATTGTCACAACAAAGGTTAATCTTGACATAATCGTTTCCTTAATTAAAGTTCATTAAATTCTGATTATCCATTTTTACCCAGCCAGAGACGAGTGCTTTTTCAATAAACTGACCTAAAGTGTGATATACTCTCATAACAACTGGTACAGAAAACAGGGGCAGACCAATTGCTAATCCACCTTTACCTACTGGTTATAATTATCATGGTGTTTCCATTCGGTTATTAACTACCAGCAACCATCCCTGTTTTCACAAAGCCGCCATCAACGAATAAATCGTTTCCGGTTATATAACTTGAAGCGCTGGAAGCCAGGAAAATAACAGGACCAACCAATTCTCCAGGATTTCCCCAACGGTTTAACAGGCACATTGCTGCTCGTTGTTTTTTAGTTTCTGGATTCGACCAGCTTTTCTCAGTCATCGGGGCCTTGAAATAGCCCGGTATAATATTATTAACACGAATATTATATTTTGCCCAATCACAGGCCATTGCACGCGTTAATTGCAGCAAAGCACCTTTCGATGCTTGGTATGCCGGATTGTTAGGAAAGCCAAGGACTGCTCCTATACTGGTAAGATTAATTATTCGGCCTGATTGTTGTTCGATCATATATTTTGCTGCCAGCTTACTCAGTCGAAATGCCGCAAATACATTTACATCGAAAGTAATGTTCCATGCATCTTCGGGGTAGTCTTGACAAGCAGCGCCAATACTAACGCCGGCACAGTTAACAAGAATATCAATCCTGCCAAACCGTTTAATCGTTTGCTCAACCAAATTAGCCAAATCTTCCGGTTTGCACAAATCTGTAGGAATGGCGATAGCTGTCAGATTACGTCCTTTAATGGTTTTAGCGGTTTGTTTTAATTCATCCTCAAGGATATCGGCTAAAACAACAGACACCCCAGCTTGTGCTAAACCCTCGGCAATCGCCCGGCCAATACCGCGAGCAGAACCTGTTACGATGGCGACTTGTCCTTTGAGGTCAAACAGTCTTCCTAAATCAATAGTTTCATTTTGCATATAATATCTCCTTGTTATTCGTCAGTTTTTTGTCTATTTGCCTAATCTGGGATTTCCCATATACCATTATATATCTTAGCTCAGCTACGCCGCTGAACCTCTTTTCTAATAGAACATCAAATTGCTCTCAAAAACTCAAGGTTTCCATCTTCATTTAGAAACTATTTCAGTCACAATAATAGCAAAAATACGAATTTAGCAACTGATTATCGTTTCTTTGACGTATCTCACCCGGTGTCTCCGTCTGAAATCCAAGTTTTTCAGCAATTCTTATCATTAGCCATACCCAATGGGCACCGGCTTCAATTGATGGATACGTTCAAGGATTTCCTCAAACAACCTTTTTGAAACCAACACCTCTGCCATCTGAAAAGTTACATATCGAGCATGCTTGACAACTTTAGCTCCGATCTTTATCAATTTAACTCTGAGTGTTCGCAGTGACCATTCCTTTACTCTCTTTGGTAAAGCCAAACGTCTAAGAAAATTGCCGAGGTTATAAGCCAGGGCAAACAGTTGAAGCCGAACCTGATTATCCACAAAATCATGGCAGGAAAGCCGTGTCCAGTTCAATGCATACTTGCCTTCCTTGATCCATTGCTCTGCTGTTCCACGCTTGTTGTAGAACTTCACTACGTTGCTGTGTTTCCAACGAAGATTTGTAACAATGAAACCTATTCTTGGAAACAACTCTCCTGAGTGCCATTCAATCTTAGCAACCACTCTGCGATCTATACTCCAACTGGCAGCCCTGTAACGAAAACTATGATACACAACAATCGGCTTATTCGGTGGACGGCCTACAGGTCGAGTCAATAGATGTGCAATATGGCATTGGAGTATGTTATTGCCCTTCAGCCGTATCGCATAGGAGTAATCTTCAGATTCAAGAAAACGATAAATCTCAGGATCTGCAAAGCCAGCATCCCCACGGAAGAACCGCAGGATGTCAGAGGATCGGTAACGGGCAATAATGGGTTCCAAAACACTCTGCCAGTCATCGGCACTATGAACATTTCCATTGCGAAGAAACGCTTGCTCCATATCACCGAACTGATTGAAACAAAACAGCGGGTGATAACAGGTGCATTGAAAATATCCGTTGTAAGCAGTGCCCTCCTGATTGCCATAGGTTGGACTGACAGAACTATCCATATCAAGGATAATCTGCTTGAGTGATTTTCGCTGGTGTACTCTATCAACCCATTGACCTGACAGGTTTGTCAATAACTCCATATTCTTTGGCTGGGTCAGTATCTCTGTTTCAAATCTACCCATCAGACTTGTCGAAGCTGCAGTTCGTTCTTTGGCCCTTCCACCAACAACTTGACGCATAGCAGGATCAACGGACATACGCTCTGCATCATTAGTGTCATCATAACCAGCCAGCCGACTGTAAACAGACTGACGCAGCAGTGCCAAAAGCCTATGCTGGGTATTCTTGCCTGTTCGACTGTCAGTAAGCTCTGATTCTATCATTGTCGTCAATCCGAGTACTTCATCTAACTCTCTATACGCTAACAAACCTGCATCACTGGTTACTTTGGTTCCATGAAATTCGACCTTCAGTTTTCGATCAAAATTGACTCTCAGAGCGTCCTTTTTGCTTTCACCCATCAGGTTCTCCAAATCAGAACAACAAAACTGGCTTGAACAGCATCCATAAGCTCTATACTATCAAAATCTCACTTTTTTGCACGTTTTTATTTGGGAAATACGGGTTAAAATTGTTATCAATTGAAGATAAGATAAATAACCACCATCACTACCGCTAATATGCCCCAAAGGGTCCATACCAGTTTAGGCGTTCCCCCGCTCTTACTGTAAGCGTCTTTAAGACTCGGCAGTGCCTTGGCAGCATCCGGAACCATATCAAACAGTGATACAACAACCATCAATGCCGATAAAGCCGCGAAGATATAGAACGACATCAGCAAAAAGTGAGGCCAGATGGGCTTGAAATTGTGCTGAACCATTATGTGAGAACCTGCATAGAATCCAGATGGTGGATTAATTATTGATGCGTTGGCTCCAGCATCCAAAGCAACTTTGCCTGCACCCTGAGTATACTCAATCGCCCCTTCGTCAAAATTGACAATTGTAGGATCCTGTGAAACGGCGGTAGAAGCTTCATCTGTATTAACTTCGACATTCTCACCAATAATCTCAGCGGTTCCATGAACTCTAATAACTTCAACACTGCTGCTCATTTCAATTTCATTGCCGTCATTTATTTTAAGGCTTATTTCATAATTTGTCTTTTTGGTTATCTCCCCGGTTCTTTCGAGCCGGATAGCGTGCATAAGAGATTCAATTGCGCCTTTATTAATTTGACCGTCATTAAGATCTATTTTCAGATCGCTTCCATCTATTCCATTTTGCAAGGCATTGACATCACCGATCATATTGCCATTGTAGAGAATAGAATTGTCATCAACGCTGATACCTTCAACTTCAGCAATACTTAACTGATGCTGTTTACGGCCTGAGCCGATTTGTTCTGGCCAGTTAGCAAGATAGCCAACGCCGACAGCCACGCTTAAGATACTGCCCAGAATCAAGGTCGTTAAAGCAGCTTTGGATGTAGCGCGTTTCCATATAACACCGAGCAGAAATACTACAGCTAGTGGCGGCGCCAAAAATGCCAGCAATGCCTGGAGCATACTGAAAAGATCCATCCCCTTGATCATTGACAGGGCAAAAGCGAAACCGATTCCGATCGCCGCAGCTGCGACAGTAATTACACGTCCTAACCAGATACGCTCCTTAGCAGTTGCATCAGGACGTTTCTTGAGGTAAATATCAAGCGTAAAGACAGTACTTAACGAATTAAGCCCTGAGTCAAGGGTACTGATCAAGGCCGCGATAAGCACCGCGATGATAAGACCAACCATGCCGATAGGCATATATTTTTGAACCATAGTTACATAAGCGGTTTCCGGATCAACAAGATTAGGATGCAGTACCTTACACAGGATTCCCGGCAGGAAGAAGATCAAAGGCGCAAGCACTTTCAAAAAGCCGGCGAATATCGAACCGAGTTGGCCCTGCCTGATATCTCTTGAACCGAGAACTCGCTGAACGATCGTCTGGTCGGTACACCAGAACCAGATACCCATCACCGGATATCCAAGCAATATCGCATGCCAGGGATACTCCGGATCGCCGGCAGGGCGGAACAGCAGCCAATAATCAGCAGGTACCGAATCAATAAGCTTATCAAGGCTTCCGACGTGATAAAGCCCGATTATGGTAAGCGCCGCTGAAGCTCCTATCATCAATATGGACTGGAACGAGTCGGTAATAACCACAGCCGCCAGGCCGCCTGCCACCGTGAAGCTGGTCGCTATAACTGTCAGCACCAGAACACACATCCAAAATGGCCATCCTGTGATCTGGCCCAATAGCAAACCGCCAATAAAGAGCGTCTCACCGATCCACATAACTAAAGTTGAAAATACCACATACCACGACAAAAATGTTCGACAGCCTGGGCTAAACCGCTTGCTCATAAATTCCGGCATCGTACAGATTTTGGTATTGAGATAATGAGGGATAAAAAGCATGGCTAACATGAACAAAAATATCCAGGCTAACCATTCAAAGTTACTTGCCACCATACCGGTCGTATAAGCTATTCCGCACGAGGTAAGCAGCATCGACGGATTGACGTTGGTGCCGAAGATCGACAAGCCGATATTAGGCCAACCAAGCGTCCGTCCTGCCAGAAACAGGTCGTCTGAGTGACCTTTTTTGAAACTGACCCAGAAACCGATCGCCAGCAGCAAGACAATATAAACTCCAATTACTGTAAAATCCAGCCAATGCAGTGAAATCTGAGCATCCATATGCTATCCCTCATAAATTTAGATTAGTAAAATAGATTTAAGAAACTGATACGTATTGCAATTAAGAATAATCCTTTCCTCTCTTGCCGTCTAATATTTAGAAGTTCCGAAATAGTACCCTCACAGCCGCAATTATTCAAGTATTTTTTCTTTAAACGCCCTGCACATTGCCGCGGGTTCGGCCGCACCGGTTATCGCCGAACAAACAGCAACCGTTTCAGCACCCGCTTTTAGCACCAAATCGAGGTTCTCTAATGTTATGCCGCCGATAGCAAGATGTCCAATGCCGGTATCGGCCAATATATCTTTGGCAGCGGTGATGTATTCGGTGCCGACCGTTTTGGCGTCTGGTTTGGTTTCAGTAGCAAAAACAGGACCAAGAGCCGCATACGTCACACGCTCATCACATGCAGATCGCAGTTGTTCAACACTGTGTGTGCTCTTGCCAATTATCATTGGAGCCATCGCTAATTTGCGCACCTGCTCGATAGGTAGATCGCCCTGGCCCAAATGCACCCCGTCAGCAGCTGCGGCAACGGCTATATCGATACGGTCGTTTATTATGCTGACCACACCAGCCTGTCCGCAAAGACTGACGAAATCTTCGGCAACGGCAAAAAGTTTATCGTCATCGATCCCTTTGGCGCGAAGTTGAATGCAGTCAGCGCCGCTTTCGGCACAGCTTTTAGTTAAACTGATAATTCTGGCAGGATCATTTTCAGTAATGAGCACATAAAGCCTTACACGTTTGAATTTACCCGCCGGCTCACTTAAAAGAACTATATCCTTTTCAAGGGTATAAGCCCTGTATCGCAGATTTTCGATTCTGTCAGCTATAGCCGGGTCGATAGTCTGCGTCATCTCTGCCAGAACCCTCAACGCCTCAACGAGCCTTTTGCACGCAGCGGTAAAACAATCACCGATCTCTTTTCGCTGAAGTTGATTCGGCACCTTTTGGCCAACACCAACGTCACTGACGGTATCACGACAGGCAATAAGCCTGCTACAATCAAGTGCGCTGATCGCTCCGCTAAGCTCGTGACGAAACTGCTTTGCCTGCTCACTCAAAGGCTTTGAGTTCAAAACAAATCGGCAAAATTCCTCCATCACTCGAACCGCCTCGCGGGCACGATTAAAATTCGCATCGATAATCCTGTAAATGCTGCGTTCCATAAGGCCGTTGATTATAAACTATAACGCGGGCATGCAATAGAGAAAAAACAAAGAGTTAAATATGAAGTGTGCGTTTGGGAATTAAAGCAAAACGGAGTCGTCCCTCCTCCGGCACGACTCCGCTGCAAAAAAAAGTTTTTATCAAAACCGACAAAGTCGATTCTGTGAACATTCTGGATTCGGGCGGATCAATCCTCCTCCGTATATTCGTTTAGTTAGGACGCTCCGCCCAAATTCATCGGTCATATAGACAAATAGATAGAGAGTGCAAAATCTATGCCAGTAAACAAAAGTAATTGATCTTAGTCGTATTATTTTACTTAAGGGCTTGTGACAAAAACAGTTAAGCCACCATATATTTTGCTCGCTGTTCGGTAGCCAATTTACTTATTCTGCCGACATGTTGTTTTTTTTCAACACTATTTAAACCGACACAACCGGCCTTTTCATTTATATCGGACTTTAATCGATGATATGACTACCCTATTGACGTGTTTACAAAAAGCAACGCTGGTGTGATTTTAATAAACACCCTATCGTCTTATCTGCTCATTTTTTTAGGTATTTAGCTGAGCAGACACGGTTTGTCCAGCGGCAGAGCCAACAGTCATAAAGTGTTTTTTTGCCGGATTTTTGCTGCTTTGGCCGAAAAATGGTCCTTTTTCGCCACCTGATTATCCGATCAGCAACTTCTGTTTGCTGCTGCTCGGTTATTTCCTGCCTGACCAATTCGAAAGGATCCGAACTCAAGTCGTAAAGAGACATTATTTTGTTGGTTGGATTGTATATGAACTTCAGGTCGTCTTTTACAAAACCGGCAGAGCCTTCACACATCCATCCAGAGAAGAAAACCTCCCGACCAGGGCCGGTATCACCCAAAGCGTCAACGCCATCAAAATTAACCGTATTAACATTAAAACCAAACATCGCCAGCAATGTCGGAACCAAGTCCGTAGAATTTACCGCACCTGTCATCTTTGTCCCTGCCTCGACCCAGTCGCCGGCTCGAATGATCCAGGGGATATGCATTGCCTCATCAAAAGCTATCCGTTCGTGACCGAACTGTCCATGTTCACCAAAAGCCTCGCCATGGTCACCCACAACACAAAGAATTGTATCATCTGCAATATCCAATAAACTAAGTTCAGCATCGAGAGCGGCAATAAATTGGTCGGTGTATGTTATCGCCTGGCGATACCTCTGCACAGGTTCTGTAGCGTGCTCGCCATACCACTGGGGCACCTCGTAGGGATCGTGTGTAACCGAACAGAGTATTGTAAGTAAAAATGGCTTATCTCCTGAGCTTATCCATTTGGTAATTGGTTCGAGCATAGCAAATTCATCACTGCCCAGGTATCCGACGAAACTGTTCGAATCGGCAAGTGAATCTCTCGACCAGAACTTTTCAAAACCAAGATTATGAACCAGCGCCGGCCGTGCCTCGAAACTACCTTTGGCAGACTGGAAAAACGCCGTACGAAAACCCAACTGCTCTTTAAGAATAGTGGCTAAACTGGCGTAAGGCTTTTCCACGGGAATCGCCTCGACCAGATCCTGCGAAGCAGAAGCGTATCGGCCGGTATGAAGACTGAACAACGCTTTGGTCGTATGCGTCAGTGAAGTACGCATATTCGTAAATTCAACTCCCTGACCAGCCAGACGAACAAGGTAAGGCGTAAGGTCACTGTCATTCGAACCGAGTGAGGTATGCCTGTATTGAACACCCTCAAGCACAACTATAATTACATTGTGATTCCTGCGCTTCGCCGGCTCCAGGAACGAAACTTCTAACTGGTCAAAAGCAGGAACCTCTCTGGTTGCGTTGTCGATATCGGCTTTGGTCAGTCTGCCCGGATCGGATACAACGAAACTTATCAAAGCCTTTAAATGGCAATTGTACCGCAAACCCACAGAAGCGATCTGCGCAGAATAGCTGTGCTTAACCGTACCGCGATAGATAATTGCCGCTATGATAATTGCAAAACAAAAAACCAAACGGGCGGCAAAACGCTGCCGATGGTAGCGAATCCGCGGAGCTTTCGACAGGACCCAAAAGAAAAATATAAGGGCTATCGCACTTGGCAAGAGCAAATTCACCGCCGCCAGGGGCATCTTAGCAAGATTTACGCCTATCATGCCAAAGGAGCTTATCGGGTCGCGATACAACGGCAGTAATACTCTTGGAAGTATTTGCGTCCCCGTTCGAGTGATCCAGGCAGCATTGATCACCGACCACGTACAAAACAACGCCGCGACGATAGTCACCGTCCGAAATACCCAACGACGACGCCAGCGAAAAATAATTAACGCCATAACTATTTCAATCAATAACAAAAACGCAACATCAGCAGCTATCCATTCAAAGTAGCGAGACAGAAAGCTCATTCGATGAGCGTGAAACAGTTTTACCACCAATACGCAAAACAACGCCCCGAACATAATAAGACTATAAGCACGTACCCCAAGCACATCGCACAAAAACCAATGCACCCCCCCCCGCCAACCCGAACCGCTTTTTTCAATATCTACTTTCATACTTCTCATTAACGACTCAAACCTTAAGTGCCTTTAAAATATCTTCCAACCGTATCTGTGCATAAGCACAAACTTTATCAGCTGCGCCGTAATAGATATTGAGATTGTCCTGCTCAAAAAGCAATCCGCAACTGAAAACCACATTGCTGAAAAACCCGCGGGTTTCATAATCAGCCTCAGGCACAAATATCGGCTCATCCGTCCGTGCGATTATCCGCCAAGGCTGATCCCTTTCCAGCAATACCGCACCAAGGCAGTAGCGGTCCTCAGTATCAACACCGTGATAAATTTCGACCCACCCGGCTTTGGTTTTAAAAGGCGCCGCACCAGCGCCTATCTTGACGCTGTCCCACTTACCAGCCGCCGGGCTCATCAAATGCTTATGACCGCCCCAGCATTTCAAATCGTCCGATTCACATATCCATATCTGACCCTTGCCAAATAAGGGCGACACAGGACGGTGCAATGCCCAATAACACCCGTTGATCTTTTCCGGGAACAGCACCACATCCTTATTATCCGGATAAAAGATAACACCGTGACGCTCGTAACTCTTAAAATCTGCCGTTGACGCAAGATGTGTCGTTACCCCATACCGAGACACCCCAACATAAGTAATATAATACCTGCCATCGATAAACGTGATCCGAGGATCCTCAACACCGAAATCTTCATATTCATTTTCCGGCCAGATAGCACTTTCGTTTTCGATCGTAAAGTTAATACCGTCACTGCTGCGCGCAACTTGCAAATGAGAGATGCTCGTCAAATAAGTCATTGTCGGCGTCTTTATCAGCCGCGGATCAGAAAGATCTATATCACTATCAGCCTTCGAAAAGCTTTTCAGTTCGACACAACCTTTTTCAAGATTGTAGATACCAGCCAAAACCGTATCGGCGTCAGGGCTTATCGGCCTTTCAGCAACACGAAGCAGCAGAATCGTCTCATCGCCAAAACGTGCAACTCCCGCATTGAATACACCTATAACCTCAAAACCTTCAAAGCTCGGCTCAACGTCACCAGGACTGATCAAAGGATTATTATTCGAACGATAAACCTGCACTTTAAGACTCCTTCACAACAAAACGTTATATACCATAAAATTAGTCTCCGCCGCAGGGCCTCCGCCCGCGTAGGCGGGTGCGGGTTCCCCAATTTTACATTTTACATTTTGATTTTTAACTTCTCAAACTGACCATCGGTCAGTTTGAGTTACATATTCATCGGTATCCCGCGATCATGGAGATATTCCTTCATCTGAGTTATTGAGAAATTACCAAAGTGGGTGATCGAAGCCATCAAAACCGCTTCAGCGCCTCCATCGACTATCGCGTCATATAAATGGTCAAGTTCACCTGCTCCGCCGGAAGCTATCACCGGAATATTCACAGCATCGGCAACAGCTTTGGTTACCTCAATATCATAACCCGCCTTTGTCCCGTCAGCGTCCATACTGGTCAGCAGAATCTCCCCTGCCCCCAGTTGTTCGACCTTCACCGCCCATTCGACTACATCCAGCTCGGTCGGCTCATTACCTGCCTTGATACAAACATTAAACCTGTTTGGATCCTGTTTATTGCGCCTCGAATCAATAGCGACCACAACGCACTGATTGCCAAAACGCTGGGCGGCCTCAGCTATCAATTCTGGATTCTGCACCGCCGACGTATTTATCGAAACCTTTTCAGCACCGCTTCGCAGCAGAGTATCGATCTGCTCAACAGTCGTTATCCCGCCGCCAACGGTAAATGGAATAAACACTTTTCCCGCTACCTTCTCAGCCAACTCAACGATAGTCTTCCTGGACCGGATCGTTGCGGTAATATCCAGGAACACCAATTCGTCAGCCCCTTCGTCACTGTATCTGGCACCCAACTCAACAGGATCGCCCGCGTCACGAAGGTTGAGAAAATTAACCCCCTTAACCACGCGGTTATCTTTAACATCCAGACAAGGTATTATTCTCTTGGCAAGCATCAGCTTTTGACCCCTTCACAAATCCCGGCAAAATTCTTCAGTATCCGCAAACCAGCCGTCGAACTTTTTTCCGGATGAAACTGCGTACCGTAAATATTATCCTTCTGCACCGCCGCCGCCAATTCAAAACCGTAATCGCTATAAGCGACCATGGCCTTGTCGTCACTAACATTAGCACAATAAGAATGCGCAAAGTAAAAGTGCTTTTCCGCGTCAAGCCCGGCAAAAAGCTCCATATCGCCCGGCAAAGCAACCTGGTTCCATCCCATATGCGGGATCGTCCTGCCGGCAGGGATAGGCCCGATAGTTCCACCAATAAGCCCAAGCCCGCCATGCTGACCGTGCTCACAACTCGACTCGAACAGCAGCTGAAAACCAACACATATCCCCAGCAATGGCTTACCCGCAAGGGCAGCATCTTTAACCAATTGCCCCGCATCCCCTAAGGCATTCACCGCATAACCAAAAGCCGCAACACCTGGCAATACCAACCCAGCGGCAGCCTCAATATCACCGTTATCCCGACTAAGCTTCGCATCACAGCCGATATGCGAAAAAGCATTGCAAACACTCTTGACATTACCCACATTATAATCGATAACAACTATCATATTTTACAGCTATATTTTATATCTGAACCTTATCTTTATGAAGAACGTAATACTATACAATAAATACCCAGCACTGTTCAAGTCAAATGCTTGTTGAATCTTTTCGATTCTTTTATAATACGGTAGCTGATTTTAGCCGATTTAAACCTGTTAGGCAGGTGAATCCTGTTTTACTGTTAGTTGATTTATTGACAAGGAAAGCAAAAATGTGTGGAATCGTGGCTTATCTGGGCAAAAAAACCGCTCAGCCTATACTCTTGGAAGGACTCAAACGCCTGGAATACCGAGGCTACGACTCAGCTGGCATAGCTCTGTTAGACAACGGCAGCATAAGCGTACAAAAGACCAGCGGCAGGATCGCCGCTCTCGAAGCGATTCTCGATAAGCCCAACCCAGCCCAGACTCTCGGCATCGGACACACAAGATGGGCAACTCACGGCCAGCCGAACACCATAAACGCACATCCACACCTCGATCACACCGGCACCATCGCCGTCGTACATAACGGGATCATCGAGAATTATGGGACATTAAAAACATGGCTCGAAAATAATGGCGCCACTTTCGCAAGCGATACAGACACCGAGATCGTCGCCAACCTAATAGGATACTTCTACACCAAGGACGACCCCGAAGACATGACCGATGGCCAGAATAAATTCGAATGGGCCGTCCAGCGAGCACTTCGCGAACTCCACGGAACCTATGGCCTGGCAATTCTTTGCAAAGACTTCCCAGAAATCCTGATCGGCGCAAAAAAGGGAAGCCCATTGATCCTCGGTATAGGTGAAAACGAATATATAATCGCTTCCGACGCTTCAGCTATCGTCGAACATACCACCCAAGCGGTCTACCCCAGCGATAACGAAATGGTAATAATCGATCCTAAGGGCTTCCACACCAAAACTATTAACAATGTCACCGTCACCAAAAAACTGCAGGAAATAGAATTCTCTCTCGAGGAGATCGAACTTGGCCAATTCGAGCACCACATGCTAAAAGAAATATTCGAACAGCCCAATTGTCTGCGAACCTGTATGGGCGGAAGGATAGACAAAACTGATAACAAAATAATTCTCGGCGGCATCAGTTCGCAACTGCGTGAGTTGACCAGAACAAAGAGAATAATACTCACAGGATGCGGAACCGCCTGGCACGCATGCCTGGTCGGGGAATTTCTATTCGAACAACTCGCTCGCGTACCAACCGAAACAGAATACGCCAGCGAATTTCGATACCGAAACCCTATCATCGAAGACGGCACCGTCGTCATAACCGTAAGCCAATCCGGAGAAACCGCCGACACACTTGCCGCACTCGAACAGGCTAAAGAAAAAGGCGCAACAGTTTTAGGAATCGTAAACGTAGTTGGTTCTTCCATCGCCAGAAACACCGACGCAGGCGTATACCTGCACGTCGGCCCGGAGATCGGCGTAGCAAGCACAAAGGCATTCACCGCTCAGGTAGCGGTACTGACTATGCTGGCGATCGAGCAGGGCAGGAGAAGACATTTAGGCTCCGGCACCGCGGCCAGGATCATCGAAACTTTAGCGTCGATACCAGATAAGATCAGCGAAATACTTGATCAATCCAAACACATCAAAAAAATCGCAGCAGCGAATATCGAAAAGAATAACTGGCTCTTTTTGGGCCGAGGCGTAAACTACCCCGTCGCATTAGAAGGAGCATTAAAGCTAAAGGAAATTAGCTACATCCACGCCGAAGGCCTGCCAGCAGCGGAGATGAAGCATGGCCCGATCGCTTTGATAACTGACGATGTACCTGCCGTCTTCATCGCTACTGACGGACCGCAGTACGACAAGATTATCGGCAACATTAACGAAGTAAAGGCCCGCGGAGCAAGAACCATCATCGTCGCAACAGACGGCAACAAGGAGATCAAAAAATACGCCGACCACCTTATCACCGTACCAGACGTACCCGAACTCCTGCAGCCGATGCTGACTGTTATCCCGCTTCAACTGTTAGCCTACCACGCCGCCGTACTGAGAGGACACGACGTCGACAAACCACGGAACCTCGCCAAGAGCGTAACTGTAGAATAATACCAATTGGAATTAATTCTTGCGATCCACTGTCATTCCCGCGGAAGCGGGAATCCAGTTTTTGCAGTATCCAGGAGTATGATTGATTGGTAAATCGCATTACAACAAGCGCACATATTAAATCCAATTGGTATAACCATCTATCCTAAGTTTCTTTCCTGAAAAATACGAGAGGAGAGAGGAAATTATTACGAGCATCGCTCAATAACTTTGTATGTCCTCTTCAGGATGTCACTTAGTTGATTTCTGCTCACACACAAAGGCGGCACAAGATAAACCACATCGCCTAAGGGCCGAAGTATCAAATTCTCCTTGAGCCCTTCTTTAAACACCCGATAGCCGAGCCGCTCGCTGGCCTTAAATGGCTTACCCGTCCGCTTATCCCGCACCAGCTCAACAGCCCCGACCATCCCGATATATCTGACATCGCCGACAATATCAAGCTCTCTAAAACGCTCCAGCCCGTGATGAAAAAACGGGATGATCTTACTGATTTTTTCTAACGTCTTTTCCTGCTCGAATAGTTCCAGACTTGCCAAAACCCCCGCTTGACCCTATTTCTTACTTTTCACCACATAAATTCCTTGACATTACCTGCTGATTTTAGTACTATAGAGTTACCGTACAGGGAGGAATTTTGCAATTCACGGATGTCTCTTTTAAATCAGTTGAGGTGCCCAGTCATGAGAAAAAAAACTTTAATAATCTGCCTATTCATAACCATCGTATCAATCACATTCACCAACTGCCAGGCCGTTGAAACACAATATAAACCAAAGGTCCAGTTCTCCAAACAGATCGATCTCACTCCGGAAAACATAGACACACAACTGCAAGACATAGAAACACGCAGCTTAAAAAAACGAGAACAAATTAAAAACCGTTACCTGCAACGCTTTGAACAATTACAACTGTTAGCTGAGGCACAAGCCAAAAAACTCACATATCCGGAAAGAATGCGGTGGGTAGAATTTATTAAGATGATAGAACGGGAACCTGCCACAAATAACGACCTGTTACGTTCGGGTTTTTTAGAAAACAAAATCTATAAACTTCATGCAGCTATGCTGGATAGTTACTCTTTATCTGCTATGCAAGATCTTTTACTTGATGAAAACACACGCGAAATTATCGCCTACTTCGCAGAAAATAATAAACATCACAGTTCATTACTTCGCGAACAAGCTCGCAAAATACTTGTCATCATGAACGATCTTCAATCACGATCGGCCCGTCTTGAAAAACAATGGGATTATAGTTTGGCTAACTTAGAGCAATGGGGAAAAAACCAGGCCGAGTTTATCCTCAGAGCCACAAATCAAACAACGGTTAAAGCAAAAACCCCCGGCACCGTAACAGCGATCCTGCGCGACAACAAAAGCTATCTGGCAATGATCGACGGCAAACTGGTCCGTGAAACTGAGACCATTAAAGGCGTTAAGGTAGCAAAAATAACTCCCGACAGTGTCCAATTTAAAAAGATGCTTAAAAAGTGGACGCAAAAATTAGGCCAGCCCCCTAAAGAATCCTGGTAATAACTCTGTACATCCTCTTGACAATGTCACTTAGTTGCCTTTCGCGGCGACTTTGACTACGGATAAAGTTTATAACGCGTTCTACGACGATTACGAAAAGCAGAAGACTTTTTTTCATGGTCATACTTATACAGCTAATCCTTTAGGGTGCGCGGCGGCTTTGGCAAGTCTGGAACTATTCGAGCAGGAAAAGACACTGGAAAAGGTTAGTAAGCTGTTGCCGATTTT
>JBHPGW010000001.1:0-111916 GCA_042569785.1 Planctomycetota bacterium | reverse complement strand
CATCTTTGAAATTCAACTGTTGGATCAAACTCAACCTCGCATGAATTACACCTGCTATTAACCCATATTTTGTGGACACCTTTTTCACAAAAGCGATTGTTCGCATGAGGATTTTAGCACATGAAAGCAGCGGGGTCAGACCCGACTCATCATGAAGCGATTCCTCGACGAGAAAAACGGATTGGCCAGAGGCCAGCCAGGGTTTTATGTAGATAATTCTATAAACTAATTTCACACGTTAGCTCTCGACGAGAGAAGGATTTCTAAAAGAATTTACAGAAAACTAATTTTAACCAGATGGCACGCATACCAAATGAAGCGTGCCATCGCTTTTTAATGAATTGGAGGTGTAACATGCAAGAAACAATTTGTGCGAAAGTTAGTGAAAGATTGCTCCAGAAGGCATCCAGGTTGTTCACCGGTACACTGGATGGCAGGATTATTGAGATCCTGCAGAACGCAAGAAGAGCAGATGCAACAGAGGTGCGAATCTCAAACAAGAATGGACTGGTTACAGTCCAGGACAACGGCTTTGGTATCGAAGATTTCCAGAAGCTGTTGGATTTAGGCGGCAGCGGCTGGGATGAAAAACTCGAAGCCGGCGAAGACCCCGCAGGAGTTGGATTATTTAGTCTGGCACCTAAGAAAGTAACTATCATTTCCGGCAGCAGAAAAACCGTCATTGATAAAGACGGTTGGACAGGAAAGTCTGTAGAAGTAACAGAGAACACTGAAGAAGTAACCGGCACTATTTTGAAATTCAGGGATGAAAAACCGTGGGATATGGCGATTGTTGAAAAACATGCTGTATTTGCGGGTATCAAGACAATCGTTGATGGCAAGTACTGCCACGCGATGCCGTTTTGCAGCGGTGAAGCGGTGCATTATGAAAAACCCGGCTGCAGGATTGAAGTAGCCAAGGAAGTATCAAAATATCACAGGGACTGGACTACGACATGGTATCATGGCAGAGTGCTGGTGAATTTTCATGGTCAGGTTGTTCAGATAGATTACTGGCCGAGTAAGAGCCGACAGGGACTTACGGTTCTTGTTGATATAGCAGACCAGACCGATATTCGGCTGATGCTGCCTGCAAGGACAAGGTTAGTTGAAAACCAAGCCTTCGAACAACTAAAAAATGCTGTCGAACTGGAATATTACAAATACTTCCAGAAACAGAAAACTCACACGCTCTACTATGAAGAGTACCTGCGGGCAAAGGAACTCGGCATTGAATTGCCGGAGGCAGAGCCTAAGTTTCAGGCTGGTCTTATCTGGGGTGAGTGTAGTGAGCCTGTGGAAGTTGTTATGCCGAAGAATTTCAAGCTTGAGGATTGTTATCTGTGCGTTAATAAAGAATTGAAAGATGAGACGGCCCAGGCCAATGTACATCTGCTCTCGGCTATTGGCGAGTTTAGCGGAAAACGGTTTGTCCCCATTACTGTCGATAATGGGTACATGGGCTACAGCTGGACTAAACTGCCGAAGGTAACCAAAGTTGAGGTTACAAAAGGCAAGGAAAAGCTTTGCCATTCAATTAATTGCGGCGAAATCGCATGTTTCGATAAGCTCATCATAACAGTCCATACTTCCGATGGGAAAATATTCAGTTCGGATGTGGATATGGCAGTAATAGCAGAACCACCGAGAGGTAAATACCAATGGGTGGATCAAACCGTATGCGTAACAAAGGAAGCGAGAGACCATCTGTCTTCAGAAAACATTTGGTTCCACATAGGTGGATTCGACCTCGAAGGTGACAGCTACGACACACAGCTTTACTATTTTGAAAAGGAACTTGATGAGTTCTGGAATGAACTGATTGGGCCGTATGAGACAGTAAGGCAGCAGCTCATAAAAGAGCTGTATCCTTTGTACAACAAATGGCGGAAGATAACAATCTTAGAAGACAGCAGTCTTGAGATACTCTTCAAGGATGGCAGTAAAGAGTGGGTAAAACCGCCTGTCCAATCCGCTTAATGTAAATCACAATATCAATCGTCAAAGCACATCTCCTCAAAGTCGAGAGATGTGCTTTTTGTTTTTAATCACATCTTATTAAAGAAAGGAACAAGGTGAGAACTATGGCTTGGAGACCAACAAGTTGTTTACAGAAAGGCGAACTCGATAATACCAGCCCAAATAAGGTTACCGGGTGGATGGAGTTCGCAGGTTTAAAAGAGAAGGTGAATTTTGAATTGGAAGGTAACTTCCACAGGGACATTCGCGGTGCGAAGATACGTTTTACCGGAGACGCGTATGAAGGAGATATTCACGAAGATGCCGAGAAGTACATGGAAGGTTTTGCATTAACACAGAGCGGCAAAGCAGGTGATATTACCGCGGGCCTGCCTCCCCATGACTATGGATCAGCACCATACATAGAATGGTATGGACATCAAAACGGCAGAGTAGTCATCGAGCTTGAGCCTGTCCAACTTGAAGTAATTGGCAGACCTATTCCCGCTATTGAGTCGGATCCTATTGACAGGAAACAGCAGGCTGAGAATATGGCAGGTTTTCTTTGTGGATTGGCATCTGAGTTGGGAGTACCTGAAACCAGAGCTATAGCTGTCGGCGGAACAGTAGCGGTAGAGCGAGCCAAAAAGGTTATTACCAATGACAAAATCAGAGGTATGAAACTTCTGCCGAAGGAGATTCGTGAACAAATGCCGCCGTTATATGCCCAGGATGGAAAAGGCGGTAAGGCCGTAGTTTATGCGAAGTACTTCACCCCAAGCGCAGGCTGGTCTTGGTACGTTCAGGAGGGTGAGCCTGTATTGGATGAATCATCTCGCGAGGTCGATTTCAGATTTTTTGGATTGGTATTTGGCCATGAAAAGGAATTTGGATATTTCCTCTTAAGTGAACTCGAAGAAGTTCGCGGGCCGATGGGACTGCCAATCGAGCGAGACCTCTACTTTAAGCCGAAAACGCTCGAAGAAATCGCACCGGAGATGTTCAAAAAGGAGGAGCAAAAATGAGCAGCAAAGATTACAAAATAAGTCCTCCACCAAAAGATAAAGGCAAGGAACCATTATTTCGGGTTATTTACGCGATTGATGTTGGTGCTGCTAACCAAAGGAAGGCAGCAGAAACTGCATGGCAGATGATGCGGGCTAAAGATGCTTTTGATCCGATCCTTATAGTATTGGACAGTGAAGGCAAACAGACACAGTTTGACCTGACTGATTTGCTGGAATTCAACAAAGTTACAACAGGTTTCGTTGTGCAAAAATACCGAAACGATGGTACGGGCAAGTTCAAATGTACACATCAGGAGTTTATCGCAGGCGATGAGGTTCAATTTGAAAACGTCAAAGATGAATCAATCGAAGCACCGCAGCATGAGTATCAGCAATTTAATATGACACTTTTAAGCAGCAGCCAAATCATTGACCGATTAGGCGATGTACTCACAAGTATCGATGTCGGCGGTGAACAGTCAAGACAGTTTGCCCATGAAATAAAAATCTTAGATGAGTTGCTAAAAGGCCTTGGCTGGAACCGGCAAAACTGAATTTCAAATGTTAACCATGATATCTGATTGATTAGTTTGACAATCAGATATCCATTTTTTGAGGTAAATACAATGAATGATTCAAAAAAAGCAAAAGAATGCCTGCAGCGAATTGTTGATCTGTTCAAGGCAGGCAATATTCCCAAAGCGTTAGCGGTTGCGACAATACCACCGCAGAAAGATATTCCATCTGCAAAATGGAGTATAGGCAATAGAGTATTGCAGTTTTTAGCTGACACATCTGATGCTCGCGGGTTTAGGCAATGGCAGAAAGCTGGCCGCAAGGTCAAAAAAGGAGCGAAGGCATTTTGTATTTTAGGACCCAACTCCAGAGTTATTAAAGAGACCGATGATAAGGGCCAGGAAATCGAAAAGGCCATAGTTACGGGATTTCATGCTATCCCGGTATTTAGAGCTGAAGACACAGATGGTGAGCCTCTGCCGTATGAACCGGCAAATCCTCCACCACTGGCGGATGTTGCAGAAGAATTTGGTCTATCGGTGAGCTACCAAACCTTTGCCAGCAGATACTACGGTTACTACCAGGGCGAATCAAAAAGAATAGTTTTAGCCACACACGAATCCAAAGTGTTTTTCCACGAACTTGCACATGCCGCACACGAACGTATTGAAGGAAAACTCAAAGGCGGCCAAGTACCGAGCCAGGAAATCGTTGCAGAACTTACAGCAGCCACTCTGGCACAAATGTACTGCCCCGAAGCTAATCTTGGGTTTTCCTATGAGTATGTCAAATCGTACGCCAAAAAATCCAAGAAGAGTATTGAGAGGGCATGTCTTGCAGTAATCAATACCGTTGGGCAAGTATTAGATGAAATTCTCAAAACTCAATTGCTGGCAAAAGAAGAAGTGGCATAACCAGCAATCAAACTTCTCTAAACAATTCAAAACAGAAAGGAAGCGTTATGCAAAAGTCAAGAATATCTGCGCGCAGTCCGCCTCAAACGGATTACGTACAGAAGTAAATTGTATGTTTTAAACAAGTAACTTTAACCTGAAAATTGAAAGGAAAAAACAATGAGAATAATGTACATAAATAACGCAGGTGGCGGATTCGCCAATTACATGAATGTCGAAGAAGGCATGAGTATTGAAAAACTTTTCAAGCAAAAAATGCCGCACGAAGAATCGCACGATTACCTGATCAGGGTCAATCGTCAACCGGTACCTAAGGATTATATCCTTAAGGAAAATGACCGGGTGACAATAACCCCGACAAAAATCGACGGAGCGCGACTTGTTTTGATATAACAGGCCACGCGAATATAAATATCAACCTTAAGGCCTCTGCTTATTTTCCAATTATAGGCGGAGGCCTTTTTTGCGCAAGGGAAAAATTATGAAAAAATACAAAAATAAAATCAGATTGGCCAATATGCTGCTGAACGCCCTTTATGAACTCAAAAAGGCCAAATTTCAGCATCTTCAGGGCAAGCTGGAAAACTTCAGTCATAAGTGCGGCGATGCAACCAAAGACTCGCACCTGTTTTATGCCGCTGTTGAAAAGAGCTGGTTCAGCTCAGCTGAGAAAATCAAAACAAGGGTAAGCAGAAACCTCAACGATTTTTCATATCACCTGCAGCAGTTTAAGAACTTAGCTGACAGCGATGAAATCAAGCTGCCGAAACTATCCTGTATCTTTGCAGATCTTATGCAAATCGAAGATGAGTTCGGAGAATTGAACTTTGATTGCAAAGCAAAGACTGTATCTATGACAACTGATCCAATTACTTTGGATGAAATCCCTTTTGGTTCATTTGAGATCAGGCTGTTTATCGATGAAATGAGTAAGCTCTACAGCGAATCACCTTATAAGATAATAGCCATTGAACCAAACCCTGCGGCAACAGACAGCAGCGTTACCCATCCGCATGTAAGCAGTGAAAAACTCTGCGAAGGTGACGGCCATGTTGCTATACGCAAGGCTATTGAACAAGGCAGGCTTTGCGATTTTTTTACGATGGTGGTGAATATTCTTCAGACCTACAACCCAGATAGTCCATACGTAAGCTTGGACGATTGGGACGGTGTCTGCTGCTATGATTGCGGCTACACCGTATCGGGCGATGAAAGCTATTACTGTGAAGATTGCGAGCGTGACTATTGTAGCCAATGCAGCACATATTGTCAGATTTGCGATACAACAATTTGTCTTGGGTGTGCCTGCGAATGCCCAAGCTGCGAACAACCGGTATGTCACCACTGCACAGCGGTATGCGTCGAATGCGAAGAAACAGTTTGTAAGGATTGTATCACTGAAGAAGGATTATGTAAACAATGTGAAGAACAAAGAAAGGAAAGCCAAAATGAAGAACAGAAAGAAGAATCAACAGAATCAACGGCCAGTCCTGCGGTTCAGCCCAACAGCGTGGGCGAAGCTATTGTTCATGCGTGATGTTACTGATAACGAGGTTGGCGGATTCGGAATTACCGAAGCTGAAGACTTGCTGTTTGTAACGGATTTTGTCCTGGTAAAGCAAAAAGTTACTTGCGTTACAATCTCATTTGAAGATGAATCGGTGGCAGATTTTTTTGAAAATCAAGTTGAAGCGGGCAGACAGCCGGAACAGTTCGCCCGTTTGTGGCTGCATACCCATCCAGGCGATTCGCCTGAACCAAGTGGTACTGACGAATCAACATTTGCCCGTGTATTTGGCAGTTGCGATTGGGCAATTATGTTTATTGTAGCCCAAAACGGCAACACTTTTGCCAGACTTAGATTCAACGCAGGCCCTGGTGGGGAAGTGAAGGTCCCTGTGTGTGTGGATTACAATTATGAATTTGATGCTGCTGACTTTGAAGTCTGGAAACAGCAGTATCTGACTAACGTGATTGAGGACACCGTTTTTTCGCTGACGGGTATATCTAAAAACACCCTTGAAAAACAGCAAGATGAGACAGATATCTTCGGCAACAATGGTTTTGAAGAGACTTCGGTTTTTACAAATCAGGATTTACTCAGTGAAATCGATTCAATGGAACCTATGGAACGCGAAATGTTCATGGAAGAGTTATCTGTGCGAAGTGATTTTTGGGATGAAAGTGAGGTGATTTATGAGTAGCGAAAGATATTCAAGGCAGGCAGATATTGTGCCGCGTGAAAGGATGATAGATTGCAAGGCAACGGTCATTGGTGTCGGCGCTATTGGAAGACAGGTGGCGATCCAACTGACTGCTATCGGTGTACTCGTATTGCAGCTTGTGGATTTTGATACAGTTGAAATCAGCAACCTGGCAAGCCAGGGTTATCTGCAAAAGAACCTTGAAAGGCCAAAGGTTGACGCGACCGCGGAATTTGTCAGAGAAATCAATTATGATTTACACGTTGAAGTTGTTCTCGACAGATTCAAAAGAACAACTCCTGTTGGCAACTGTATTTTTTGCTGTGTTGATTCGATAGTGACACGCAAACTTATCTGGGATGCAGTCAAAGATAATGTGAATTTCTTTGTAGATGGACGCATGAGTGCCGAAGTTCTGCGAGTAATAACTGCCTGTGATGAAAAGAGCAGAGAATATTATCCAGAAACACTATTTACAGCAGAACAAGCCCATACCGGCCCATGTACAGCTAAAACCACAATCTACTGTGCCAATATTGCAGCTGGATTTATGTTATCGCAATTTACGAAGTACCTGCGATTACTACCGGTTGATCCTGACATCCAGGTCAATCTGCTGGCTTCGGAGATCAATGTGGGTGATGTCAATTAATGTTAACCAGAGCTTAGCGATAGTAAGAATTGACTATCGCTAAGCATTTTTTATTGGAGGTGTAAATATGACAAAACAAGAAACCAAAGATAGGCGGATAAAAACCATCGCCCAGCTTAAAAAGCTGGCAGAGAACGGGCTGGACTGCTTCATCATGCTAAATGGCGGACTGAGAAGTTCAAAGCACATCAGATATTACCCTGATGATAAAAGTTTTTATGTGCTAAATCTCATTGATGACAGTGAACAGGAATTAACCGAGGCACAGATTCTTGACAGTAGCTATACCAACATCGGTGAGGCTATGAGAAAAGGCGCCTTAATTATGGATTAGACTGGAGGTGACAAAATGTATTACAAAGAAGTTGATAAAAGATACAAAGAATCAATGATAAAATATCTTCGGAAACATTTCAGGTATAGCACCATGAATAGCTGGAATAAATCGACCAGTTACGCGAACAACATCAAGCTATACAACATTGATAAACCCAAAGATATTGAAGATGACACATGGTGGGAGCTTCTGTCAATTACAGAGTGGCAGGAAAAACTAAGCGACCTGCTGGAAGATTTCGGCAGAAGACACGACTGGTTCTGGCAGGTTGGAATCAATGGCAGAAGCGGCGGTTATGCCGTGCTCTATAGAGGTGGTATAAAACCCAGCGGCTACAAAAGTTATTGTACTCACTGCGGCCAGAAAAATTATCAAGAAGTGCCAGAAGGTCAGATTGGTACTTGCGGCAGGTGCGATGCTAAGGCAAGAGTGAATTTCAAACAAACGCATATGCAGGTTTTTACCTATCCAGGTAAAAGCATTGACGAATACGAAGACTTTTCCGATTGGACGCTGAGCCAAATCAGGGAGCACGTCGAACTGGTGCAGGATTTTGACAGGCTATGCGATGATATTGTTTCGGCCTATCTTGAGACATGCCGTAACTACCGCATTGCTGAAGAGGAAATTCTTGTACCCAAAACCATTAAAGTTTTAGAACCCGTTTGATGATTGGAGGTGTAACCATGGCAAACCAAATAATTATGAATGTCGGTTCACTGAAAAAGTTTTTGAAAGAACTTGCAAGTAAAGTTGGCGATGACTACCAGGTGTGGCTGTCATCGGATGAGGAAGGTAATGAATATTTGCCTATGTTCGAAAATCCGGAATTGTGTCTGGCTATCGACAAGGAGGCAAAAAGGATTATTTTCTATCCTTCGCACCGGTGATTTCTTTCATTTCTTTTTCACCGCGGCTGTTTTAGCTGCGGTTTTTCCCACAATGTAGCGGTAGCTCTGTTCTGCAGTCAGCTGTCTTATATATACGGATCCCAAACCATAAAATCAAAAGGACGAAAAAAGTCTTAAAAAAGACTTTAAAAAGTACTGCTCAAAATGGCTTGGAGTGAATTTAAAAATGGTCGACCTCATAATTCATGAAAATGAGGTCGTGGTTTTTGAACTTTGGAACATTTAGCTTAGGTTCATCGCGAAAGGTCAATACAAAAGCTTGAATTTCAAGGGGGATTTGATATGCTATTAATCGACATAGGTAGGCCTGGTCAGCGATGCCGATGTTGCTGAGTCATCCTGTCCGTAAGTTTTTTCGACAGGCAGAAAAATCATCGTCTCAAATATTTCCTTAGTACTCTCCCATATAGGTTTTTTGATCAAATCATGGTCGGCCATAATATCTCCAACTATTGTTAATCAATGTTCGAGAGTATAACAGCCTACTTGATGCCTAATTCCAACTCTTTTTCCCTGCTCCTCATAGCGGTGAGCTGCAATGCAACCTGTCTTCGATAGCACCAACACCAATTATTGTTGCAATACAGTCCAAAATCCTCTCGCGGGGCACTATATCAGCTTGTCTTGAAAATCTGTCATTCATAGAACACCTCCGTTTCTTCGCCCCAAGAAAATACTTTCCTTGCCTTTTAAAACCGGATAATTGTTTATTAAGGCTCTATCCTGAATATTGCCATCAGACTATCAAAAAAATATTTGATTAAATATGAACCACAAGTTATTATGTGAGTATATAGTCATATAGTATTATATGTCAGGAGGCAATATGATAACTCAGAAAAAACAATTGTTATTTGAAAAGCAGGCTGAAATCGTAAAAGCGATAGCTCATCCATTAAGAATAGCTATTGTGGATTTTCTCAAAGGTGGCGAGCAGTGTGTGTGTGATATTGCTGAACACGTTGGCTCTGAAAGGTCAAATGTTTCACGGCATCTTTCTGTGATGGTCAATGCTGGTGTGCTGGGGTATCGCAAAGAGGGACTCAAGGTTATTTACAAGCTTAAAACCCCCTGTATTCTTGACTTTTTTTCGTGCGTTATTGCCTGCCTGAAACAGCAAGCTAAAGAAAATGAAAAACTACTCAAGAGCTTATAGTTTAGGAGTCTTTGATGGGCTGGAAAAATGAATGGAAAAAACTGCTGGTTATTATAGCTGTATTTCTCGGTTGCTTTTATCTGCCGGCAGGGTTTGCTCGTTTCAACAGTGCGGTTATCGAATCTCTACAACTGGTTAAATGGTATGCCAGAGAACATGTTTTGTTGTGCCTGGTTCCTGCTTTTTTTATAGCTGGGGCGATTTCTGTTTTTGTAAGTCAGGCTTCGGTGATGAAATATCTCGGTGCCAGAGCCAACAAGGTATTGGCTTACGGTGTCGCAAGTATTTCCGGGACGATTCTGGCGGTTTGTTCTTGTACGGTGCTGCCTTTATTCGCCGGTATATATAAAATGGGGGCTGGATTGGGACCTGCAACCGCGTTTTTGTATTCCGGGCCAGCTATCAATGTCCTGGCGATAATCCTGACAGCCCGGGTTCTTGGCCTTGAGATGGGAATAGCCCGTGCGGTTGGAGCGATTGTTTTCAGTATTATCATCGGCCTTGTTATGCATCTGATTTACCGCAAAGAAGAAGTCGAAAAAGCTAACAACCAGACAGCCATGCCGGATGCAGCCCCACAAAGATCACTTACGCAAACAGGGATTTATTTTGCCAGTATGGTCGGTATTCTGGTTTTCGCCAACTGGGCCAAGCCGACAGCCAATGTTGGTATATGGTTTCAAATTTATTCAGCTAAATGGATAGTTGCCGGAATTTTAGGCTTAGCTTTGGTTTTCATGTTAGCAATCTGGTTTAAGAAGGATGAACTCGGCCAGTGGGTTGGGGCGAGTTGGGTGTTTGCAAAACAAATCCTGCCACTTCTTCTGGGCGGTGTACTAATCGCCGGTTTCCTGCTTGGCAGACCCCAAACCGAAGGTATTATTCCATCGGATTGGGTAACAAAGGCTGTTGGCGGTAATTCAATATGGGCCAACCTTTTTGCATCTGTAGCGGGCGCTTTTATGTACTTTGCGACGCTTACCGAAGTGCCCATCTTGCAAGGCTTGATAGGAGCCGGCATGGGTAAGGGGCCTGCATTGGCTTTGCTTTTGGCTGGGCCTGCTCTGTCGCTGCCGAACATGCTTGTCATTCGTTCTGTGATGGGGACGCAGAAAACAATTGTTTTCGTCTTACTTGTAATTGTAATGGCTACAATTTCAGGAATCATTTTTGGGACGTTTTTTTAAGAGGTTTTCACAATGAAGAAAATACAGGTTTTGGGAACAGGTTGTCCCAAGTGCAAAAAGTTAGCAGAAAACACTGAAGCCGCCGCTAAGGCTTTGGGGCTCGAATATGAAATTGAAAAAGTTACAGATATTAACGAAATCATGAAGTTTGGCGTGATGATGACGCCGGCATTAGCTGTCGATGGCCAGGTCAAAATAGTAGGCAAAGTTCCAACGCCTGGAGACATTGAAAAACTGATTGGCTAAACCTGGTCTGTCTGCAGGAAAGGTGAATGCGTTATGAAAAAAATCACAAAAATCGTTATAGTTGTTGTTTTGATACTTGTTGCTGGTGCGGTGATTGCTCTCAAAGAAAACAAAAGGGCCGATTCGCAACCTAAAAACACTGGCAACCTTGAGATTTCACCCCGATTGGTTGACCTCGGTGCCGACAAGTGTATTCCCTGTAAAATGATGGCTCCTATCCTTGAAGAGCTAAAGAAAGAATATGCTGGGATTTTTAACGTAGAGTTCATTGACGTTTGGAAGAATCCTGACGAAGCGAAAAAATATGGAGTTAAGATTATTCCCACGCAAATATTCTTTGACGTTGCCGGCAAAGAACTGTTCCGGCATGAAGGTTTCTTCTCCAAAGAAAACATTTTATCCAAGTGGAAAGAATTAGACATTAATCTTGAGAAAGGACGATGAAAATGAAAAAAGTAATTAAAATTTCGGTTATTTGCTCAATAATCTTCCTTGTTACTGCACTTGTTTCTGCAGAAGTAAAAAAAACAGGGCCGGCCAGGACTATTGAAGAAATTTATCCTAATCTGGTTTCCGGTGTATTAACTTTTGCAAAAACCGGCGAACTTGCCAAAGGCGCTCTCCTGAAATCTGAAAATGTTGAAATAAGACCTGAAGACATTAACAAGCGTATCGAAGCTCAGCCCACACAACTGCGAGAGTCGCTACAAAAAAACATGTTCTTTGTGCTCGAACAGGACGCAACCGACAAACTCCTACTGCAAGTTGCGAAAAAGACAGCAAAAAATCCCGCTGCCGAGGACCCCAAAAAACTCATAGACAGCTACATAAAACAGCTTACAGAAAAAGTGACTGTTACAGAGCAGGATATACAAAAATTTTATGTTGAAAATGAAAGTGTATTTTGCGGCACACCGCTTGAGAAGGTTAAGGACAGAATAGGCCCTTACGTTCTACAGGAGAAAAAACAGCGTCTTGTTACAGAACACATACGGACACTGGGCCAAAGGGTTGATATAACGGTTTCCGCTGCGTGGGTAAAACAGCAGGCTGGGCTGGCAAAGGATAACCCTCTGGATAAAGTTCGCAGTAATGGTAAACCTACGCTTGCGGTTTTCAGTGCGGCGAGTTGCTGTGGAGCAGACAAAATGCTGCCTGTATTGGATTCTCTTAAATCGCAATACGCCAAAACCGTCAATATAACGTATCTTGAAGCCAGAAAAGAACAGATTCTTGCCTCCCGATACAATGTTTATTCTATACCAACACAGATTTTCTTTGATAAGGCTGGAAAAGAGGTTTTTCGGCATACCGGGTTTTTCTCAAAGGACCAAATTTCAAAGAAGTTGGTTGAAATTGGAGTTAAATAAATTATGCCGGAAATTTTTACACAACTTACCAGAGCAGTTGAACAAGCTTGGTTTATTGCTCTTCCTGCATCTCTTATTTGGGGTATATTGAGTATTCTGTTAAGTCCTTGTCATCTGGCCAGCATTCCGCTAATCGTCGGATTTATCGACGAGCAGGGAAGAATCTCTACAAAGAGAGCTTTTTGGATTTCCACGTTTTTTGCGGCGGGTATCCTGATAACCATTGCAGTTATCGGTGTAATAACCGCTGCCGCAGGCAGGATGATGGGTGATGTTGGCAAATATGGAAACTTTTTTGTGGCTCTGATTTTCTTTATAGTCGGGCTACACCTTTTAGGAGTGATACCAATTCCCTGGAGCGGGCTGGGGCAGGTTGGAATGAAGCGTAAAGGAATGTTCGCAGCCTTTATACTTGGCCTGGTATTTGGGATAGCACTTGGTCCCTGCACTTTCGCATATATGGCACCGATGCTCGGCATTACTTTCAAACTGGCTTCGACCAATCTTGCTTACGGAGTTCTGTTATTGCTCGTTTATGGTATTGGCCATTGCTCGGTTATTATCTTGGCCGGGACATGCACTGAACTTGTTCAGCGTTATATGAACTGGAATGAAAAGTCAAAAGGATCTATAATCTTGAAGAAAATATGCGGTGTACTGGTATTGCTGGCAGGTATTTATCTTGTCTACGCCGCTCCTTAAAATATAACTACCCGGTATTCAAATAAACAAAAAGGGGACAGTTATGAAAAGAGCTAAACTTAACCTGATTATTGATGCGTTGCTGTTGCTGGGCCTTGCCGCAATTACGGGAATCGGATTTTTAATAAAATATGTTCTGGTTCCAGGCTACAAGCGTTGGGAGATTTACGAGCGAAATGTGAGCCTGTTTTTCTGGGAAATGGATCGGCACCAGTGGGGAACAATTCATTTTATAATCGGCCTGGCTTTTATTGGTTTGCTTGTATTACATATTGTCCTTCACTGGCAGATGGTTTTAGGGATTTATCGCAGATTGATAACAAATCGTTTCGCCCGCTGGATTACCGCACTGATTCTTCTTGTGGTAACGATAATTCTCTTTGCTTTCCCTTACCTTGTAAAACCCGAAGTTATAGAACAAGGCAGAGGGCAAGGCCGTGGCCAAAGCCTGAAGTCATGCGACACTGAATGTGATATCAAATGCGATATACCGAAGTTGCCAATAGAAAAACGTTAAAACTCTACTTGAAATTGTGCAGTTACAATGAATTTAATAACAATAATAGTAATAGCACTCGGCCTTGCGATGGATGCTTTTGCTGTCTCCGTCGCAACCGGGGCAACATATAAAAAACCGGGAAGCAATCATGCGTTCAGAATGGCATTTGCTTTCGGCGGTTTTCAGGCGATTATGCCTATTGTGGGCTGGCTTGCGGGTTTGACACTGAGAGGATTTATCAGAGACTATGACCATTGGATAGCATTTATCTTGTTGGCATTTATAGGCGGTAAGATGATATACGAATCTTTCAAAATAAAACATGCTCAAAAACAGACCGGCACACTAAGTGCAGCTATGCTTTTAGTATTGGCTCTCGCCACCAGTATTGACGCACTTGCTGTTGGTATTACTTTCTCGTTCCTTTTGGCTGGCTCCCTTGCCATAGCCGTAATAATTATTGGCGTGATAACCTTTGTTCTTTCGTATATGGGTTTTTATATCGGCAAGAGTTTTGGGCACTTTTTCGAGACTGGAATCGAAGCCCTTGGTGGATTGATTTTGCTTGCCATAGGAACAAAAATCCTTCTGGAACACTTGTTTTTTTCAAATATATAATTGCATTGGCAATGAACTTTTATGAGAGCGAAACGTAAGCTGAGTAAGCCTTTTTGTGCAAAGCAGCACTTAAACCTTGCGTTTTGAGCTTGAAAACGGTAACATGATGGAATGACTGTGAAAATAGCCCGTAAACAGATATACAAAAAATGTTTTGTTGTGCTTATCTGCCTTCTAATGTTTGGCAATTTAACACACGGGGCCGTGCTATGTTTTGGCTCGGACGGCCGGAGTGAGATCAAATCTGCTTTTCACGAACGGTGCGACGACCATGCTCATTCTCAACCTACAGATCAAAACCAGCTTTCCTACCAGTCTGATCATGTAAAAGACAAGCATTGTGAGCCATGCGTAGATGTCCCGATTTCCATTAGCTTAGCAAAGATTTCCCGCGTGTCTAAACAGTTGAATTCCACATTTCCTGCTCCAGCGGCAAACGTGATTGTACTTGCCGAGGAGTTCAACTTTGGTGCATATAATTTGGCTTCAAGTACCTTTGAGGCCACTTCTTACTTTACCTCTCTGCGCACAGTGATCCTGATGGTGTGATCCACCAAAAAGACATTTCTTTTTCTGCCATTTTTACAAAATATTTACTGTAAATGGCCAGATAATCGCATTCTTCTGATACTCTGTCAATTAGAGTGTGTCGGAAGGACCCAAATTTAGAAGTTAAATATTTAGGATTACTGTAATGTGTATAAGATTTTTGTCGTTCTTAATTATGCTTTTTGCGCTTGGCGTTTCAGGTTGTATGGAGCACGGCAATGAAGTTGCATTACCCCAGCCTCAGTTGTTGGGACAGGAATTCAGCATTTTCCAGCCTCCCGTCAAACCGATGGAAGCTACAGAAGTCCCTGGAATTGTTGAGCCAACCGGCGTTATCACTTTGCGTAAAGCTTTGGCTTTAGCATTGATGCATAATCCGGAACTAAAAGCTTTTTCATGGGATATTCGTATCTCAGAGGCAAGGCAATTGCAGGCAAGCCTTTGGACGAATCCGGAACTTGAGGTCGAAGTTGAAGAAGTTGGCGGGCCCGGTGATCGCAGCGGTTTTGATGCTGCAGAAACAACGATTGCATTAAGTCAGTTAATAGAAATGGGGAACAAAGTAAAGAAGCGGGTAAAAGTAGCTTCACTGGAAAAGGAACTGGCAGGATTGGATTATGAGGCTAAACGGATGGACGTATTTACCGAAGTTACCAAGGCATTTATTGAGGTATTGGCCGCACAACAGCGGTTTAAACTAACTAAAGAACTACTGCAATTATCTGAAGAACTGGTGGACACTGTTGCCAAGAGAGTTGATGCGGGCAAAGATTCGCCGTTGGAAAAGACCAAGGCCGCTGTAGCCTATTCGAATGTTAAGATACAGTATTCACAGGCTGCGGGGAATCTTGAATTTGCTCGTAAGCAACTGGCATCTACATGGGCCGGGCAAAAACCCAGGTTTGATAGTGTTGCAGGTAAGCTTGATTCGCTGACACCATTACCATCGATCAATCAATTGACTAATTTAATTTCACAGAATCCGGATATTGCACGATGGGCCTTGGAAATTGATAAAGGTAAAGCCTCTTTAGAGTTGGAAAAAGCCAAGGCTATTTCCGATATCACGCTTAGCGGTGGTATGAAGCGGTCCAATGAAACAGATGATAATGCAATAGTATTTGGCATTTCCATTCCCCTGCCAATCTCAGATAGAAATCAGGGCGGTAAACTGGAAGCGGCTTACGCACTTGCCAGGGCCAGGGAAGAACAGAGAGTAGCTTATTCCAGAGTACAAATGGAATTAGTTAAGGCTTATCAGGAACTTTCCAATTCATATACCGAGGCAACAGAACTAAATAAAAACGTATTACAGGGAGCGGAAAGTGTTTTCCAGGCTTCCAGGACAGGCTACAGCCAGGGCAAGCTGGATTATCTGCATGTCCTTGACGCACAGCGGACTTTGTTCGAAGCAAAAGCTCGATATATAGATGCCATTGCTTCTTTCCATACCGCTAAAACTGACGTCGAACGTTTGATTGGAAGTCCAATTGAGGGCATTAATATTTCAAAAGAGGGGTCAAAATGAAGTATAAAAAAGCGATAACAATAGCGATTGTTCTTTTGGTGGGCATACTTGCTCTGGTTATTTTCAAATCTGATTCAGGCCATACCGATTGTGATGGAGATGATCATGCCCAACTCGAAGAACATGATGAGCATGAAGAGGAGCATGAAGAGGGGCATGAGGATGAAGATGGACATGAAGAGGGGCTGGTTATAGAACTGAGTAAAGAGCAAATCAAGGAACTCGGCATAGAGCTTGCCACCGCAATTAGCGGCAAAATTGATGTTTATGTAAATCTGCCTGGAGAAGTGGCTGTAAATGCTGACCGTATGGCCCATATTGTTCCCCGCGTATCAGGTGTTGTTAGCGAAGTTAAGAAAAAATTGGGTGATGCTGTAAAAGCCGGAGAGGTCATGGCTATGATAAGAAGCCGTGACCTGGCAGATGCAAAAGCCGGATACTTAGCTGCAATCGAACGTTACGATTTAGCAAAAACAATATTTGAACGTGAAGAGAAACTATGGAAAGAGAAAATTTCTTCTGAGCAGGATTATCTCGATGCGAAAAAGGGTTTTGCCGAAGCTAAGATCGAAATGCGTAGTGTCGAGCAAAAACTCCATGCCATAGGTTTTAGCCAAGAGTATCTTGAGAAGCTGCCTTTGGAGCAGGAAAGCGGGCTCACTAAATTTGAGATAACAGCACCGTTTGACGGCACCGTTATTGATAAACATATCACCTTAGGGGAGCTTGTAAGTGATGATGCAGATGTTTTTGTAGTTGCTGACTTAAGCAGTGTCTGGGTTGATTTGCATGTTTACCCCAAAGACCTTGTGAAAGTCAAAAAAGGTCAAAAGGTCATAATATCAGCGGACCAAACGATACCAGATACTGAAGCCACAATCAGCTACGTCGGCCCTGTTGTTGGTGCAGAATCCAGAACAGCACTTGCAAGAGTTGTATTACCAAACAGCACAGGGGTCTTTCGTCCCGGCCTTTTTGTCACCGCCAAGGTTACGATAGATAACGTTGAAGCAGGTGTAATCGTTTCCAAAGACGCCGTCCAGAATCTCGATGGTAAAAAATGTGTTTTCACTAAGGATGAACATGGTTTTGAACCGGCCTTTGTAAACCTTGGGCAATCCAATGCCGGTTTCGTTCAAGTTACTTCAGGACTCTATTCTGGCCAGCAATATGTCACAAAAGGAGCTTTTGAACTTAAGGCTAAAATAGCCACCAGTTCGATCGATAGTCATGCCGGCCATGGTCATTAAAAAGGAATATTTCTATGCATAAGAAAATTGTGGATATTTCTCTTCGGTACAGATTTTTTGTTATTCTCGGCATTATAGCAACAACGGTGTTGGGGATATACCAATACTCTCAACTGCCGGTCGATGCCTTTCCCGACATATCCCCTGTAATGGTGCCGGTTTTCGCTGAAGCCCATGGTATGGCACCTGAAGAGGTAGAGCGTTTGATAACCTTTCCCATCGAGTCGTCAATGAATGGCTTGCCCGGTGTCAAACAGATAAAAAGCACATCCGCTTTTGGGATGGCTGTTATATACGTTTACTTTGAAGATGACGTCGATATCTACTTTGCACGCCAGATCGTATCCGAAAGGCTCAATGAAGCATTGGCTCAACTACCCGAAATGCACGAACCGCCTGCATTGGGCCCAATCTCTACGGGCTTAGGACAAATATTTATCTATTATTTAACTCTTGAGCCTGATGTTGATACAGACGGAAAGGATCCAACTACATATCTTCGTGAGATAAATGACTGGGTCGTCAAATATCAGTTGCAGACTGTTCCTGGCATAACAGATATCCTTTCGATTGGCGGGCATGTCCTTCAATATCAAATCCGGATAAACCCCCATGCTCTGAACAAATATAAAATCAGTCTGGAAGAAGTTGTAGCCTCGGTCAGGGAAAACAACAACAACGCAGGTGGACAATTTATGCTGATGGGCAGCGAAGAATATCTTGTCAGAGGTATCGGGCTTTTGCAGGACCTTGATGACATAAGAAATATTCATGTTAAAGTTATTGAAGGCATGCCGATCAAAATCGGCGATTTGGCAGAGGTAGATTACGGCAAACAGATACGTCGCGGAGTTGTATCCCGCAATGGCAACGAAGAAGTTGTCTCCGGCATGGTTCTTCAGCTTTATGGCCAGAACACCTCTAAGGTTATTGAAAGTTTATATGCCAAGATCCCTGAGGTGCAGGCCTCTTTGCCTGAAGGCGTGACTTTAGTGCCTTATTACGAACAGGCTGAACTCGTGCGACAGGCGACATGGACTGTCAAAAAGGCTCTCTTGCAGGGGGCTGTGCTGGTCATAATAGTTTTATTTTGTTTTCTTGGAAACTTCCGTTCTGCTTTTATTGTCTCGCTTGCACTGCCGCTGTGTACACTGGTGTCAATAATCTTCATGCGACTGATGGGTATCTCGGCAAATCTGATGTCCTTAGGTGGTATCGCCATTGGTATCGGCATGCTCGGTGATGGTGCCATCGTGATGGTGGAGAATATATACCGTCATTTGAATGCCAATGTTGACACTTTGCGAAAGAAAACCGACATCATTTTTGAATCTGCCAAGGAGGTCAGCCGACCGATTATTTTTTCTATCATAATTATAATCACGGTATTTCTGCCCATTTTCAGCCTTAAGGGTGTCGAAGGCAAAATGTTTTCACCTATGGCTTTTACACTCTGTTTTGCTTTGTTCGGCTCTTTGATCGTTGCGGTTGTGGCAGCACCGGCGTTGTGCACTTATCTGCTTAAAGCGGGCAGACACAAAGAATTCATACTGGTGACAAAACTTAAAAAGTTTTATCGACCATGGCTTATATGGGCAATTAGTAATAGGAAAAAAGTTCTATGGGGTGTCCTTATTGCTTTTGTTTGCAGCATTTCACTTATGCCATTACTCGGTACCGAATTCATCCCAACCCTTGAAGAGGGTTCAATCCTGATTGGCGTTACTATGGCACCATCGATTTCACTTGAAAAAGGTGTCGAAGTAATCCAGGTCCTTGAAAAGAAAATCATAGCTTTTGGAGAAGTTGAAGAGGTGATATCTCGCGTAGGCAGGCCCGAGGCAGGTAGCCATCCGCACCCTGTTAACTACGCCGAAATCCACATAGGGTTGAAAGAGCGGGAGAACTGGCCGACTTATAAAAGCAAGAAAGACCTGATTGAAGCTCTGAACAAAACGCTATCGAATTATCCCGGCGTTCAGTTGAATTTCACTCAGCCGATCCAGAACGCCTTTGATGAGTTGCTCAGCGGTATCAAGGCACAGGTGGCTGTAAAACTCTTCGGTGAAGACCTGGATGTGCTCAAATCCAAGGCCCAGGAAATTCGTAACTCCATTGACAATATCCCCGGTCTGGTGGATCTTGCCGTCGAGCAAAGTTTCGGTCAGCCGCAAATCCAGATCATAGCAGATCGCCAAGCGTGTTCCCGATACGGAATAAATGTCAGTGAAATCCTGGAACTCGTAGAACTGGCTATCGGCGGCGAGGTGATAGATAACATATATCTCAACATTCGCCGTTTTGGAATTCATGTTCGCTATCAGGAACCTTACAGGTCCGACCCTAAGGTTATCGAAGATTTGCTGGTCCATGCTGAAAATGGAAGTCTCGTGCCATTAAAACAGGTTGCTCAGATTAAAGAAGTAATCGGGCCTATCCAGATAAATCGTGAAAAGAATCAACGACGCTGGGTTATCCAGGGTAATGTACGAGGCAGAGATTTAGGAAGCGTTGTCGCTGATATTAAGAAAAGTATTGCCAATAACATCGAACTGCCTCCCGGATATTATGTCGAATATGGCGGACAGTTTGAAAACCAGCAAAGGGCTATGGCTCGCCTTAAAATTATTGTGCCTATGGTCATCACTGTAGTGTTCCTGATACTGTGCCTGACATTCGGCTCTGTAGGTCAGGCCCTGCTTATAATAATAAACGTCCCGTTAGCTTTGATTGGTGGAATACTCGGACTTTTCCTTGCCCGAGAGTATTTGTCAGTCCCTGCAGCCGTCGGATTTATCGCCCTGTTTGGTATCGCGGTACAAAATGGTATGGTCCTTGTAAGCTGTATAAATCAACTACGAACAGAGGGCATAGAAATCGAAGAGGCCATAATAACAGGAGCCCTTCAGCGTCTGCGTCCTGTATTAATGACGGCAACAACTACGGTACTGGGACTGATGCCTCTGCTTTTGTCAAGCGGCATCGGTTCCGAAGTTCAAAGGCCATTAGCTGCGGTGGTAGTATTTGGTCTGACATCGGCAACCTTGCTCACGCTTTTTGTAATTCCAGCCTTTTACCAATGGTTTGCGATTAAAATAAATGAATAACAGATTTTTTAGGAGATTGTATTATGGAAAAGAAAATATTGAAATCGGTAGCAGTAATGGTCTTTGGTATAGTGACTATAGTTATCTCAGGCTGTGCCACAGATAGGGTAGACCTTGTAGATGCTGGTGTGCTCAGTTTAGAGCAACACACCACGGGAAAGGTCTATATCGCTTGGAGCGATGCCTACGAAGATGAAGATGGTTTCGTAGTAACCGGTGTCCTAAGACGCAGTGACACTGTCGGCTTGCCCATCAAAACACATGTGGATATTACAATACAATCGCCTGATGGAACTATCATAGACGAATCTCGTTCGTCAGATGTCCATGTCCCCAGACGCATTACAGGTAGAGGCCAAAGCCTGCAACGATTCAGGGTATGTTTCCCCAGTATCCCAGCCGAAGGCTCTAAAGTAAGCATAGTCACACATGGCGGTTCTCACAACAATACAGAAAATAACGGTAACTCGTAAAAAACACTTTTGTGAAGTTGTAAATATTATTTTACAGCCATTCCCCAACCGGCAATTGCTCGACGGCACTTCTTAAAACAGGATCGACGTTTGTATATACCTTGCTTGTTAGGTTGGGTGAAGAATGTTCCAGTAGTCTCTGTGTCACTGCAGTCGATACGCCATTTTGAGCTAGCAAAGAGCAAAATGTTTTCCGATTATGCCGAGCTCGGCATATTTCCTCAAATCATGAAACTTCAAATCTAATAGTCCTGCATTTTTACATATCCTACGCCACTTCCTATGGCTGAATTTAGTTTTAAACAATTTTTCCTGCCCAACATCCAAACTGCAAACATATTTTGAAAGCCCTACCATTATTTGCTCAACGGAACCGCTGCTGCCTTGCCGCTGATACGAAATCATTTGCGGATAACACAAGGCTGAGACTGATCGCCTTCTTCTTTTACCAAGTCGCTGAAAGTAGTATTGTCGTATACCTTGGAGATTGCATCACGTATTTTTCCCCACATCTTTTTGAAGATACAAGTATCGTAAAGAGAGCATTTGTTGATGCTGGATTTCTCAATGAGACAGGCGGTTGGGCCGACCGGCCCCTGAATAAAACCAACCACGTCGGCAACAGTAAGCTCCTCCGGCGAACGAGAAAGCACATAACCGCCGTCACTGCCTCGGCGAGATTCGAGAAAACCCGCCTGCTTGAGTTGACTGAGTATCACCTCAAGGAATCTCTGTGGAATGGCTTGGGCCTCAGCAATATCAGAAATCTTTACCGGCCCCTGATCATAACGTTTAGCCAACTCGAAAACAGCCCGCAGTGCATATAATGCTTTTTGAGAAACCTGCATGTTACAACCTTATTCAGCAAACATTTGAAAACGACTCATTCACTTACTCGACCGAAATGATAGACAAAACAGGCGTTTATGTCAACATGTTTTTCCAACGATTAACCTGGAATACTAATCAGCTTTTTAGGATGTTTAACCAACGTTTCGGCACAGCCTAAGCTCTTGGGTCAACGGGCAGAGAAATTTGGCTTGGGAGGAGCTTTATTCTTAGGTCTTGTTTTCGCATTGTCGTTCTGTCCCGTTTCTGCTGCCTTGTTTTTTGGAAGCCTTATACCACTATCAGTAAAACACTCCTCAAGTGTTGTATTGCCCCTTATCGGAACCAAAATTCTTTTGGAACATCTGTTTTTTGGGGCGTAGTATAGAACAAAGTTAGCTGTTTCACTGCATATTCTACACCGTTGTGTTTGGTACTGCCTGCTCTTGCTGATACAAATGCAAAAAAGCTCGCTGCACACAAAGCATCATAACGTCGGCATCTAACGGGGCTTATAGGTCTTCAATGAAGATTTTCATTCCCTTTTCAATGACAGCTGGAAAAATATTTTGACATATCACGGCCATTTGCTTATCATCTTGACCGAAACGATGAACAATTCCTGTGGTTTGTTAGCAAACCAAGGCAAAAAAAATCGTGGAATAAAAGTTTAAGGACAAATGCGATATGAATAAAGGGTCAAATAAGCCATCTGGGCGATCAATAACAAGTTCGGCGAATAAACAGACCGCAGATTCAAATCCAACTGCTCAGATAGGCTCGGCGGTGAAATCCCTGGCAAATGGTCATTTGGGCTCTTCGGCAAAAACTGTTAGCCCGACACTGCTGAATATTGCCACTGGAATGGTTTTTGCCATTCCTGCAGCAGCGGGAACTGCTGTTGGTGGTATGGCAGCGGCATTTTACGGCACAATGAACATGATAAAGTGCAGGAAAAACAAGAAAAGCAAAAAACAGGCAACGAAAGATACGGTCATCCGCTCTACCGGTATGGGTGTCTCCGCAGGTTTGGGAGTAGCTGCCGGCGGAGTAGTTGCCGAGGCCGTTACAGGGATTGTTATCGCCGAAACCGCTGTTGCCGTGGGTACAATAGCTGTTCCGGTAGTCGTTGGAATCGCAGTTTCATACGGCAGCATGAAACTCTGGAACAAGTTATTTAAGAAAAGCCATCATCCCGAAACAAAGTCGAAAGCAAATCATAATCAAAAAAATGAGGCCAAATAGTTGCCAATGGTTCTATTGTGTCCTGTAAATGGCGGAAATGGTCGTAACTTTATTTATATAAGGAACTTAATATGAATACAAAGGTTGAGCAGACAGTTGATAATTTCAAAAATGGCTTTAACTGCACCCAGGCCGTATTGGATACTTATTGCGAACAGTTAGGCCTTGACAACGAGACCGCTTTTAAGATTGCAACGGGATTTGGCAATGGGATGCGTATTGGCGGAGTCTGCGGTGCCGTTACCGCAGCTTTTATGATCCTTGGATTAAAACACGGTAATACTGATGCTACGGACAAAGAATCAAAGAAGAAGACGCACGCCATTATTAAAGACTTCACAAAGAAATTTGAAACTCGAAACGGCTCTATCAATTGCAAAGAGTTGGTTGGCGACAAGTCCGGCTGTGTCCAACTTGTGCGGGATGCTGCCGAGATTCTCGAACAAATAAAACCTCGGCGGACTGTTATTTGTGATGAAAAAAGAAAAACGTTTGACAGGTAGTGGTGAATTATGATATATTGCTCATCTTGTCAATTGACTTGATGAACATACGATGAGGAAGGTTGCAATAATCAATGCTTCTGAGCGGTTTTTTGCGACGGGAAGTGAAAGTTTTCATAAAAACTGTGTTGGTTTGTACTGCAACCGACGGGGACGGAGTGCGTCTGGCGTGGTTTGATGTATTCTGTTTTTTTTAGTATATTTTGCAAATTTTTTGTCAAAACTGGTGATTTTTGACAAAAGTTGAACAGATCGGAATGGAAGATAGGGGCAACAAAAATTAAACAGGAGGTTTTTACTGTAAGCAGATGAGCGGCAATAGCAGTTCTTAAGAATGCATACAGAATAAGGAAATTATTAAAAAAACAGTAGCTCAGTGATTATCGCTGCGCTATTCATTGATATATGATGATGATCCAGTTCTGCGTTTTATAGCACAATTGGACGAAGCCTTATATATCAGGCGTGGATAGAATACCAGCAAGGACTGCTGGAGTTTAAAATAACTCCCTGGGGGGAGCAAAAAACGGTTAGGAAGATAAACCCAGCTGGTTATCTAAATAGATAGCTGGCTGGGTTTTTTTATTATAAGAATCGGCAAAAGAAGAATAAAGAAACGAAAAGGAGGTGTCATGCTTAAGATATTAGGGATTTTGATAGGCGGGGTATTTGTCGGTGCCGTGGCGATGGAAGTTGTTCACAAAAAATACCCTGACGGCACCGATAAACTATGCGAAAAAACAAAGGAAGCCACTTCAGAGATGAAAAGGGCCTTCAAGAACGGATACGACAGTGCTGCGCACCCTAAAACTGCCACCGCTTAAAGAATACGAAGCCTGAAAAGGAGAACAAGATAGTGAAAATTGATGAATTGAAACAAGCCCTGACGATCAAAACAGTTTCACAATTTGCAGGTACTGTGGTTGGGGTAACAGTAGTTACCAGCAAAGAAGTAGTTGATTGCGTCAAGGATGTGATAAAGCAAAAACTGAAAAAAAATCCGTCAACCACAAAAACTACAAAGACCCCTGCAACAACTCAAGACACTGAGACTGCGGCGGAAACAATAGCAGATAAGCAATCTGAGCGAAAAGCCGAAACAAAAAACGCGGACGCTTCGAACGGTTCGCAAAACAGCGTGGAGTCTGATTCAAAGACAGTGCCATTAAGACAGAGAAACTTGAATCGCACAGTTACCAGAACAAAAAAGTCGAGTGAAAAGGCCGCCAAAAATTGATTAACACATCAAGACACATCATCTTTACCTTTCAAAGAAATTATTCCGTGAAAATACAGTTTGAACAGTTCTGTTTGAAGAGATAGATGTAGATATGACTATATTTGATTATTTGATATTTGCTTTATATATAGCGGGTGTTTTATCGATCGGCTTTTATCATTTCACCCGCAACAAGGACATTGAAGACTATTACGTTGGCAGTCGGTCGATAGGGTCGACTTACGTGGGGCTTTCAATTGTCGCCACAGATGTTGGTGGAGGTTTTACAATTGGTTTGGGCGGTCTTGGTTTTGTCATGGGAATTGCAGGAAGTTGGCTTTTGTTTACCGGCCTTGTAGGGGCCTGGCTAAGTGCGGTATTCATTATTCCACGAATCAAGAAAATTGATGCGGAAAAGAAATTCATGACCTACCCCGATTTTCTTCGATACAGATATAACGATAGTGTGGCTTTGGTCGCGGCGGTAATTTCCTGCATTGCTTACCTTGGTTTTGCCGGTGTTCAAATGTTAGCCGGTGCCAAGTTGGCTTCTGTGACAATCATCCAGAACAATCCATTCGGGGTACAGCCAATCACATTTGCACTGGTTTTCATGGCGTTTATCACGATAGCCTACACGGTTATTGGCGGTCTTAAGGCGGTCATTTATACCGATGCCGTTCAATGGGTACTGCTGCTCTTTGGTCTGGTAGTCGTTACAATTCCTGTAACTTTGTATAAAATCGGCGGCATTTCTGTACTCAGGGAAAATCTTCCGCCGGAATATTTTTCGCTTTCAAACATCTCGCCGGCAACATTTATTAATTGGATGGTAACGATTATTCCCGCCTGGCTGATTGGCAATACGATATATCAGCGGATGTATGCCTGTAAAAATGAGTATGAGGCCAAACGCGCGTGGTATATTGCCGGTTTTTTTGAGTATCCCGTCATAGCTTTCGCAGGTGCGTTTCTCGGTATGTGTGCTCGTGTCGTTGCTCCCAATGTCGATCCGGAAATAGCTATGCCGATACTTATTCGTGATGTTCTGCCAGCCGGCGTTACAGGGATAGTCATCGTGGCATATTTTTCAGCGATAATGTCATCAGCGGACAGTTGTCTTATGGCATCTTCCGGCAACTTAGTAACTGATATTATAGAACGCTATTTTGTTCGCAGGATTTCAACCAAAGCGTCGATTCGTTTATCGATGTTGGTTACTCTTATCATCGGCGTTGTGTCGGTCATCATGGCTGCACACTTCACTTCGGTTCTAAGTGCCGGCCTTTACACCTATGCCTTTATGGTTTCAGGGCTGTTTGTGCCGACGCTCGGAGCTTATTTCTGGAAAAAGAGTAGCTGCTCCGGTGCTATGGCAGGGATGCTTGCCGGAGGAATAACTACAGTATTGCTATCAACCAATACCATTGTTCTTCCTGAAGCTTTGGAAGCGTTGGGGTTGTATGCTGGTTTTTACGGCATAGTTTGCTCCGCGGTAGTGTTTGTCAGTGTGTCTTTACTTTTCCCGGACACAGTAACTGATTTTGATGGTTTCGCCATTGCCAAGAGCAAGGCTGTGTGAGTCATATTGCATACAAAAAACTTGAAATAAAACAAAAAGAGGATTGGTGAAATGAATATGCTGACAGGACTTTATGTTATCTCTGGCTTTGTGATTGTGCCTCTGGTTGTTTACGGCTTATACGCCCGTATTAAGGTTAATCAGTTATTTGAAAAGTATTCGAATCAGCCGGTAAAAAAAGGGATTACCGGCAGTCGTCTTGCCAGGACAATGCTAAATTGCGCCGGCCTCAACGATGTTGTTATCGAAGAAATCAGCGGTACATTGAAAGACCATTACGATCCGCGTCATAATGCAGTCAGGCTTTCCCGCCGAGTTGCGAGAAACTCTTCTATTGCGGCGATAGGAATCGCAGCACATGAGGCGGCACATGCGATACAGCATGGAACAAACTATCCGCCGGCAAAAATCAGGTCTAATATCGCACCAATTGTGGAAAAGTTAGGATACTTTATATTGCCGCTTTTGTTTTTGGGGATACTGCTGTCCAGAGTTGCTTTTGCCTCGTTCTTTATCAATCTGGCCCTTCTCTTATTTCTTGGGATAGTTGTTTTTTACATGGTTACTCTGCCGGTAGAGTTGGAAGCCTCAGCCAGGGCGCTGCGATATATCAAAGAAAACGGCGTAGCTGATAAAAAAGAAATCGAAGGTGTTAAAAAGGTGCTCAAAGCTGCTGCTTTAACCTACATAGTTGCAACCGCCCTTGCGATAGTACAATTCCTGAGCCTTTTGGGGATGAATAGAAAAACGTAATCGGGTGTAACTACAATACGCAAAATTGGAAATGTTACGGTGTTGAGCATTTGCAAAGGAAATTTTAATGTTGGGTGCGTTGCCTAAACATTTGAAATATCCCAAAAACAGTTACAGGAGACATGTATGAGTAAAGTAGAAGAAGGCCTGAAGCGTTTAATTTCATTGTTGCCATTAAAGGATCGACAGGCCGAATTTGGTGGAAAAATGGCTGAGTTGCACAAGGCGATACTGCACTCGTTTGTTGAGAATGGGCGTCCAATAAATAACGAGGAGATATCAGCCATAATTGGAGATGGCGATGTTGAGACAGCGATAAAGGCTTTGCAGGAGAAGGATTTGGCCGTCCTGAATTGTAGTGGCAAGCTCGTAGGCTCTTATCCAATGACAGTCGAAGATACGCCGCACAAAATAAAGGTGAACGGACACGAAATTAATGCGATGTGTGCATTGGATTCGTTAGGCATAAGCCCGATGTTTGGTAAAAAGGTGCAGATTGAATCAAAATGTCATGCCACTGATGAGCCGATTTATCTTGAGCAGAATGGCTCTGTCATTATAGATGCCAAACCGTCAAAGGACATTCATTTCGGTATTATCTGGAGTAGTCCAACAGGCTGCTGTGCTCATAGCTTATGTATGGAAATGGTCTTTTTGAAAGATAAAGAAACCGCTGAAGCATGGGGAAAAGAATGTTCCAGCCGAGAAGTTTATGATTTAGATGAAGCAATTGAGTTTTCCTCTAAATTCTTTGTGCCTTTGGTGCAATAGTCCGGCAGCAATTAGAAATCAAAGTTTAGAAATCAGAAAAGGAGTTTAAGATGACTAAAAAAATCGAATTAGTTTTTGCTTTAAGTATTACCCTGGCTTTTTGCGGTATGGCTCAAGCCGGCCCTCCATTGCCATTACACACGATTGAGGGCAACAGCGGTGTATTTATTACCAGCACAGCATATCTGGCAAATCCACCCGCAGAAGGTCAAATATTCGGCAAGCCAAGTTTCTCAACAAGTGCTGTTTGGGGTCGTGAAAAGGATCTACAATCCTTTGCTGTTACCGAAAACATCATGGGTAAATTCGAGATCGGTTATGCATACGAGCGTTTTGGATTAGGCGATTGGACCGATGATGTTAAATCAGCCGCTGGTGCAAAAATAGATCATCATCTTAGTATGCACAACCTCAATCTACGAGCAATGATAGTACAGGAAGGCGATTTCGACTGTTCCTGGATGCCTGCGATTACCTTTGGTGCACACTTTAAGTGGAATGAGAGTACACATAAACTTAATGACGATATGGGCGGCCTTTTGGACACGCTCGGAGGAGACCATAATCATGGAACAGAGTTTACGCTTGTGGGGAGTAAAACAATAACGGGTTTGCTACCCCGGCCGGTTATTCTGTCTGGTGGACTTCGCAATGGTGATGCGATACATACCGGTCTTTATGGATTTGCAGGCGAAAGACGAACTACTTTTGAAGGAAGTATCATCGCTTTCCTGACAGACAAGCTGGCCTTTGCTGCTGAGTATCGCCAAAAACCTGATTTAGTCGATCAGTATAGTACCAATGGTTATCACCTGATCAAAGCAGAAAACGACTGGTGGACTTTGTGTCTTGCTTATGTGGTTAACGATAATATGACTATATCGGGCGGTTATGCCAATCTCGGCAATCTTGCTAATCATCAGGAGGCAAACTGCTGGGGACTCCAGTTAAAATATGAGTTTTAAAGGACACAGCAATGTAAAATCCAAAAATGAAAGGTGTTAACATGAAGGTAGCATATTTATTCAGAAACCCCCAGGCGTCATTTTTGCTCGGAAAGATGATAATCCCGCAACTTGAGGAAAAAAGGCATGGTGTTGAGATTGCAGGCATGTTTTTCTTTGAGGATAACGCTTACGTTTTAAGAGAGGGTGACGTCTTAGGCGAAAAGCTTAACAAATTGGCCCAGGAAACCGGCATGCTTTTGATGGCATGTGATTTGTGTTGTTATGACAGAGAAATAGCAGATAAGCTCGTCTCTAATGCCAAGGTCGGCTGCTTTCCCGATGTATATGCGGCATTAGAGCCAGCCGGTGTTGATCAGGTGATTACATTGTAAAACAGAGAGTGGGCTGGGGGACGGAAGGTTTGACTTCTTACCATCTGCCCCTGGTCTTCTGAAATTAAGAGGAAAGAATATGAAGCAAGCGTTGCTATATGAGAACGGAAGTCCGGATAAAAGCATCCAATGTTTTGCCTGTATAAGGGAGTGCAAAATCCCTGTTAATAAAACAGGCTTTTGTCGAACAAGGAAGAACATCGATGGAGAGCTTTTTTCTCTGTATTATGGCTATTTTTCCGGCATTCGGCCAGGGCCATTAGGAGCAAAACCGTTTTTGCATTTTAAGGATCCCCAGACCGGCAAACTTTATCCTGAAGATGAGCCTACTTTGTCGGTCGGGGGCTTTAGTTGTAACTTTAAGTGTAAAGGTTGCCAGAATGTTGATGTCTCAAGTTTGCCTGATAATGTCGAAAAGGTAGCTATACAAAAAAGCCCGGAACAGATCGTGGCCGAAGCCATGGAAAAGAATATCAGGATCATAGCATTTACCTGGAATGAGCCGGCCATAATGCCAGAGATCGTCCTGGACATAGCAAAGCTTGCCCACAAAAATAATATCAGGACGGTCTATGTTTGCAATGGCTCGCCAACAAAGAAGCATCTTGATTTGATAATGCCGTATATGGACGCATTCAGATACGACATCAAGGCCGGCCCTGAAGTCGGTGACGAATTTTACAGACATTATTGCAACCTGGATATGGATGATACGGTTAATAAGATTCTGGAAAGCATCAAGTATACAAAGGATCATGGCAAACACGTTGAGATACTGACCGTTTTAATACCAACTTATGCACCCAGTTGCACCCGTTCGGTATTGAAAACTGCTAAGTGGATAAAAGATAACCTGGGCGAAGATACCCCATGGCACTTAGCGAAATTCTTCCCAGCCCATAAATTCAATAAGCCTTCATTAAAGACGCAGGATTCGGCTATTGACTATTGTGCGAATCTTGCCAGGACAGTTGATTTGAAAAATGTTTACGCTGTTAAAGACAAAGGTTGCGATTGCCTTAAGAACCAGGACGAAAACAGCGAATCACACTGCTGTTGTTGTGCCGATTGAGTCAGGCCAGTTATATTGAAAAAATAATGCCAAAGGTTAAAAGAGCCAACTTGTTAAATGAAAATGTCAGCAAACTCGCTTTTTCGGTAGGCGGTGCGTGCGGTCTTGTTGCGAGAAAAGCAAACCAGAGCGTTGCCAGGGCAAAAGCCGCTGCCGACAAAATATCCAATCGCAAGGAATACCTTGTCGCAGAGAGGGTTCAAAAACTTTCAGAAATACTCGGCACTAAAAAACGAGACAATTCCCTGGATACCGCATCGTCATCCGGCAAGATTCTTGTCTTTGGAGCAGTGATCTCAGAAACCGCTTTGCTTTTGACAACAACAGGCTTTATCCTTGCTGACCTGATAATCCTCGGTGTTGCAGGTTCTTTATTTTTGATGGTCGGAGGTGCTGCTGCCGCTCTTGTTTTAGCAATCCCCATATTCAAAAAATCCGCTTTGAATATCAAGGAAAGAAAATGGAATCTTAATATACTCATAGCCACCTCGATTATTCTGGCAGTAGCGATAGGAGAAATCATCTTTGCCCTGTTTGTGGCCTGGGCTATTCGTCTGGGTATAGCCATGCAGGATATGAACAAAAAGAAGATGCGGCGGGCTATCACAGATATGATGAATAACGGCGACAAAAAGTTGTGGCTGGTTACCGATGACGGCGTAGAAGTAGAGGTAGACATTGAACAGATAAAGCGCAGGGACAAAATAGCGGTTCACACCGGCGAGAAAATCTGCGTAGACGGCAAAATAGTAGAAGGAGACGCCGCTGTCAGCCAGGCAATGCTCTCAGGTGAATCGGTACCTGTCTACAAGGGAAAGAAAGATAAGGTTTACGCAGGCACGATTGTCGTCGAAGGAAAGATTATCGTTTCAGTGACCAAAGTCGGAATGGATACCGAAATCGGCAATATTATCCGCTCAATTGAGGAGGCAAGGGACCTGCGGGCACCGCTGGCAAATGTCTCAGATAAATTCGCACGTGTATTTGTACCGTCGGCCTTTGCTGTCGCAATTGGTGCTTTGATAGTAACAGGAAGTGTTCCCATCGCCATCACTGTTCTTATTATGGCTTCGCCGTGTGCCGTTCTTTTAGCGACACCATCTGCTGTTTTTGCAGGAATCAGAAACGGCGTCAAAAACGAGATTTTGATAAAAGGCGGATTCTACCTTGAAGGCGTAGGGCAAACAGGCACGGTAATATTTGATAAGACCGGCACGATTACAAAGGGTAAGCCGGAAATTATCGACATTGTTTCAGTAGCCAGCAAATATTCCGAAGAAAAAGTACTTTCTCTTGCCGCAAGCGGTGAATATCATTCCAAGCACCCTTTTGCCAGGGCAATACTTCAAAGAGCCAGAGCCAAGAAATTAAAAATCGCTCGCCAATCCAAATTCAATATTTTGCCCGGCAAAGGCGTTGTTTCAACATTGAAAGATAAAAGTCGTATAGCTGTCGGTGGCAAAAATATACTGAGTGAGTTGAAAATTTCCAGGCCTTACGCAATCACTACTATTGTTAACAGAATGAAGAAAACCGGCCAGAGTGTTGTTTACGTTGCCATGAATAGTTCAATTATTGGCCTGATAGGTCTCATCGACAGTCCCCGTCCCGAAGCAGCACGAGTTTTAGATAGATTGCGCAAATTAGGGGTAAGCGAGATGATTATGCTTACCGGCGACCACCAGCAGGCAGCAGAGGCTATTGCAAATGATTTAGGCCTTGCCCCTGTCCATTCAGACCTTTCGCCGCAGGAAAAACTTGACATTGTGAAAAAGTATAAACAGCAGAAGAAGCAAAAAGTCGTGGCAATGGTTGGTGAAGGCTTAAATGATGCACCAGCACTGGCTTATTGCGATGTCGGCATCGCTTTAGGAACGGACGCATCCGACCACGCCATAAATGAAGCGGGAATAGTTATAGCAGGCAGTGATCTGAATAAAGTTCCGGACGCTATTTGTCTTGGCCGCAGAACAAGCAAAGTCGTAAAGCAAAATTATGTAGTTGGCGTGGGTGTTAATATATTGGGTGTAACTTTAGCCGCCATGGGTATGATCGCACCGCTTTCCGGCGTATTGCTCCACGAAGCAGCTACCGCAACAGTCCTCTTAAACTCATGCAGACTTCTAAGTGACGGAAAACAGAAGACGAAGAATATAAAAAGAGCGTAAGCACATGTTCAAGATTCGTGAATATAAAAATACCTACTACCAACAATTAGTCGAGATGATATCAACCGTGCTGGCTGAATTTGAGATGTCCCTTGATTTCGAAGGCCCGGACAAAGACCTTCAAGACCTGCAGAACGTTTATTTCAGCAATAACGGTGTTTTCTTTATAGCCCAACTGGATAGCAAGATAATCGGCTCGGTCGCGGTTAGCAAAATCGATGATAAAAAATGCGAGCTTCGTAAGCTCTACGTTCTCAAGGAGCATAGAAGTCAAGGTTTTGGCCAAATACTTCTCGATAAAGCCATTGATTTTGCTTTATCTAATGGATACAGGAAAATGGAATTGGAAGTTTCCAAAAAACACAAACAAGCCATCAGTCTTTATGAGCAGGCCGGATTTACAAAATCCCAAACGCCGTCTTGTTGTCCCAGATGCGATTTTATTTATGTCAAGAATCTGCTGAGTATGCAGAAACTCGATATATGAGACTAATGAAATAAAAATATTAGGTGCGACGCCTGATATGGCCAAAGAATTAATGACCCATGAAAGGAGTTATCGTATGACACTTGGACAATTTTTACTTTTGATATTGATTGTTGTAGCTTTTTGGGGTGCAAGCAAAATCAAAAAGCATGGAGAGAGACTTGATAAACTTGAAGGCAAAGACAAAGATGAATAAGGACAAACGCTTTGAATATTGATAAAAAAACGGCGGGTAAAAATCCGAAACGGTATTACTGGTTGGCGTTTGTTATTGGTGGGATGGTGATTGGTTTTTTGGGCTGCCTTGTGTATTCATATGTAACCAGGGCTGATCACGTTCTTTTGAGTGATGCCGCTGGTAATCCAAAGACAGATAAGCCTATTGTTCAAACCGCCCTGACGATAGCTGAAGCCGTATCATCTTCAGCTTTTCTCGGAGTAGAGGTCATCTCTGTCGATGCGGTTATCGCCCAGCAATTGTCTTTGTCAAGTGTGTGTGGTGTTATTGTAAACAGCGTTGTTGAGGATTCGCCCGCTGACAAAGCTGGCCTTCAAAGGAGCGATTGTTTGTTGTCACTGAATAGCATTACCATTGATGATACCGATGGTTTCAGGGAGATCATGGCCACGTTGAAAGCAGGCGACAACGTAAAAATAGCATATATAAGGGACGGCGATAAGGATACGGTCTATGCCAAATTAGCCAGTTCATCGGTGGTTATGGCAAATGTTTCAGGTGAAGATGATTCGCAGTGGGGTTTGTCACTGGCCGTTCTCAGTTCGGATTTACGAACCTCGTTGCGTATACCGACTGATATTGAAGGTGTTGTAATACTGTCGGTGAAGCCCGGCGGGACGGCCGACGAAGCGGGCCTGCAAGCTGGGGATGTAATTGTAGGAATTAACAATAAAGCAATTACAAATATGGGCGATTTCTTTGATGCTCTGACTGCTGACGAAGACGGCACAGTGCTTCTTGATATTTATAGCCAGGGCACATTACGTTTTGTGGCGTTGGATTCAGCCGGTGTTATAGATTCGGTTGCTCAGGCACCGATAAGCCTGTTGGACAGAATGCTTTCGGTGTTTATAGATGATGATAAAGTTGTGCTTGTTTCAGAACATGAAAACGAAGAGGACGATTACGAAAAGCCGGTATGCAAAAGGCTTGAAGAGTCTGGAGAACGTTATGAAGATGAAGACTAATAAAAGGTGTGCGGATGAATTTTAAAAAATGGCTTTTGGAAAATATCTTGTGGGTACTCGTAGCACTTGTAGTGGTTAATTTTCTTATAGTGTACTGGGGCACTGTCAACCTTGGCATCTATGGTACTCGCAGCTCATTTCTGAAATGGGATCTGTTGCAGCGTAAGAAACTGCTTTTGGAGGAGCAAGTCGCCACGACAGATGGCCAGACCGATGATCTTGTGATTCCAGGCCAGCGTTCAGGTGCTGTTGCAAGTGACAATCTGGTATTGACGTGTTCGGACGACGATTTGGCATCCGCTTTCACTTCGGTCAGGCCTGCGGTCGTTAATATTACTGCTGACAAGACGACATCCAGAAGAGGCGGGCCGGCTTTGACAAGTTCTGTGGTTTTCGATGATCCCGCCATACAGTTCGTTGAAGAAGCGTCTTTGGGGTCGGGCATTATTGTTGACCGTAGGGGTTATATAGTAACCAATGCTCATGTTGTAGCAAGCGCTGTAAATATAAAGGTTATAACTTTTAGTTCAGGCAGAGAGGTTTATCCTGCTGTAATCATTCGCAAGGATATGGAAAACGATATTGCTATCCTCAAGATCGAACCAGATGCCCCCTTACCAACAGCTATTCTTGGTGACTCTGATCTGATAAAGGTAGCCGACAAAGTTCTGACCGTAGGTTCGCCTTTCGGCCTGGAGCAGACCGTTACGGCAGGGATAATAAGTGATGATTCAAGAGACCTTGTCATAGACACAATACTTTACGAAGATATGATTCAGACCGATGCTGCTATTAACAGGGGCAACTCCGGCGGCCCGCTCGTAAATGGAAGCGGTGAGGTGATAGCTATAAATACTGCAATCTACGCTCCCACCGGCGTATTCACAGGCGTTGGATTCGCGATACCAATTAACAAAGTAAAACCAATTGTTAAAGAAACCATCAGATAAAAAATATGTGGCGAACAATATTAATCATAATTGTTGTTTTGGCTGTTTTCCTGTTTGTTGGCGGCAACATGCACACAACACGGGTGAATATGCCTTTTACAGATGGCTTTGAGATAAGAACGGTTTTCCTTTTGGCCCTGAGCTTTATCCTCGGTTACGGCACCGCGTATCTTGTGGGAATTATAAAGAAATCCAAAAATAACATCGGGTAAATTGACTGCAAATGAACACAATTAAATTATATTCAAATCTCGACAAATCCATTCGACCATTTGTAGTCGGGCTGCTTGCTAACCTGGCGATAGCTCTTCTGAAGTTTGGAATCGCATCGCTGGGCGGAAGCAAACTGGTTTTGATGGATGGGCTTTTTTCCTTTATGGCGGCAGCGGTTTTTTTAATTCCCTGGCAGGCGCAGGTCATAGAGCAAAAACCGCATGACGAGAAATACCCTTACGGCCTAGGAAAAGTGCTGTTCATAAGCATGGTGGTAGTCGGCTTTCTTGGCCTGGTTATTTCCGCACATATGCTTTTCTACAGCCTGGTGGTGATGACCGGATTGCAAATGCGTGGTTTATATACACTGGCAATAATGGTCACAATTATATCGATAATAACCAACGAAGTTCTTTATAGGTACTTTAAGGAAAAGAGCCAAAGCTCCTCAAATACAATGCTTGTTCTCGCCGGGCGTTATAACCGGATAGGTGCATGGATATCATCTTTTGTATTACTGTTTTTAGTCCTTGCTTTTCTCGGTGCAACATACCTTGAGAGAGCCGGCGTGGCAATCGTTTCAATCGTAGTGTTCTTTGTCGGCCTGCGAATGATTTTTGTCGGTTTTAGCGGGATTATGGACAAGGTTCCATCGGCCAAAATCCTGAATCGAATAAGAACGTGTGCTCAAAAGATAAGCGAGGTAAAGGACATCGTAAACATAAAGGCCCGGCACGTTGGAACACTGCTGCATATCGATATGTGGATAAGCATAGACGAGACAGTCAGCATTGCTCAGGCGGACAGAGTTGCCCGCAATGTAAAATTACAGTTAATGGAGAAGATTCCTTCCGCAAAGGAAGTGAATATTATTATCACATGAGAATTAAGAAAAAAAACATCATTATAGGTTTAGTGCTTTTGATTCTATTGGGGTTAGTCGGCACGCTGGTGTATGCCAATATTGCTAAAGTTAACAAAGCCGATGATGGCTTTGTCGTCGCGTTAGCCAACGAAGCCGGCTACTACGATATTACCGCCGATGAATTGAAAACCAGGATTGACGATGCCTCCGACGACAATTTTATAATTGTCGATGTCAGGGATGATGCCTCTTACGAGGAGGCTCATATACCAAGAGCGATAAACATACCCTTAAATGAATTAGGCTATCGCGTGTTCAGCCTGGATAAAACAAAAGACATAATTGTTTATTGTTTTACCGGCGTTACAAGTCAGGTGGCATGTCAGATACTGATAAACGCAGGGTTTAAGGATGTGTATAACATGACAGGAGGAATAAAAGCGTGGGATTATGCCATAGAAACGAGTGATGGCAGAGTGAATATTTAAGAAAAATTTCAAAAAATGAAAGAAAATTAGCAGAAAGGAGCAAAAATGTTGCACATTGTTGTAGGAATCATCGCGATCGTAATTGGGCTGTGGGGGATAATGAGCAATTGGTATATGTTTAAGGATATACTGATTTCTGTTGTTCCCCTTATTGTGCTTTGCTTTGGCATAGTGGCAATATTGGCTGGTATACGTAAATTGAAAGCAACCTGGGCCGCCAAAGAGGCAAGTGAGGAGGCATAAAAAGATGACAAAGAAAAATGATACGAAAGGGTCCCAAAAGGCACATGGTGTTCCGCTGTCTCTTCGGGCGCAAAGCTTCTTTTTAAAGCTAAGAGGATGTCTGGATGGCCTCATTAATGGCTACTGTAATATGACAAAGATTGAAGCTGTTGAGGCAAAAGACCTGGTCTCAAAAAATGCTGCGGCAATGATGAAGCGTGGTCAGTATGGCAAGGCTATCGATCATTACAATAGACTGATTGATATGGGTAAAGAAGAAGCGGATATTTATTACAATCTTGGTATCTGCTGTGAACGTGAAGATATGACCGAAGAGGCTCAGGAGGCCTATAAAAAGGCTGCTGAAATGGATAAGTCTCTTACAGATGCGGTTTATAGATTGGGACTGCTGGCCATAAAGAACGATGATTCCAAGGCGGCAGTTAAGTATCTTGGTGCCCTTACCAGCAAGGATAAGACGTCGTTTGACATTATGTACAATCTTGGCGTTGCCTATGACAAGCTCAAGGATTATGAAAAAGCGGTGAAAAGTTTTACCAAGGCCATAGAAATTGAACCTAACTATTCCAAGGCTCACAAGCGGCTCGGTTATACCTATGAAGCAATGGATAGGCGAGAAGAGGCGATGGAGTGTTTCAAAAAGGCTATGGAACTTGAAGAAATTTAGAGGATGGGTTTATGGCTATTCCTTTTAGAAAATCAGCTGACGCAAAACGTCAGGAGAAGGTTCGAGTTGTTTTGGGGTCGGAGCATCTTCGCAAGAAACGATGGCTGCATTCGTTTGGACGGTTTATTGCTAACTATTACGTGCCAATTCTCATAACGGCAATGACGGTAGCCTGTATATATGCACATATATACTTTTACAACACATTAACCGTGATGAAACAACAGACAAGTAATCTAAGCGCACAGATAGAAGCCGGACTTCAGATGAGGGAAAATATTGTTACTGGTCTGACAGATGTGGTGAAAGGATTTATAACCCATGAGGAGGGAATATTTACTTCGGCTATGGAGACAAGAAAAGATTCCATGGCAGTCTCGAATGACTTGAAGAAGCTTATCAGGACGGCGAAGGATTTTACCGGAACTCAATTCAATCCTGCCAGCCTGACAAGACTGATGGCTGTGGCTGAGAATTATCCGCAGCTTGTATCGAGCCAGCCTTATAAAGAGCTTGTTATTCAAATTGCCAAAGTTGAAGGCCAGATTTATGACAAAAGGCTTCAGTATAGTGACAAAGTTAATATTTATAATACCTGCCTGTGCACTTTTCCCGGCAATCTTATTGGCAGGATTCTGCGTTTCCGGAAGCAGCCATACTATAGCTGGGAAAATGAGGCTGAATGGGTGTTTGAAGGAAATTCACAATTAGCTGAACCACCGGCAAATGTGGAGTCCGATGGTAGTAACAAGAAATTAGAAGTTAAGGATGATGCTAAACACAGTCTGAATAAACAAAATGGAAAGTGATGTAGAGGTCTGATCTTTGGCGGTTGCGTGTAAACAATGTAATTGGTGTGCTAAGCATGTTGGCGGATTGAATCTGTTTGCCAATATTCTTTTGCTTGCCATAAAGCTTTTAGGTGGGATATTCGGCAGAAGCCAGGCGTTAATCGCCGATGCAGTGCATTCTCTAAGTGATGTTGTCGTATCGCTAATGATGCTTGTAAGTTTGAAGGTATCTTCTGTCCCGCCGGATGAGGACCATCACTGGGGCCATGGCAATGTTGAGTATATTGCCTCTGCCGTAATAGGTGTATTGCTCATCTGTGCGGCTATTATGATTTCCATGTCCGCCGTATTTACCATCGTTATGGGAAATATGGATGACCCGGGCATTCTGGCGGTATGGGCGGCTTTCATATCTATTATTACTAACGAAATTTTATGCAGACAGGGAATCTGCGTTGGCCGGCAGATGAATTCGCCTGTGATGATAGCAAATGCCCGTGAAAAAAGGTCTGATGCATATTCGTCGCTTGCCGCCCTGATAGGTGTTTTTGGTGCAAGAATGGGGTTTGAAATTTTAGATCCTATAGCTGCTATTATTGTTGGTTTTATGATTGCACGATTCGGGTTAGACACACTTCTTGAAGGCGTTAAAGGCATATCAGACAGAACTTTTGACAAAGAGGTCCTTGCTGATGTGAGAAGATTGGTTTTGAAAGAGAAAAACATCATTGATATACGAAGATTGCGGGCCAGGCAAATTGGCCAGAAGAATTGGATTGACCTTGAAGCAACATTTGATCCGAAGATGAAGGTTTCAGAAGTAAAAATCATAGTCGCCGATCTGCGAAATAACATAATGGGTAATATCGAAAACATAGCTGACGTTGTAATCATACCCCGTGCCTCCGAGCCGGAATTGAAAGAAATATAAATGCCTGTAGCTTGCAAAGACTGTTATTGGTGTGCCAAACATGTTGGCGGGATAAATTTCTGGGCCAATTTGGGACTTCTTATCGTTAAACTTTTAGGCGGCATATTTGGCCAAAGTCAGGCTCTAATTGCTGACGCAGTACATTCACTCAGTGATGTTATTATAGCAATACTTGTTATTGTCGGCCTGAAGGTTTCTTCGTCACCGCCTGATGATGATCACCACTGGGGACACGGCAATATTGAATTTGTCGTATCTGCCATAATCGGCATGTTGCTTGTTTGTACTGCCATAACCATTGTTATTGTATCGATGATTTCTATCGTTCGAGGTAACATGTACGACCCGGGAATCACAGCGGTCTGGGCGGCTGCGATATCTATCATCGCCAACGAGATTATGTTCAGGCATTCCCTGTGTGCCGGTAAGCAGATGGATTCACCGGCGATGATAGCTAATGCCTGGGAGAACAGGTCCGATGTTTGGTCGTCTCTGGCAGTATTGGTAGGTGTTTTTGGGGCAAGGATCGGATTTGTTATTCTTGATCCAATTGCGGCCATAATTGTCGGCGTTTTGATTGCCAAAAACGGTATCAATACACTTACCACGGGAGTCAAAGGTATAACCGACAGGTCATTTGATGACAAAGCAATGCTTTTGCAGATAAGAAAGCTGGTTTTAAAAAAGAACGGGGTAATAGAAGTAGGTAGATTGCGTGCCAGGAAAACCGGACAAAAAGTGTGGATTGATGTTGAGGTTATATTTGAATCCGAGATAAAGGTCGGCGAAGTGAAAAAAATAATCGCTGGCGTCAGGAAAGATGTAATAAATAAATTCGAAAGGATCGGGGATGTCGTAATCATATCCCGTGCGAGAGAACCGCAATTAAAGGAACTATAAGTATGATATGGAAAAAAGACAAGAAAATGAAAAAGACAATAACAGATGATATGACACCCAAAGAAAAAGAGCAGGTGTTGGAATATAAGAAAAAAGTGCTTAAACGCTGGGCCATAGTGACAGGGCTTGTAGCACTTGCAGCCTTTGGTTACCTCTTTATGACGCTGCTTGACCATGTGCTCAAAGATACTGCTGACGGCGGAGTTGAGATAAATTATAGCAAGCTGGATACGAAGCTTGCCTGGCTCGGTTCGGAAATTCAGGAGTTGGATGCCACCATCAGCGATGCACTTCATTTGACAGCAGATACCGGAGTGCTGATAAATAATGTTGTTCCAGGTTCGCCGGCGGAAGTGGCCGGGCTGCAAAGGGGTGATGTGATTGTTTCCATGAACGGAGTAGATATTCTCGATTCATTCCAGATTCAGGACATAATCTCTGACCTTGAGCCGGGCGATACGGCTAAGCTTGTTATCGACAATGTAGATGGCGGCCTGCAGAACGTATATGTTACACTTGGAGTTCAGCCGGATGATACGATAGCGACTGATACAAATGTTCAAACGGTAGCGGCAACCACTGACACTGCGGTTGACCCTGTAATGTCAACACCTTGGGGGATTTCGGTTTCGCCATTGACCGATGATGCCAGGGATGCGTTTGATATACCAGATGAAATACAGGGTGTTGTTATTGTTGCGGTTGTCCAAGGCAGCCTTGCCGATTCGCGGGGCCTTGAAGTTGGTGATGTTATCTTAAGTATCAACCAGGTTCCAACTCCTAATTTACAGACTCTTTATAATGCTCTTGAAGACGATGAAAATGTTCTTCTGGACGTCTATTCACCTTCTGATGCGAAAAATATCTTTGTGACTCTTCCAGATGAAGGCGATTCACCACCGCAGGTTGTGTTAATGAGCTTTGATGAAGAGGTTGCAAAAACCAATCGAATAATCGTGTCTTCAGATTCGGCGAGTTTGGACGGTCAGATTTATTACCGGTTTGCCTCTGCTCCGTATTTTATTCTGTATGATTTTAGCACGAGCCAGGCAACCTCAATCGCCAATCCGTATGCCGCCCAGGTTCGCGGGATGGGTATGACGGTTGCTCAGATGCTGATAGACTTTAAAATTGACGCTGTAGTAGTAGGCGGGATAGGCCCGCAGGCTTTTGATACTTTTTATTTAGCTAAGGTTAAGGTATACGGCCCTGCTACAGGCAGTGTGCGGGCCGCGATAACTAATTATCAACTGGAAAGACTGCCGGAGTTGAAAGAGGCCAATCTTGGCGGTTATGGGAATTCTTCGGCAGCTACGATACCGACAGGTGGCTCACCATGGACAGAAGAGGACGATACCGATGACGATGATGAGGAAGGCGGCCTTGATGGTCAGCCTGGCACTATTCCTCCAATGGGCAAACCGCTTGAGCTTACCGCTCAGGGCGATGCACAAGCCAGCAGGCCGGAAAATTGTGTATGCCCCAATTGTGGAACAGAAGTTTCTCATCCGGCAAGTACCGCCTGCGCTGATATGGTCTGCCCGATTTGCGGTTCGCAACTTATGACCGCATCGCCGGGGACTGATTCAATTACCGGTACGGATATGACCAGCCAACTTCCGGCAACGGATATCGCTTCCCAACTGGTACCTGTGGCCGGAAGCACAGTAGCACCGACGGAACCGCCAAGCAGAGTAGCGGCTATACCAACGGCTGGCACTCTCTGGACGATAAGTAATCAGCCCGAAACTACTCCGGTGCAGCAAACAGCTGGAATGCCAGTATCAGGTATGCCGGTGTCGGGTATGCCAACAGGTGGTCAACCTGATGGTGTTCCGCCTGTTCAGCAGACGTTCTACTTAATACCGATAGCAGGCGGGCCGCCGACAGATACCGGCAGTGCTCCGGCTGATGTTGGAGGCTCATCGCAGACTGCTCGCTCGACAACATGTATATGTCCTATGGATGGCACAACGGTAACCCATCCGGTAGGTATTCCATGTTCGCAGCTTAATTGTCCGATATGTGGTTCTCGTTTGGTTAATGCCGCACCGGGCGGTGATACAGCTGGAGGTACAATACAAACAGGCGGTAAGCCCGATGATGTTCCACCTGTTCAACAAACCTTTTACTTAGTACCAATATCTGGCCAGCCCGATGGTGTGCCGCCTTTGAGTCAGGGTACACAGCAAGTGGCGCTTGTTCCGGTAGCCGGCGGACCGCCGGAAGATATGGGTATGGGTGGGTCAGCTGGTGGGACTGCCGATACAGGAACTGCCGTAGATGGCCCTGCTCAAGGTGGCGGCCAGGCCAGTTCCGGGGCATCACAGAGCGGTCGTTCGGATTTATGTGTGTGCCCAATGTGCGGCGTAACTGTAACGCATCCTATATCTGTGCCGTGCTCTTCGCTTAATTGCCCGGTCTGCGGCTCTCGTCTGGTAAATGAAACGCCCGGAGGCACAGGCGGCGATACAACTGTTGGAACTGTAGTGCCGACAGCGGCTACGACAGTTGCCTCTACATCGAACATAATTTATGTGGCAGGGGCCTCCAGAAAGCTGGTGATTCCATCCACTGGAAAAAGCCTGAAATCAGATATTGCCCAACTTCTCGACGATGCCCGTTATTTCCTGATGTTTGGCCTGGGAACGTATGACGTTGTTGCGAATCCATATTACAGGGATAAAAGGGCAACCGGTGATGAAATTGCTCAATTCATAGTTTCTGAAGGTGGCGCGGTTGTCGTTTGCAATAACGTCAGCGCAACCGCTCTTAAAGCTCTCAAAGATATGAGAGTCAAGGTGTACACTGGGTTTGTCGGCACGGTTCAGCAGGCACTTGATATATACAATGACGGCAGACTTAATGATTCTTCAACAGCAGGAGTTATTCTTGAGGACGATGATGAAGATCATGGCAGTGGCGGTGGCGGTCCGCCGACCTCAAAGAGTAAATCGAAAGAAAAAGAAGAAGATGCGGAGATATTTTAGTGGCTGAAAGTAAACTCGAAAAACTCAGAAATACAAAGAAACGCTCACCGATCAATGTGGTCATGCTCGCATTGGTTGTCGGATTCGTTGTCATGATAGCATGCCAGTTACTTTTTTTCGGAATCGAACTGCGGGAAAGAACCCAGACTTCTGGCACTCTACAAGGTACAACCAGTAGCGATGATATTACGCTTACGGCCTCCGGTGATATAGTGCTCATTGCATGTGATGATGACGACCTTGTAGATTCCATTGCTGCTGTAAAGCGTGCTGTTGTCAATGTTGATGTGGCTGGTGCAGATATCGGTTCTGGCAGTGCCAGGGGCGGGCCTCCTTTGAGTTTTGATATGCCGTCATCGACAGCACTGGCGACGAATGAAGAAACGTTAGGTTCTGGGGTTATTGTTGATGCCCGCGGATATATTCTTACCTGCTATCACATAATCAAAGACTATGAAGCGGTTAGTATAAGTGTTTTTAGTTCCGCCTCTGTTCGTCAGGTATACAACGCAAATGTGGTTGACATCGATGTCGAAAATGATCTGGCTGTACTGAAAATAGAAACTGACAGACCACTGCCGGTAGCGAAACTGGCAAACTCCGATTTGGTCAAGATAACCGATACGATTCTAACTATCGGTTCGCCTTTTGGTTTCGAACATACTGTTACTGAGGGTATTATCAGCGACAACAAACGTAGTGTTATGATCGGTGACTCTGTCTATGCAGATATTTTCCAGACAGATGCCGCTATAAATCGCGGAAGTGCTGGCGGTGCTTTGATAAATGGTACCGGCGAAGTAGTTGGCGTCAACACTGCTATCGCGTCTCCGTCTGGATATTTTTCAGGCGTTAGTTTTGCGATACCAATAAACAAAGCCAGGCCGTTATTGTTAAAGGCAATCGAAGATTAATCAATAATAAGTGAGGTGTTTTAGGCTGTGGAAAAGAAAAAGACAAAAGGTAAGCTAAGTGCCCTGTGGGCATTTTTGCTCGGTATAATACTTATGTTAGGAGTGTATATTCTGTTTGAATCCGCTCCAAACCAGTTACGATCAGGTTCTACAAATGACACTACTGATACAGCAACCGATGTTATCCAAACCGCACTTGTGCAGATTGCGGGAGATATTGACCAAGTCGAAGAAGTTCCTGTTTCACTTTCTGTATTTTTTGGTGTAGAGGTTCTTTCAGTTGATACTGTTATTGCCGAGCAACTGTCGCTGCCTTGTGACTGCGGTGTTCTTGTAAATGGAGTTATTGAAGGTTCGCCTGCTGATGCAGCCGGATTGCAAAGAAGTGACGTTATTATTTCTTTGGACGGCGATGCGGTAGATGATATTGACGGATTCAGAGAGTTGTTGGCGGCATACAATCCCGGCAACAAGGTAAGAGTAACTTATATAAGGGGCGGCAAAAAAGACATAACCTACGCTCTGCTTGTTGCGTTACCTGGCAGTGTTACAATCGCTGAAGATGCTGACTCGTCAGACAGTGATTGGGGCGTGTCGCTGTCGGATATTAGTTCAGCTATGCGGGATTCGCTCGATATTCCCGCTGATATAGACGGGGTCGCAATTCTTTCGGTAATACCAGGCGGTTCGGCAGATGAGGCAGGTTTGCAACCTGGAGATGTAATCACAGGGATTGATCAAACGCCGGTATCGAGCATGAACGAATTCTTCGACGCCTTGTCGGATGACAATGACAATATTGCTCTTTTGGATGTTTACAGCCAGGGATCGGTGCGCTATGTGCCGTTAGATTCGTCAGGGATTGTTGCCGCTGTCGATACTACAGATACTCAAACTCAAACCTTAAGACAAAGAATGGTTGGTGTGCTTACCGGCGGGATACCGTTTACTGATGACGACGAGGAGGAGGATGAAGAAGGACCAAAGGGCGGCAAATTCGCCCAGGATGATGATGTTGTGCTTACAGCCGATACCACAACAGGTAACAGACCCGGTACAGTTCCTGGAGATGAAAATACCGGCGGAACAGTCAGTGAGTCAGGTGGTACTTCCAGCAGCACAACTGGTATGAACAGACCTACGGAAGTTCCTCCGGGCGGATCAACTAATGATACTGTGTTATTCGTAGGGCTACTAATCCTCTTGATACTATATCTTTCCTACAGGGAATATACCAGGCCGGCGGAGGCGAAGAAGAACTGATGAAACCAGAAAAAAAGAAATTATGGAATAAAATACTTCTGGCTTTACTCATAAGGCCTCCGATTATCCTTATACTTTTGCCACTGTGTTTTTTGCTGTTGAGACATGGAACAACCGAGGATGCAACGGTTGAACAAAGATTTGGCCTGTCTGATTCAATAAAATCACCTTACAAAGACGCAATAAAAGGTACTTTCCTTTATTCGTTTGCCTTTTGCGGCGACCCTCATATGTATTCAAAAGGAGATGGCTGTTTCGATGATCTTGATAGAGCAATAAAACTAAAACAGATAAGATTTGTTATATTCGGCGGAGACCTGACCTATCTTGGTGAAGAGGCTGAGTATAGCAATTTTATCAATCATTGTGATGCTTTAACTGTACCGTGGTACCCTGCGATTGGAAATCACGATATCTATAACAGTGGATGGTCGTATTACTGGAGATACCTGGGGCCTTCGGTTTATTCTTTCAATGGTGGTAATGCAAAATTTATTGTAATTGATTCGGCAGGCGGCAAAATAGGCGAGGCACAAACCGAATGGATTGCCGAGCAGTTGCGTACAAATAAACAGCCTCTTCTTTTTGTGATAAGTCACATGCCGATTTATGGCGGCTCGCAAAGTGCATTCGAATTTCCCAAGACGGAAGAAAGGGAAATGCTCATGTCGCTTTTTGAGAAATATGAAGTAGATATTGTGCTGGAAGGCCATTATCACAGCTATGTAGATATTACGAACAACGGTGTCCGTTATATTACTTCAGGAAGTTTTTCTGGCGGCCTTTTGGATTCAGGCATACGTCATTTCCTTATGGTTAATGTTTACGGCCCTGAAGTTACGGTTGAACAGGTGCCTGTTGGAGAAGATATACCGGTTCAATATATGGACGGAGAAATTTAGCATATTTGATCTAAAAGAAATTGTGGTAATGGATGAAAAAAAATCTGAGTTTTCCAAAGCTGTTACAGAAATGTCTCAGTTTGCCGGTGTTTTGGCTGGCACTGCGGTAATTGTCGGCAAAAAAACGTTACGTTACCTCAACGACCTGACGACAGTGGAGACAAGCCTTAAACCGCCGACTGAACAAGAGTCAAAAGACAGCAAAACAACCACGCAAGTAGATTAAAAGCACAATGTGCCATGTGCTGCATAAGATCCGGAAAGGTTGGAGTGTAAAATGCAGGTTACGCAAAAAAGTTTGTATGCTCTGCGAGCTGTTTTTGAACTGGCTAAATGCAGCGAGCAAGGCCCGAAAAAGATTGCTGACATCGCCAAGGCCCAGGCCATTCCGCAGCGATTTCTTGAGACGATACTCAGCCAGCTCAAACAGGCCGGTTTTGTCGAATCCTGTCGAGGAAATGATGGCGGCTATGTACTGATTCGACCGCCGGAGGAGCTTACCGTTGGTTTGGTGATGGAGTTTATCCAGGGCCCGGTCGGACCATGTTCCTGTCTTATCGAAAAATCGAAAGTCAATGAATGTCCTCTCCGTAATAACTGCATCTTTATGGATATGTGGAAAAAAATCCATGATGCGATTCTGGATGTGTACAACAATACTACTTTCAACGATTTGGTTCAAAAGGAAAAAGAGCAGGGCTTGCATTGTATCGCCAACGGATGCCCCGACGTTGATTGAAAAACCGAAAAGCACAAACGGAAATAGATAAGGACTAAAGTTTTGAATAATCATAAAGAGCAATTCGATAAATGCCCAAAGGAGTATATTAAGTGGACTATCGTTACCGCAGGGATGGTGTTCGCTTTCTTTGCATACCTTATATATTCGAATGTAACGGGTTTTGATATTGATGTGCCGATTAACGAATTAGTCGAAGAGGTCAGCGAAACGGTTAGTTCTGGTTCGGTTGTTCAGACGGCTGCTGACGTTACGATTTCCTCATCGACCGCTTTTCTCGGCGTAGAGATAGTTTCCGTTGATGAGGTTATTGCTGAGCAGTTAGGTATTGTAGACGAACACGGCGTTCTCGTAAATAGCGTGGTGCCGGATTCGCCAGCTGAAATTGCCAGTTTGCAAAGAGGTGACGTCATCGCTGTTATAAACACCACTGCTACGATAGACACCGATATATTCAAAGAGGTTATGGCAACATTAGAGCCGGGCGATACCGTCAGGATTACGTATCTGAGAGATAGCCAAAAGGCGAGGGTCTATGCAACCCTTACAGAGTTTCCAGCTACCATGCTGACAGCATCAACCACCGATACTGATATTGATGAAACCGACTGGGGTGTGTCGCTGTCTGCGATTACCATAGACTTGCGTGATACATATGATATTCCCAAAGATGTAGACGGTATCTTAATTGTATCGGTCGCACCCGGCGGTGCGGCAGCCGAGGCTGGCCTGTCACCTGGTGATGTGATTGTTGCCATTGACGGGACATCTGTCTCCGACCTCGACGAGTTTTTCGATGCGGTCGCCTCTGACGAAGATGACACAGCACTTCTGGATGTTTACAGCCAGGGTCAATACCGTTATATACCCATTGCGTCCTTAGCGGTTGATGATACGTTGTGCCTCTCGGACGATCCGGTACCTGTCGCTGAATTACCAACCTATGGCTATCTGTTTAAGGCGGTGCCGTTAGTCGGCATTGTCGGTTTGATTATTGCCATAGTCGGTTATTTTTCCCTTTTCGCTAATTCACCCGGTAATGCGAAAATGCGGGCTATTGCCGAGAAAATTCGCTCTGGAACGGTTGTCTTTTTGAAACAGGAATACAAAGTTACAGCCATTTTCCTGTTTGGAGCCTTCCTTGTTATCTGCATAGTTCTCTGTGTGCCGACAGCAATCGCTTTTCTGGTAGGTTCAGCCTGTTCGATGCTGCCCGGCTGGATCGGCATGAAGGCAGCTACAGCTTCTAATTCACGAACCTGCCAGGCGGCCAAAAGCAGCGGATTGCGTAAGGCATTAGATACAGCCTTTCAGGGCAGTGCTGTTATGGGAATCTCCGTAGCAGCTGTCGGCTTGATCGGGCTTGGCACTTATTCTTTTCTTGTACTTAATAGCAGCGAACCCGATACTTTGCCATATATTATTGCCGGTTTCTGCCTTGGTGCATCTTTCTTTGCGCTGTTCGGCAGAGTAGGCGGCGGTATATTTACTAAAAGTGCTGACATCGGGGCGGACATGTCTGGCAAGATAGATCTTGACCTGCCGGAAGATGACCCTCGCAACCCGGCTGTAATCGCCGATAACGTTGGCGATAATGTCGGCGACGTTTCCGGTATGGGGTCGGATCTTTTCGAGTCTACTATGAGCTCTACTGTCGCGGCGATTATCATGGGGATTAGAATGGGGGAAATGAAATATATAGTGCTTCCGCTGGTGCTTTTGACTATAGGCTTTATCAGCTGTTTGGGAACTATGTCTGTTGGCCGTTTTCTTACCAGACGCAGCGACCCACAGGACTTTTTGCGGAAAATCATTTACGTTGCCAACGGCCTTTTCATTGCGGGTGCTTTAGTGGCGGTTCTTACACTTACAGGCGAATTCAGCCTGTTCATAACAGTTATAGCCGGTGTAGCCTGCGGCCTTTTAATAGGACTTGAGACAGAATACTTCGGGTCAGGACTGCCTATTCGATACATCGTAAAGATGTCACAGACAGGGGCGGCAACCAACGTAATCGCAGGGTTGGCGATAGGTTTTATTGGTGCACTTTTGCCAATTTTGACAATTTGTGCAACAATAGTTGTAGCTTTGCTTGCAGGGGGACTTTACGGAATAGGGCTTTCGGCGGTGGGCATGTTGGCGACAATGGCGATTATTATGACTATCGATGCTTACGGGCCTATCGTTGATAACGCAGGCGGTATTGCCACGATGAGCAAGGCAAGCGCAAAGGTTCGCGATATTACAGACCGTCTTGATACCGTTGGAAATATTACTGCAGCTATCGGCAAAGGCTTTACGCTCGGTGCAGGCGCTATAACAGCAGTGGCATTATTCGCAGCTTATGTTGGCGGGACAGAATTGGGTGATGCAAAGCTATTTGCACCAGCAGTACTGGTAGGCCTGTTTATTGGTGCAGCTCTGCCGCTTCTTTTTGCAGCCTGGACGATGGGGACTGTAACTCGAATAGCAAACAAACTGGTTATCGAAGTTCGCCGACAGTTCAAGGAGATTAAAGGACTGTTAGCCGGTAAAGCTGAGCCGGACTCGGATAGATGTGTAACTCTTATTGCCACAGATTCCCTGATAGCTACAGTTGTAGCTGGGATGATTGCTATTTCAGCACCATTTATTATTGCCTTTGTCTTAGGCTCAGAGGCTTTAGGCGGCTTTCTTGTTGGAGCTATGATAACAGGTTCGGTACTGGGGATGAGCATGACTATCGGAGGCAGTGCCTGGGATAATGCCAAGAAATTTATTGAAGCCCAGCGCCAAAGAGGCGAGGATGTTGAAGAGGCGTACAAAGCTGCGGTGGTCGGTGATATGGTAGGCGACCCATTCAAGGATGTTTCCGGCCCTGCTATGAATATACTCATCAAGCTTATGGTTACTATCGCATTGGTATTCTGTTCGGTACTTTGTTCGATGTAAAGCAGGACAAAGCCATCAAAAACACGAGAAAAACTCGATAGGCGAAAATAATAATTCTAAAAAAATACCAAAAAATTTGAAAGGGTAAAAAATGTTAGGTGCATTGATTTTATTGGTTTTGATCATTAGCGTAATTGTACTCACGGTAAAAGTTCGCGGACAAAGAAAGCGAATCGACAAACTTGAAGACAAAGTTTACGAATAGAAACAGCAAATTCGTTGAATTTTGATCTTTGGGGACATTACAAGTTTTTGGGGGTTGGATGGAACCATTGACAGGCTAAGGAGAGTCAGCACATGGCGGGCATATTGACCAAAAAAAAGAAGACAGGTACGCCAACCGATCCTGTGAAGCCCAGAAAAATCGCTATTGTGGGATTGCCAAACACAGGCAAAAGCCAGATTTTTAATAATCTAACGGGCCAATACACTCTGGTCGCCAATTATCCACTTACTACCGTCAAGACGGAAAGAACAGAGTGCAGGATTAACGGTGAAGTTTACGAGGTCATTGACACCCCCGGCCTTCACTGCCTTTATATTCATTCCGAAGAAGAACTCCAGGTCCGGGATATGATATTTTCCGAAAAACCGGACGTAATCATTCAGTGCATCGACGCAAATCAACTGAAGCAATCGCTTGCTCTTACCGCTGATTTGCTGGAGTTGCAAATACCAATGGTGATATCACTAAACGCAATAGATGAAACCGCCAAAAAAGGTATATGGATCGATTCGCCTGGTCTGTCACGGGCTTTAGGCGTCCCTGTTATCGAATCAATAGCTGTCGATGGTATAGGCACAAACCATTTAAAAGCCGCTATAAGCAAAGCTCGTATAGGCAAGTGGCCTGTGAAGTATGGTGAAATTATAGATATCGGTATGTCATCGATTGCCTCGGAACTGCCAGAGGATGTATGGTTTAGGCAAAAGGCTGCGGTTCTGCTGTTGCTTGACGACCCGTTTTTTGCCGACTGTTTAACAAAAAAATATGGCTCAGACAAGACCGCTCAGTTAACCGATCAGGTAAACAGAATTAAAAAACAGTTTAGAGCCAATATCGGCCATGTTGTAAGCAACAAACGCAGCCGTTGGGTGGATGAGTTGGCAGAAAGCACAACCAGAAGGCAGAGAATAGAACCAGGCCAGTTTGCCGCAGGTTTTGCTCGCCTGAGCCGCCACCCGATATTCGGGATACCGATTTTGCTTATGGTACTTTTTATAATGTACCTGCTTGTTGTCAATGTTGCCAATGTGATTGCTGGCTGGATGGATCAGGCCCTGTGGGCTCCTGTGGAAAGCAGAATTGATAGTCTTGTCACTATTGGCTGGCTCAAGGATTTTTTGATAGGTGATTATGGCATATTGTCGTTGGGCCTGGCCAACGCTTTTTTGACAATTATGCCGATACTGACGGTTTTCTTTATAGCATTTAACATACTTGAGGATGTCGGCTATATACCCAATCTGTGTGTCTTGACAAGAAGAATTTTTGACAAACTGGGATTGAGCGGAAGTGCGATTATGCCTTTGGTACTTGGATTTGGCTGCAAGACCATGGCAACTTTAACAACAAAAAGCCTGCGCTCTAAAAAAGAAAGGTACATCGCAATATACTTAATCGCGTTTGCCATTCCTTGTGCCGCTCAGATGGCTTTGAATATGAGCATACTTGGCAGAATGGGCGCAAGGGCCTTTTTAATCGCCTTTTCAGTACTTGCGTTTGTAGAACTCGCGGCAGGACTAACTTTAAACAAGATAATGAAAGAGGAGGAACGAAGCGACTTTTTGCAGGAACTGCCACCGATACGGCTGCCCAGCCCAAAAGCGGTAATTGTAAAAACATATTACAGGCTCTGGTGGTTCATTAAAGAAGCAGTGCCCGTATTTATATACGCCGCAATTATCTTGTTTACGATTGACAAGATAGGGATACTCGATTCAGCAAAGAATGTTCTTGAGCCTGTAATGCACGGATTCCTTGGGCTTCCGGTGCAGATGGTTGACGCTTTGATTTTATGCATGGCCAGACACGAAGCAGCCGCAGGACTGATTATAAAACTTATCCAGGCAGGACAGCTCAATTACATCCAATGTATAGTCGCGGTCACTATTACGACAATGTTTGTTCCATGCTTTGCGAATATTATGGCTATGATCAAAGAATTAGGGCCAAGGCGTGCTCTTACTATGGCAGTTATTATAAATGCAAGTGCATTTTTGATAGCAGGTGCATTAAATTGGATTTTGCTATTCACTATTGGGAGATAAAGATTGTGAACAAAAAGCGAGAAAAAGATGAGCATATTGAACGGCTGTATTACATGAAGGAAGACCAGACTGATTCTGTGGATACCCTGAAAACCGCTATGAATGGAAACATGGACTTTGAAATAATTGATGAGTTATCATCTGAAGATATGGTCGAATTATTTGCCGATAGAACTAAAATCAAACTTACAGCCAAAGGGCAAGAATGTGGAAGCCAGATAATTCGTGCACACCGTCTTGCCGAGAGGCTGCTCTACGATGTTCTTGGCGGAGATTTTGAACCAGGGGCATGTGAATTTGAACACATCGTTACGCCAGAATTAGTGGACAGTATCTGTACCTTGCTCGGCCATCCAAAGATGTGTCCGCACGGAATGCCTATACCGCAAGGTGCCTGTTGCAAAAGTTCTGCCAAGACAGCTCATAGTTCGGTAATTCCTTTAGCGGAATTGGAAACAGGTCAATCTGCACGAATCGCTTATGTCAATTGCAAAAGCGACCGGCAACTCCACAAGATTAACGGCCTTAATTTAAGGCCCGGAGTAACTGCTACACTACACCAGAAGTACCCAACTTTTGTCGTTGAATGTGAAGGCAGTAATATTGCAATGGATGAAAAAATCGCATCCAGCATCTGTGTATGGAAAAAGCCTGATACTCTGCAATCTATAAAGAAGGATCGATACATAGTCCGAACATAAAGGTTCATTTTTCTCAGTATGCGTAACTATGTAGTCCTGCGAAAATCTTCGACAGGTTTACCCACATCAGGCAAATGATAATACACGAAAAGCCTGCGATAACCCAAAAACTATTTACCTTTGCATATTTTTGGGCGAACACAGCCCGAAAATGCAGATAGCCGGCGAAGATAAGCCATACCGCCAGCGACCACATTTCCTTCGGATCCCAGCCCCACCAGTCACCCCACGCCTGCTTTGCCCAGTAACTTCCCAAAACCAGCCCTGCCGTCAAAAGCCCAAAGCCGAGACGAACCATTTTGTAGGTTGACATTTCTAAGCTGCTGCTACGGCGGTAAAGGTGTCTGGCTGCTTCAATGGCGGCTTTTGCCATGACAATATATGCGAGCATATAGACCGCTACGTGTGGGCCGAAAAGCCAACTCTGAAGTGCCGGCGGCAGTGCTTTGGATTCGGCGGTGAAAACAAACCCAGCTGGCAATAAGACAACAAATCCGATCAGCATATCAAACCGGCCAGCATCAATCTTCAGGAAACAACTGCAAAAAAGAGTTAAAGGCCATACCAGGATGCCCATTAGTAGAAAAATCTCGAACAGATTTTGCAGCGGAATGTAGCCAACCATAATCCATCTCCAAAGAAAGGTGGTTGCGGCAAAGCAAAATCCGACAAAGTACAGCCAAGACCCGAGTTTTCTATATCGGGCCAATGAGACAACAAACGCGCCAAGATAAAAGAACATAGCCGTGTATATTAGAAGGCCTTGTGTGGAATACTTAACTGCCATCACGCCTCCGTTTCTTAAAATATTTTGTCATTGGCCTAATCCAATACTCCCCGAAAACGCCCGCGATAATCAGCCAGTATCCAAAGTAAACCAGGCTCAATCCTGAATCGGAAACCAGATGCAGAATTGTGTACTGATGATTTTCCATATCAAATCCGCTTTGATAGAAATGGTAACCGCCATAGTGCAGGGGGCGATTGACCTCGATAGTTTTTTTGAAGACAGGCCGACCCTGCTTTGTTATCGCCAGAGTGCTTTTGAAATCTTTTATTTGTCCATCGTAGTATTGTTCAATCCAAATGTCCTCGGCTGTCACTTCAAAGTTAAGCCGACTGATTGTTTTTTCAAGATTTGTAGAGCTAACCTCAGTTTCCGTCTGCCCGCGATTAATTAATATAAAGCCTGACGGTATTTTCTCAATGCCGAAAAGCCGTGCGGCTATTTTGTGTCCTGCCGCCGAACCAATCATCCCGCCTAACAAAACACATATAATCCCCAGATGTGCTGACAATACCCAGCCTCTTCGTAGCGGCTTAAAAACTATCAGGTTCGCAGCAAGCAAAAGCACGAAGACTACCCAGAAGATGCACATAGCAAAAGAGTTGAAAAAGGACCGCGACCAATCAGTACCGTAGAAGGCACTTATGATACTAAGAACCGTCAACAAAATCGGCGTCATTATGGTACTAAGCTTTAGTGTTTTTCTTAAAATATTCATTTATCTCCAACCTCTTTTGCCAGAGGTAATACCAATTGTCAAGGAGTCTTTATGAACGGAATTGCCTATGATCTTTCTTCTGTCGAGTCAATTTGTTGATAAGTTGTTCGTTCAAAGTAATCAATATTAGACCACAACTTTCACATTTTAGCGGAGTAATCCGTTACATTTGAAAGTTGTAATGCAAAAAAGTTTGTCTTGGCATAAAAGCATAACATTTTTATGCAAAAGCACTTATAGAAAAATAGTGGCTTAAATCGCGATCTTGTTGACGGTGGGCCGAAAAAAAGCTTTTGACATATCACTACACTGTACTTATCATCTTGGCTTAGTTGGGCTATCCGGTTGAATCTATTGATTTGGTAGATTTGGTGTATGAGCTAAAGCGATAAAATAATTGTCTTAAATTAAGAAAAAAATAGGAAACTAAGATGCAGGTTTCACAAAAAAGTTTTTATGCTCTCCGAGCTATATTTGAACTTGCCAAAAACAAGGATCAAGGGCCTGTAAAGATTGCTGATATCGCCAAGGCACAAGCAATTCCTCAGCGGTTTCTTGAGGTGATACTAAGCCAACTTAAGCAGGCGGGTTTTGTAACATCACGCAGAGGCAATGATGGCGGCTACATGATGGTTCGTGAACCTGCTGAACTAACCGTAGGCGAGGTAATGGATTTTATCCAGGGGCCGATTGGGTTGGTCCCTTGTATGAATGATGGCTCTATGGCAGAGAATTGTTTACTTCGTGAAAACTGTGTTTTCAGAGGTATGTGGGAAAAACTTAACGCGGCAATCTCGAATGTGTTTAACGATGTAACTTTTAGCGACTTAGTCAGGCAGGAAAAACAACAGGTTCATCCTTGCGTTGCCAGCCAATGATTTGACTTTTGAAATTGAGAAAGAAAATCAGGTACAAGGTTTTATATAGACCGGTTCCTGAAGATATAAAAATAAATTTTAGTGAAGAGTAGCGGCAGATTGATTTAGGACTGCGCTATCCATTGATTATGTGGGAAGCCTCACATGTCAAGCGTGGATAGATACCAGCAATGGACTGCGGAAATTTTGAGGATTTCTCCAGTTTAAGAGGCCGGTTAAGAACATTTAACCCAGCTGGTTATCCCAGGATAGCTGGCTGGGTTTTTTTATTGCCTGTGCTTTTTTCGGCAAGGTAGAGAAGAAAACTTTAATAAAACTGAATTGGATTAGAAAGACGGTTAACGGATTTACTGCAACCGACAGGGACGGAGTGTAGGGTAAATCTGGTATTTGCGTTTTGTTGTTAGTGTGTTCTTAAGTTAGAAAAACAGGTGTTTTGAAAATGGTTAATTCTACTGCAAGAAGAAAACTAATGAAAATTGATAAGAACAAATTAAACAAGGATTTTCTGTCAACAACCGAGTTGGCGAGGCTTTGTGGAGTTTCGCGTTTCAGCATCATCAACTGGGTCAAACAGGGCAAGATAAATACGCTTCGGACAGTGGGCGGCAAGCATCGAATACCTGTAGCAGAAGCTATAGAATTTCTCGAGACCATGCATTGCCAGAGTTCCCATGAGACAGAGAGCGATTTAGCGCCCGATGCATTAGGGCACTGCTGGGAGTACCCGCGAAAGACGAATTGTGATAACAGATGCAAAAGCTGTCTGATATACGGAAGAGAGGTTGATTACTGCTTCATAGTCGTAAGACAATTCGGCAAGGGAGTGATTCACTGTAAGGGGGATTGTTTGAGGTGTGAATATTTCGGCGAGTTTTTCGGCTTTTACGGTGAGGATTCGCAGGGGCAAGAACAGTCTGATGAAAATGACAAAAATATCGCCATAGCAAAGAGGCATTTTCTTTATAACTTCGCTTATGGCATCGGCCGTGGCGTACATGGATTAAAAAAGAAAGGAAAGGTTAAATGAACGGGAAAAATATAATTCACATTTTAGGTTTGTACCTGGACAAGTTGGAAAGAGCTTTTGGGCTCGATTCGACAGATTTAGTAAAGCTCTATCATGAAAAAGCCGCCGCTGCCATTAAACGCGGTGAGTATGATTCGGCGATACCTCTATGTCAAAAGGCACTTAAAGATAACGCCGACGACATTGAAGCCAATTACCAGTTAGGCGTTGCTTATATGGGTAATCGCATGCTCGAAGAGTCGATCGCTGCGTTCAAAAAGGTGTTGAAGCTCGACCCCGAACGCTCCGGTGCTCATTATCGGCTGGGAGTCTTGTATGACAAAAGCGGTGCCCTTGACAGCGCAATAACATCATTCAAAAAGGCTATTAAGCTCGAACCTGACCGGGCTGACTTCTATTACACACTCGGCATAGCTCAGGACAAAAACGATGAGCAGAAAAAAGCTATTGACTCACTCAAAAAGGCAATCGAGCTGGCCCCTGACGTTGACAAGTATCATTACCGCCTTGGTTTGATTTACGACGGGCAGGGTGAACACGAAAAAGCCGTAGAGGCTTTCAAGAAAGCATCCGAAGCCGAAGATGCTTAAATTAAAAAGGAAAAGCTCGGTGAGTTCGGGAAGTTGAATCTAAAAATTGAAGCGAAAAAGGAAGTTCGATAAATGTCTCGTATAGGTGCAATAGTAAGGAGGCTGTACGGTGATGAAGTAAAACCTGCCGCCAGTAAGGTAGTTAAACAGGGCGGAAGGTTGCGAAGAAAACTCGAAGATTTAAACGATGCTCTCAGTCGTCGACCAACCTTGCTGTGGGTAGTAAGAATTGTTGTATTACTGCTCGCGGCTTTCGTTGTTATTGAGGGCATTTTTCAATATAACCGGCTTCAGGCCTGGAACACCACGGTACTGGCACGCCGGGCAGACGTGGACCGTGAATTAAAGAGACGTGCCAACCTAATTCCAAATGTTATTTATCTTGCTCGCAGGTACGAAAGCTACGAGCAGGAAATGGTCAAATATGTGTCCGATGCAAGAGCGGTTCTGCAAAAGATTCAAAAATCCAACGAACCCGGCAATCCTGTTAACAACATGCTTGAAAAAGCACTATCAAAACTGGTCGCTCTGGCTGAAGCTTACCCGGATCTCAAAGCCACCCAGCCAATCCAGGATTTAATGAAAAATTGGGCTGAAACTGAAAACAGAATTGCCGATGTAAAGAAAGAATACAACGCTGCTTCAGAGCAATTTAATCAGTATATGACTACATTTCCCGGCAACGTCTTTGCGCTCATTTACCGCTTTAAGCTCGCAGAATACGTAAGCACCGAAGAAAATCTTGATGTCCCACAATTGAATCTTGATGTGTTGGAACAAAAACCGCCAGACCTGGAAGCCAATGTTGATTCTGAGACTGTGGTTGATACGAATAATCTTAAGTAAAGGAACTGAATAATGAAGTTAGGAATTTTTGGAGCAATTGCTCTTGGCCTTGGTGTTTGGGCACTTGTTTATTGGCGGTGGATCGTCGTGGAAGTTCTTCAGTGCCTGATCGCTCTTGGATTGGTTATAGGCGGAGTACTGGTGATCGTCATCGCAATAAGGAAAATGTGTAGAGCAAAAGAACAGACGGACTAATAGAAAATTAAGGAACCAAAATGAAATTACTAATTGGTGGTGTAATTGCCTTGGCGCTTGGCCTCTGGGCTTCTGTCTGCTGGTGGTGGGTCATAGAGGAAATCATGGAAGGGTTGGTTGCTCTTGGATTGGTAATAACGGGTGCACTGACGATAGCTGTTGCGATAAGAAGAAATTTCAGAGCAAAACAAGCCAACGAACAAAATTTTTAATTACTCTGTAAAGAGGTGTGAAATGCAGGAAAAGAAAAAAGGCACCGGCAACAATCATCTGGTAGCTGTACTTATTGCATTGCTGGCTTTGATTGTTGTGGCGGTTTTTTACTGGGATCGCCAGCAGCAACGCAGGGTTGAACTGTCGCGGTCACGCATACGGGCCAACCTTCTTGAGGATTGGGGACCCGGAGCGCAGCAGCAAGTCCAGTCAGCACTTCAAGCTCAAGGCCAAACGGTAGCGGTTCAACCACAAACGGTTGGATTTGGCAAACAGGTGTCGTTCAAAAACATTATCGCCCGTGTCGCACCTTCGGTTGTAAGTATTAACGTAGAGACAGGCTTTTTAAATCAAGCGGCGCAGCCAGTGCCATTGCAAGGGCAGAATGTCTGGGGTGGCAGAATGGGCTGTTTTGCCCATAGAGCCGGAGGCAATGCGGTTTGCCCAAATTGTAACACGAAAGTACCTTGTCAAAAAGGTATGCCTGCCTGTTTTTCCAATTGCCCAAAATGCGGGACACACATGAGGCCCGAAGGCGCGTCGTGGATTTGTCCTTTTCAGAAGAAAACACAGCAGGTCGCAAATCAAAACACCCCCCCGACAACCCAACAGCAGTTTCAGGCAGCTGGCAAAGGAGGTAGCGGCGTAATTGTAAATCGCTTGGGATATGTTTTAACTAATCACCATGTAACTCATGGTGCCAAGGCAATTACCGTTACAGTTTGTTCCGGCTTGACTACAAAGACTTATCCAGCCGACGTGATTGATGAGGCGCCGGAGCTTGACTTTGCGATGTTGAAAATAGCTGGAAATGGTGACACTTTTATTTCCGCACCGATAGGCAACTCCAGCGGAGTATCTGTTGGTGATGAGGTATTGGCCATCGGCAGTCCCTTTGGCCTGCAGCAGACCACAACTTTTGGCATTGTGAGCAACACCAGGCGCACAATGACCGTTGGTAATCAGACCTACTCAGATTTTATCCAGACCGATGCACCGCTCAATCCAGGTTCCAGCGGCGGTGCCCTGGTTAGTGTAAATGGGAGGGTAATCGGCATCAATTCGGCTATCTATTCGCCCACCCAGGCATTTAGCGGTATCGGTTTTGCAAGACCAATAGATTCAGCCAAGGCCGTATTTCCTGAATTCATAGATACTTCGTCAAATGTGGCTCGTGTACTAACAAGAAAAGCGTTGCCTTGGAAGCCAAAACGATTCGGACAGCCCGCAGCAATGCAGCAGGGCCAGGGACTTTATCCCTGGTGTCCTCCGGGCGGTCAACTCCAGCAGGTAGCGAACAAGAAACAACCTTTCCTGAACGGGCTTGGATTATACCCGTGGTGTCCGCCGGGTGGATGGGTACAAAAATCGGCAAATGAACAAAACCTTAATACGCAAACAAATACACAAGTGAAAAATGCACCACACCGACCATGGTTGGGGATACGTACGCGTAATGTCGATCAGAATGTAAGTGATTTTCTCGGTTTACCTATGAAATTCGGCATTCTTGTTATGGAAGTTTTTGATATGTCTCCGTGCCATTCAGCAGGCATGCGGGATGGTGATGTCATTATGCGTCTTGACAAGCGAAGCGTCAAAAATGAGAAGATGCTCTGGAAAATGCTGAGCAAAAAAACTATCGGTGACAAAATAAAACTGACTGTCTACCGTGACGGAACTAAAATGAATCTTGACTGTAAGTTAGGCATAAGGCCGACAGGCATTTCAATACCAACCTTTGTCAAGCCGCGAGAACGTGACTGGCAGGAGATGCCCGCTGCGGCTTTGCAGGGGCAGGCTGTTGCAATGACGACCCCATCTACGACCAATGCACCGGTACCGACCGGCAAATTACCCTCGCCTCGCCAGCAGAACGCTGCTAAAAAAGAATTTATTGAAGGGCACTGGCTGGGGCTGGAGGTAATCAAGCTGACTAAAGAACTGGCTACCGAATTCAAGATACCGTCAGACCAAACCGGTGTGCTGGTTGATGAAATTACACTTGAAGCTGCTGAGTCCGGCATTTTAGCAGGCGACATGGTTCAATCCATCGGCGGTCTTCCCACACCTGATCTGAGGGCGTTTTTTGATGCTACACAGCAAGAGCGGGTGCAGGAAGGAAAGCAGACTGACGTAGGAATCAGCCGTCGGGGCAAGAAGATGACATTTGTTATGACGGCAAGGAACACGACCATACTGGGCTTTGCTCAAATGGAGGCGGCCCAGCCGATCCAGCCGGGAGCATTACGACCACATCGCTACATGGGCACGTGCACCAATTGCCATATTTTCATGAAATCAGGAGGCCAACTGGCCACGGATGCCGGCGACATACTTCCCAACCCGCCGCCCATAACAAAAAACGCAAAAGCACCTCATCGTTACCGTGGCACCTGTGCTACCTGCCATGTTATCCAATAATGAAAGGTTAAGAAAATTGGCTAAGAAAGCGAATAACCAAACAGAAGATAAATGTGCCCGAGAGATGCTTCGGCCCTGGCTGATCGGGATAGCGATTCTGATTGTTGCCACTATTATTTTGGCATTTTGTTACAGTGACGACATATGCCAGGCGCAAAAGAACAGGCGGGCATTGAAGCAGAATGGCCCCAATGAGCGAAGAGCTTCAGGCTCTGGATCGGCAGCAAACCTGCGAGGACAGTTAGCCGCTTTTGTTCCGCCATGGCATAACAAGCAAACTCCTGATGCTATAACCGGAGCCACACCGGTTGCTGCATCTTTCAGCGAGGCTATAGGAATCGTCTCGCCTTCGATAGTTGGCATAAAAACCACAGGAGTCAGCCAGCAAAGCGGATCCGGTATCATTGCCCATCCTATGGGATATATTCTCACTAACCAGCATGTTGTAAAAGGCGCAAAGAATATTGTCGTTACCGTTACAGTTGACCAATTGGTTAAAATGTATTCCGCTGAGGTAATTGAGATAAAGCCTGAGATCGATTTGGCTATGATAAGATTACTCAAAACCGGCGGAAGAAAGTTTACGCCTGCTCCTTTAGGTAATTCAAACAGGATGCTTGTCGGCCAACAGGTCGTAGCGATTGGCAGTCCCTTTGGCTTATCACAAAGCGCCTCAGCTGGGATAGTCAGCAACACCGACCGAACCCTTACCGCGGGTAATAAAGTATTCAAAGGCCTTATACAAACCGACGCCTCAATCAACCCCGGTTCAAGCGGTGGCGCGTTAGTTAACAGAAATGCCGAGGTGATCGGCATTAACACAGCTATCTATTCACCGACAATGAGCTTTAGCGGAATTGGTTTTGCTGTTCCGGTTAATCAAGCCCAAATGGCTTTCAAACCTTTTATTAAAACAACCCAATCTCCTCTAACTAATAAAGCAAACACTCAACCGGTTAGAAGAAACTTAAACAGCCGAGTTGACGCTGCTATTGGAGGAGTGAATGTTAAAATGGTAGCCGGCACCGGCCAGAAAGCTCAGGGCAAGCCGTGTTGGCTCGGCGTTGATATTTATCCGATAGATTCTATTGTGGCAAGAGAATTCAATGTGCCTTTCCATGGCGGAGTACTGGTGAATCGTGTTTTCTCACATTCACCCGCAGGATTAGCGGAACTTCAAAGAGGTGACGTTCTCTTCAGGATAGACGGCAGAAGGATCAAAAATCAGGACATGCTCTGGTCATACCTCTCAGCCAAAAAAACAGGCGAGCGGATAGAACTAACTTTGTTCAGGGCAGGCCAAAAGAAAACAGCCATTGCCATTCTTGAGCCGGAACCTGCAAATATCCACACACTTCTATCGAAAGCTCCGTCAGGCCGCCCTGCAACCGAACTTGCGAGAATTGATGAGATTTCGTGGTTGGCGGTTGATATTTGGCCAATTGATCCAAAAACAGCTCCGCAATATGGGCTTGATCCAACGATTGCCGGTGTTTTTGTTGGAGAGGTTGAAGGCATAGCGGCCATTGAGGCCGGCCTACAAACCGGAGATGTAATCACGCGTGTTAATGGTATGCAAATCAAAGATATCGAAGCGTTCAAAGATATTATAAAGACAGTCGATCCATCCAACGGAGTGGTGTTGGATATAATGCGGCAGAATCGCCCATTTTATGTCACGATACATCCTGCTAAGAGGGACCTTGGTGCATGGCAGTAACAACAAAAGTTAACGAAAAGTGTAAAAGATGTGCCAGCCAGGCAATATTGATGTGCATGTGCGCCAATATTTTCCTGGTTGCCTTCAAGGGTATCATAGGTTATTTCACCGGCTCATTGGCTGTTATGGCTGACGCTGTTCATTCCGCCGCTGATGTGATGGATGCGATCGTAGCGATGATTGCTACGAAAATTGGTGACAAACCGCCCGATGAAAACCATCCCTATGGATACGGCAAAACTGAATTTATGGGTGGGGTATTTATTGGGATAGTGCTCTTTACCGGCGCTTCGTTCATAGCTGTTAACGCAATTTCCCATTTGATTAGACATACTCAGCAGGCTCCGCCTCATTTTATTGCGGTATTTGCGGCACTCGTATCTATAGCAATCAATGATATGCTCTACCGTAACGCCAGTTGTGCCGCCAAAAAGGTAAACAGTGCAGCGATTGAAGCCGAGGCACTGGACAATCGTGGTGATTGTTATTCCTCGATGCCGGTACTCTTTGGGGTATTAGGAGCACAATTCGGTTTTACCGCACTGGACCCGCTGGCGGCATTGGTAGTTGGAATTCTTGTCGGCAGAATAGGATTTAAATTACTGAGCAAGAATATCCACGGCTTGATGGACGCACCGTTACATTCCAAAGAAGTCGACCGGATTAAAGAACTTGTAGTTACCGTCCCGGGTGTTAAGGATATCGGTTTCATAAGGACTCGCGGAATGGGCCGTCATTACTCAGCAGATATGCAGGTTATGTTAAATTCAAGGACAACCGTTGCAAAAAGTAATGCAATTGCCTCTGAAATTAAAAGCCTCCTGCAACAAGAGATAAAACATTTAGAAGATATTACCGTTGTTTGTAAACCATATATAAATGAGCAAACTGAATAAACATATTAAATCCTGGGCAATAGTTATATCGTTGTTTGGTCTTGTGATAGGCCTTTGCGTCCTGTGGCAGCGGTACACCGCATTGCCGCTTGAACCTGTCCAGGCCCGGTTTGTAGCCGATCCTCAGCAAACAGCAACACAGACCGGAGGCAGTATAGTCAGCCTCTTGGCTATAAAAAGAGAAAACTTTGATACACAAATGGGCCTGATCGGTTGCGGCCTGATTGTCGATTCCAGAGGTTACGTCCTTACCTCGGCAAATTTGACAACTGATATCGAATCGCTATATATAATAGATGCCGAAAATACCAAGTACCAAGTGGATGTAATCACAACCGATAAACACGGACGACTGACACTGCTCAAAATTAACACAGCAAACCCAGCCGAGAGTCCGGTTTTTGAAGCAGCTCAATTGGCTGATTACAAGTTGCTGAAAAGAGGCGATTGCCTAATCGCGTTAGGCAGTCAAATGACCCCGACAGGCTGGGAGCTGACTACAAAAACCGGCCAGATTACCAAAAAACGTCAAACCTTAATAGTCGAAAAATCAAAATATCGGGAATTGCTTCAAACAGATATTGCTTTAGATTCGGAAAACGCCGGCGGAGCATTGGTCAATACAGATGGATTAGTCGTTGGATTGGCACTGCCGTCTGTTAAGTTAACAACTTGCCCGGGTTTCAGCTACGCTATCGGCGCCAGCCATATCAGCAATTTTCTTGCAAGACTGCCAATACCGCAGTGGACCGATGGCCCCTCCGATCAGGTGTGTAATTGGCTGGGCATTGAGACGCTGCCGCTTAATCCTGTAATGGCTACTAATCTATCGGTGCCGAGCAGGCGCGGCGAAATAGTCAATTCCCTGCGAAATAATTCACCAGCTGAACATGCCGGCCTGCAGCGAGGAGATGTCATAACGAGTATCAACGATAGCAAAATAACAGACCGAACTATTTTCGACCAAATGGCACCGGCACTGTGCCAGACGGATAAAATCAAGCTAAGCATCCTGCGGGACGGAGTGCAAAAAAATATAACAGTCAACTGGACTAAGCCCGTCTATGCCATTTCCGGCACCGGCGGCCTGCCGGAAGTTATACTGGTAGTACTGATTTTTACACTGATGTATTATTTTGTTTACAAGAATATCTTTGACCGTGTTGTTTTGTTCGTCTTGGCCGCGATAGTAGTCGCGATAACCGGCCAGCACCTTGGTTTCTATGATCAAGATCGAATGGCCGCTGCGCTTTTGGGCAAGATTGACGTTCTTTGCTTCATAGTGGGGATGCAGCTTGTTACCGCAGTTCTGGACGAAGCCGGTGCCCTGGAGTACATGGCGAAAAAGATAACACTTATCACCGCTGGCAATACCTGGCGGGTAATGTGGATTTTCTGCATAGTAACATATGCCTTCTCTCTGTTTGTAAACAACCTCACCACCATTATGCTTATGGCGCCGATGGTGTTGAAGCTGTCCAAATACCTCGATTGCGATCCCAAGCCGTTTTTGACCAGCATGATTATCGCATCCAATCTCGGCGGAGCTTCCACTATGGTCGGTGATTTCCCGAATATGATTATTGGTACCGAAGCCAGCGTGCCGTTTTATCAGTTTATCACTTATATGTTCCCGATTTGTCTGCTTGAGTTGTTTGTTATGCTGCTTTACCTGAGATTCGCACGTTCATCTATATTTGAGCAAACTGTTTCACAGCCTGTTTCAAAACCCAACGAATATCAGGACTGTGAGCAGTTCGACACGGACGTTCCGGAACTGGTTGATGAGAAAAGCAAGTTTTTTGATGATATAAAGCAAAGCATTCCCGAAGCAATTACAAACAAAAATGCTTTAAGGCGGGGATTGATTATTTTAGGCGTGGTTATCCTTGGTTTTCTCGGCTCCGATTACATGCACTGCTCGCCGGCAATTATCGCCATCGCTGGCGGAGTCATAGCATTGGTATTTGGAGCGTGCAAACCGCTCGTTCTTTTACAGAAGGTCAGCATCAGGGACATCCTGTTTTTTTCCGGCCTATTCGTTCTTGTCGGTGCCGCCGAAGCTTCCGGAGCTTTGAACTATGTATCAGAAGCTGTTACGCATCTTTCTTTCGGAAATATACTGGTTCTCTGTCTGCTCCTGATGTGGTCAGGGGCATTTACTACCTGTTTTATGAATGCCGGGCCAACCGCGGCGATGTTTTTGCCTATAGTACTTTCGCTTAAAAGTGCCGCACCGCACAATCTTTACTGGTGGTCGCTTTCGCTTGGAGTTTGTGCCGGCTCAAGCGGTACTCTCATCGGAGCCACCGCCGGCGGCGTTACCGCAAGCTTGGTTGATAGATTCATTAAAAAAGAAGCGGTTGACCGCTCGCTTTTGTCAATATCAAGTGATAAAAACGGTGGCAAGTTGACAAAGATGACTTTTGCCGAATACGCTTCGTTTGGCTTTCCAATAATGCTTATTTTTCTGCTCATATCGAGCATATACATAACCTTAATTTATCGCTGGTAAGAAGGAGTCTGGATATGCAGTTTCAACTGATTGTAATACTCTTGGTAGCAATGGTGCTGATCCTTGTAACGGTTCAAAATCCAAACCCAGTAACTTTGCAGTTCCTCAGTTGGGATGCTGAAGGTATTCCGTTGATCGTTGTGATACTAATCTCACTGATGGCAGGGATAATTATGTCTTCGATTTTGAGTTTGCTAAAGCAAGCCAAACTAAAAGATAAAATTCGCAGCCTGCAAAGGGAAATAGAAGAGTTGAAATCGCCATCACTGGTAACTGAGGAAGAAATCGAAAAAGCTGAAGTTTGAAAGGGGCTGATATGCGAAAAGATCCGATACTGGCAAGTTTGTTGAATTTATTGCTCGTGGGTACAGGCCACATATATGTTGGCAAATTAGCCAAAGGAATTCTGGTGCTGGCAATTGGAATTGTGTTCTGGATGGTTAGCTTCGGAATCTTGAATATCCCGCTGGTACTCTGGGCAATGTATGACGTTTATGTTACAGCGAAAAACTTAAATCGATCAGCCAGACAGGCAAGATAAACCCTGATAATAAAAATTGAAAAGAAAGGATAATCATGACCAAGGAAGCTAATAAGGTAAATCTACCAAGTTGGGCGAATAATAACATACTGACGATTGCTATTGCAGCGGTTATCGTTGTTATTATTTTGATGTTTTTCTGGGATAGGCAGCAGCAGCGGGCTATTGAGTTGCGTCGCATTGAAACCAAAATAGACCTGCTGGAGGAATGGGGCGTAAGGCCACAGCAGCAGAATACTCAACAGAATACTCAGTCCAACTTCCAGCAAAATAACACAAATGCTCAAGGCAATGGCGGCAGAATTTTCTAAGACCATTTGCAACCCTGTCATTCCCGCGAAGGCGGGAATCCATTTGATTTTTAGTAATTGTATAGGACCCTGTAATGGATACGGAAAATGTTGTTGTTGAAACTGATGTTATTGAAACAACCGACGAAGCTAAAATTGCCAAGGCCGGACTTGCCAACGTCTCTTTGGGTTTAGCCAAAGGAACTGGAAAGCTTGTCGGAGAAAGTTTTAAAATAGCCAGCCGTTTTTCAAAGACAGTCAAGCAATGCGGCGAAAAAATTGCGGGAGTTGACCCTCACACTGATACCGCAGAAGACCCATACGCTCAGCTTGCAGAACCGACCGGCGAAGATGTAGATGACCAGCCACAAGTCGATTTTAAGCCGTCTGCTGCTCTTGATCCAGGCGCCGAAGAAGCAACTTCAAGCAGGCGTGCAATGAGAATGTTGGTGACTAAATTGGAATCCGACCTCCAAGCTGCCAAAGCTGAACTTGAAGAAATGCGGAGCCAGGCCGAAGGGACAAATACTCCACTGAATTCGCAGCTGACGGCCTTGCAGGAAGAAAAAGAATCTTTGCTTACCGATCTGGCTCAGGCAAGATCGAAAGCCGATGAAATGACTGCCGACAAGGATACGTTAACTGAAGAGATAACTGCCTTGCAATCCGAACTTGATGCAACCAAAGATAAACTTCAGCAGGCACAGAACGAACTTGCCACACAAGTAAGGACTTTACAAAATGAAAAAGAATCCCTAATTGCTGAACTGGAACAAACAAAATCACAGGCTGAAGAGTTGACGGTCTGCGAAAACACGGCAGGTGAGCAGGTGAACTCTTTGGAATCAGAGCTTGCCGCGACAAAAATGGAGCTCCAAAAAGTATATGATCAGGCTAATCACACACAGGATGAACTTAAATTGCAACTTGACGCATTACAAACAAAAAATGAGTCGCTAACATCTGATTTAGAAGAGGCCCAAGATAAACTTTGTAAAATCAAATTACTCGAACAGCAGTTCACTGAAACAGCTCAGTCAGAGACGGACAATGTCACGCCAGATGCCGAACAAGCCGAGACCACTGCCGAACCGGTGGTCGATGAGATTACGTCTCCGATTATAGAAGATATTTCTAAAAATTCCGTGGAAGAAGCAGAGGAAGAAATTATCGAAAAAGAATTCGAGTCTTCTGCTGCTGCAATCATTGAAAACGAGCCTGCCGAAACAGAGCAGCAACTGGAAGCTTTGGCTGCTGACGAAGTTGTCGAAACAGAAATAGCCCTTGCTGAAGTAACGGTTGAAGACGCGAACACTGCTGTTTTCGACGGCGCAACCGAAAAGATAATCTTTATTAAAGCTTTATCTGATTTGGCCAGCAGAGATGAAATGGCACGTATTGATGCAGCCAAAGCAATTGGCAGTATCCGGCATGAATTATCTGTCAGAACTCTTGTTACCCAATTGAAAACAGAAGTTGTGCCGCAAGTGCGGTCTGAGTGTATAAACGCCTTGGCGGCACTGAATATGATCGAAGGATTGCCGACGATTGAAAACGCTTTGACCGATAAGGTTGCCTTAGTGCGTTTGGCCGCTGTAAGAGGAGTGTACCGTTTAGCAGGTGCCGAAAGCGGGCCTGCACTGATAAAGATGCTTTCCGATGAAGATGAAAGTATACGACGCAGGGCTGTGGTATGTATTGGCTGGCTTGGCAAAAAAGAATTTGCGGCAGAATTAGTTCAGCTGCTGGATGATGGTAGTCTTTCGGTACGCCAGGCAGCTATTGAGGCTATGGCCAATCTGCGAAGCAAAGCAGTTGTTTCTGCACTTATTGAACATTTAAGTGATCCCGAAAAAACAATTCGAAAAGCTATCATAACTGCATTAAAAACGATTACCGGCAAAAAAATGAGCGGCCCGTTCCCAAAAGACGAAAAAGCCACTCAACAACTGATCGCCCGTTGGCGACAGTGGTGGTCTGAAGAATACCCGGAATAAAAAAAAGCAAATTATGACTATAGTCAGAAAAAGGAGTCAAAAATGTTAAAAGACCTTGGAATCCTGTTAGGCGGAGTATTTGTCGGTGCGGTAGCAGCGGAAGTCATTCGCAAAAAATGCCCTGCCCTCGGCGATAAATTGCACACAAAAATTTGTAATGTCACCTCTGGTGTAAAGGAAGCATTCAAGGCTGGCTATGAAAATGCTACACAGCCGCGACAGACTGTAGAAGTTGCAGCAGAGACAGTTTCTGATATCGGCGTAGAGCCGGCATGACTTTGAAATAGTTGGATTACATGAGGGTGTAGTAAATATAAGTCGTTCAAGTTGTTGGTGTTTTGAAACAGCGTATAAACAAACTCTAAGCAAATATAGGAGCATTTTATGGCTACTGGAAAGAACGATGACCGAAAACCGTTGAGGTTCATCGCGGCTATACCCGAATTCATTGGCGTTATGGCAGGTATATCGGTGATGGCTGGCAGGTGGGTTGATTGTCACGTTAGAGGCCTACTGGGAGAAAAACCAAGCAAGCCAAAACAAGCAGTTAAGACGCCTGTTCAGATTGATGCGGAAAAAAGAATTGCCGCGATAGAGCAGGAAATTGCGGGTAAAAAGCGGGTAAAAACAAAGAAAAAAGCCAAGAAAAAGAAGAAAACTGTCAAAAAAGTAAAAATAAAAAACAGAAATACGTAAAAATATAAAGCAGAAAGGAAACAAAATGAGATTAGGAATTTTTGGTGCAATTGCTCTGGCACTTGGTATTTGGGCGTTTGTTTATTGCTGGTGGTTTGTTGTTGAAATCATCCAAGGCCTGGTCGCCCTGGGATTAGTCGTAGGAGGCGGTCTGACAATAGCCATCGCAATCAGAAGAACATTTCGGGCAAAACAACAGTCGGAATAAAACCTGAATGTTTATAAAGGCAGGAAGGTTGGGACTGCGGCGCCTGCCTTCGACCTTCTCGCAGTGACAGTGTGTATAAGTTCTGTGAATCAGGTGAGGTGACGTGATGTGGCCAATGGAAAGTGTAAAGGTATAAAGGTAAAGATATGCGAAACAATAAAAACTTATTAACCGTACTAATTGTGTTCATTATCCTGGTTGTTGTTGTGGTGGTTCTTTTTTGGGATCGCCAACAGCGGCGTGTTTTTGATGCGTCTCAATCCAGATTGCAGGCTAACCTGGCCGAAGATTGGGGGCCGGGTTCCCAACAGCAGATACAGAGTGCACTCGGACTTAAACCGGCGGCCTTTTCAACACAGGTATCGTACAAGAACATTATCGCCCGGGTGGCACCTTCGGTGGTAAGCATTAATACCGATACCGGCGGCTTGTTTAATAATGCTGCTCAGGTTCAGCCTGTAGCCCAAACGCTTGGGTTGGGGTTAACCGCTTCGGGCCAGGACATGCAGTTTCAAAATATTCAGCCGCAACGGGTTGCCGCAACTGCGTGCCCTTATTGCAACGGAATCCTCGACGCACAGGGAAGATGTAATCAAACCCGATGCCCTATTTACAGCCCGGACTGGGGCTCGCAAGGCTCTCAAATCAGAAATGTTGCCGGAATGAGATGTCCTAATTGTATCAACGGGATTCTCGACGCTCAAGGCAGATGTAATGTTCAGGGATGTCCCAATTACAGTCCAGATTGGAGCTTGAACAATTCACGGCCCGGCAGGATGGGTGGGTATGCAATGGGGCCTATTGGCAATTTGGTATGTCCGAGTTGCGGAACGACGGTGCCGCATCAAAGAGGGGTTCCAGCCTATACGGTGAATTGTCCGAATTGTCAAAAACCGATGATGCGAGAAGGTTCGCCTGGAATCTGCCGAATCCCGACACAGACCCAGCCAGTCGCGGCACAAAATACGCCTGTTCGGCAAACTCCGAATGTTTCACCGCCTGTAGCGGCTCAAAGCAAATATTGGGTATGCCCAAATTGCCGTACTTCTGTGCCTTGCCCAAGAAATACTGTTGGTTCTGCCAACTGTCCGGGCTGTCCAAGTTGCGGGATACAAATGAACCAGTCACAATCGCCATGGAATGCCCCTGGGCAGCCTCAAACGCAACAACCTCAAAATCAACAGCCTGTAGATAACTATTCCGGTTTTGGCGGCAGTGCACAATATGTATGGGGCGGGCGAATGAATGCTGGTGGTTATTGGAATTGTCCTCGGTGTTGTATTACTATGCCTTGTCGTCAGGGCCTTGCCGGGTCGCTTAACTGTCCCGGTTGTCCCGGATGCGGGATGCAAATGCAAATAATGCGTGGTGGCTCGGCAGGTAACTATCAGCCTCTATTTCAACCGCCGACAGGCAGTCAGCAAGGTATGCAACAACAGCAGCAGCAACAGATTATTCCCAAATTTCAGGCCAGAGGTAAAGGCGGCAGCGGTGTGATTGTCAATCGTCTTGGGTATGTTTTAACTAATCATCACGTAATTCACGGGGCTAAGAAAATAGCAGTTACTGTATATACAGGCCAGACGAGCAAGACTTATCAGGCAGATTTGATCGATGAGGCGCCAGAGCTTGATTTTGCTATTTTGAAAATAGCTGGTAACGGCAAAGTTTTCACGCCGGCACCGATGGGTAGTTCCAGCGGAGTATCTGTTGGCGATGAGGTATTGGCTATTGGAAGTCCGTTCGGATTGCAGCAGACCACAACGTTCGGAATTGTCAGCAATACCAGACGCACGATGACCGTTGGCAACCAGAAGTTTACAGATTTTATCCAGACCGATGCACCGACCAATCCCGGTTCAAGCGGCGGCGTTCTGGTTAATATAAACGGCGAGGTGATCGGTATTAACACAGCTATCTATTCGCCCACTCAGGCGTTTAGCGGCATCGGTTTTGCCAGACCAATCGATTCTGCCACGGCGGCGTTTCCAGATTTTATAGAAACCGGCGCAGGTCAAGCCGCGGCTGTGGCATTCCAGCGAGGTAGCGGTCTTAATCCGTGGTGCCCGCCGGGAGGGTCGAGGCGTCAGGCATCAGCGGTGGCGTTCCAACGAGGCAGCGGCCAAAATCCATGGTGCCCTCCGGGTGGGCCAATGCGACAGGTGGCTTTACCGTGTCCACCGCCCGGAGTAGCATGTCCCGTCGGGAATGCCCAAGGCGGTCAATGCTGGATGGGAATACGTACATGCCCGGTTGATGAGCAGATGAAGGCTTCTCTCGGATTGCCGATGGCAAGAGGGGTTGTAGTGACGGAAGTATTTGCAGGTTCTCCGTGTATTGGAGCCGGGCTTCAAAACGGTGATGTTATAGTTCGAGTTGATAATCGAAGTTTGAAGGACGAGGCGATGCTCGCAGATTTGCTTGGTGCCAAAGGAATCGGTGATAAAATGAAGCTGTCTGTTTACCGTGATGGGAAAAAGGCCAATATTAAATTCAGCTTAGGGCCAAGGCCTGGCGGCATTCAGGGCCAACCGGCTGGCTTGATGGAATCGCTGACATTACCAGGGACGCCTGAAACTCAAGTTTTACCGGGATTTTAATCAAGCGAAATTAATAAAGGGGTAATCAAATGTCAGATTGCGGTTTAATAATTGGAGCTGGCCTTGGTGCTGGTGCTGGCGTTGTCGTCGGAGGATACATCGGGTATAAAATTTTGAAAAAGAAGAATCCGAAACTGCTGGAAAGAATAGTTGGTGATGTAAAGCAGGGCTTCTCGGAAGGATTCACAAAGGCCTACTCAACGCACGCTGGAGACGAAGCATCAGAAAAAGCAGTAAGGCCAAAATCGTCTCGCTTCAAGGAATTGGCCGGTGCTTTTTGTGAAGGATTTGACAACGCCTGTCGCAGTCGGCAATCGCAAAACAGCACAGTTGCATTGGCCTAAAAGCAATAACAATGTTTTAGCGTTGGTATACCGGAGGCGTAAATTATGGAAGTTATGAGAGAATTTAAATGTTTGGGATGCGGGCATGAGTGGAAGGTGCCTTTGGGAAGCGGACGCCAGATGGTTTGTCCCAAGTGCAGCAGTGATAAGATCAAAAGAACCAACCCTGGCATAGGTGGTCCACACCATAGAAGGAAAAAGGGATTCCATGACAGCAAAGACTGTTAGCACAGAAACTCAAAAGAGCTTTGCGTATGTGGCTCTTTTATCAGTTGGGTTTAACGTTCTGCTTGTACTTCTCAAGTACGGCCTTAGCGTTCTTTCGGGAAGCATTGCTTTAAGAGCGGATGCAATTCATTCACTCATAGATGTCTTTGCGTCATTGGGTATCTTTGCGGGCATTAAGATATCAGAACGAAAATCCAGTACCTTTCCCTATGGGCTGTATAAGGTTGAGAATTTAGCTTCTTTGACAACATCGCTGTTTATTTTCTTTGCTGCCTATGAAATCGTAAAAGAGATTATTCATGCCGACCCAACTGCCGTTGTATCTAGTATTCCTATAGCCGTTTTAGGACTTGTGGGCATAATCGCTCTGATGTTTCTTTTCTCGCGTTTCGAAATGAAAGTAGGCAAAAAAGTCGGCTCTCCAAGTCTGGTGGCGGATGCTAAACATATTGGCACCGACCTGCTTTCTTCGGTCGGCGTTCTTGTAGCTCTCCTTTTAAGTTTGTGGAAGCCTAACTTCGACCGCTTTGTAGCTGTTATTATTATCATATTGATTGCCAAATTAGGCTGGACAATACTTGCCGATTCCGTGAAGGTGCTTTTAGATGCTTCTATAAAGACTGAAATGCTCGACGATATTAGAAAAGTCTTTTTTAATTTTTCTCCCGTTAAGGCTGTTACCCAACTTTCCGGCAGGTGTTCAGGCAGATATAAGTTTATAGAGGCCGAGATAACTATGGATATAGAAAAACTTCAGGACGCCCATGATATAGCCTCATCAATAGAAGAGGAGATTTACGACTGTTTTTCTGAGATTGACAAAATCATTATTCATTATGAGCCGGCAGATGTCCCAAAAACATAAAGGTTTTTTTATATGTATGTAGAATTGTCAAACGTTATGTCTGAAAAAACCAAGTGCGCCAGGTGTGCGACAAGAATGTCCTGGATTGGTGTTTGGGACAGTCTGTTTCTGGCGATTTTCAAAGGCGTTATTGGCATACTTACACGAAGTCGGGCATTGACAGCCAGTGCGTTGTATTCTCTGCACGATGTTATTTCCGGCATTGCGGTATTGATCGGCTTGAAGATATCGACAAGTCCAGCGGACAAAAAACATCCGTATGGCCACGGTAATGCAGAATATGTCGTCAGCGTCTTTACGAGTATTCTTATTTTAGGCGCAACAATTTACCTCGTTGCCGACTGTATCAAGATTGTTTTTATGGGAGAGCACGCACCGCCACATTGGGCAGCATTAGGGGCGGCTATTGTTTCGGTTATTGCCAACGAGGTGATTTATCACTTTAACATTTGTGCACATAAACAACTAAACAGTCCTGCTCTTGCCGCTCATGGTAAACATCACCGTGCTGACGCGATTTCCTCATTGGCAGTAGCCATCGCTATCACAGCCGGCATGATGGGCTATCGCAGCCTTGATGCTATCGTTGCGATATTCGAAGCTGGCCATTTGATATATCTTAGCATTGAGCTTCTTTATCAAGGTGGCTGCGGGCTTGTTGACCGTGCGATCAAAGAAGGTGACATCTCCTTAATAAATCAGATTGTCTCTGATATGCCCGAGGTTAGAAGTGTAAAGAACATAAAAACGAGACAAATAGGCAGAACTGTCTGGGTTGATCTGCATGTTTCACTGCCTGTCAATAAGACAATTACAGAAGTTCACGATATTTCAAATAAAATCCGGCAAAGTATTGATGAGAAAATTCAGTATTTGGGAAATGTTAATATTGTTTGTGAGTAACACCCTTTAGGGTGATAAAATGTGCGTTTATGGCCGGTAACCAGCTTCTGTAAAACAAGTTACTGTATATAGCACTTTTTAAGCAGAATAGGTATAAAAAATGATTCGTCAGCGTTGTATAGAATGCGGAAAAAAAGTAGAGTGGATAATTTTAGGCATTAACCTGAGCTTGTTTTTTGTCAAGGGCTCGTTTGCTCTTATCAGCCATAGCAAATCGCTTCTTACCGATTCTTTTCAATCTATGGCGAATTTCATTATAACTCTGGTTGTTATCGTAAGTATGAGACTGGCGGCAAGAGGCCCCGACAAGAGATTTCCTTACGGTTACGGTAAGGTAGAATTTCTTGCATCCGGCGTGGTGAATATGGCGCTTATGCTTGCGGCGATAGCTTTTATACTGTTTTCTTTTGTCGAGATGGCGATGGTCGGCCCTGAGAAGCCGCCAAAACTGATTGCGATTGTTGCTGCTGTCATATCAATTATCGCTAATATGCTGGCTTATCGTTACGGTCGATGCGCGGGCGAGAAACTGGGGAGTACCGTCATTTTAGCAAATGCCGAAGTCAGCAGGGCTGATGTGGGCACTTCGATAGCAGTAATAGTAGCTGTTATAGGCTGCAATATGGGATTGGCCTCGCTCGACCATGTCGTGGCAATTGCAATCGGAGCTATGATAATCAAAGTAACATGGGACGGTGCAAAAAAAGCGATTAATGGGCTAATGGACGTTTCTCTGCGGAACGAAGAAATCCACATCCTGAACCTTGTCGAAGAAATTGAAGGTGTTCGACGAGTAGAGGATGTGAAGGTAAGGCTTGCAGGACGCAGACTTTTGGTTGATATGAATGTTTTTGTTGGCGGTGACTTGATCCTTAGTGCCGGGCTGGAAACCATCGCAAAAATCAAGAATATTTTGCACAGGAAAATTAAGAGTGTTTCCGAAGTGTCAGTGCAGTTGCTTCCGGTTACCAATGTTGATGTCCGTAGACGCCCGCCATGCAAGAAAAAAAACAAGTAGAGGTCTGTATGTATCGTATGGGTAAAAAAACCGTAACCGATGAAACATCACAGCAACAGGATTGTATCGCTATCCGGGCAAAATATTGGCTTTGGGCGTTAGGTGTTTTAGTTGTCGGTATGGTTGTTTATGCAATTATCGCATCCTGTGGCCAGGTAACAGATTACTCTTCAGTTGCCCAATCGATTCCGCAGGGAGGTTCTTTACAAACGATTGCTGCCAGGCCATGCCCATATTGCAATGGCGTTCTTGATGTTCAAGGAAGATGTAATATGCGTGGATGCGTAATTTACAGCCCGAATTGGGGAAAGAACACCGCTTCATGGCCATGCCCTTACTGCGTTGGAGGGCTTCTTGATGTCCAGGGCAGATGCAATGTTCGCGGATGTCCCAATTACAGCCCGAATTGGGGTTCCCAAAATCTTCAGGTTCGCAATGCTGCTGCGACTAAATGTTCTAAGTGTGCCGGCGGGATTCTCGATGCTCAGGGCAGATGTAATCAGAAGGATTGCCCACTTTATAGCCCCGATTGGGGCAAATCTTCAAGTGCAGAAGGTATTCCTGTAAAGAAGGTGCTCATACGGGAATTGGCGATGGAAGTGGCTGCGACGCAAGGTAAATCAAGTGTAATAATTCAATCGATTTACATCGGTGGCAATGCCCAAAAGGCAGGCTTGAAAGCAGGTGACAGAATCGTTCGATTCAACGGACGAAAGATCAAAAGTGTTAAGCAGTTCGCCTCTGTCGTAGCTCGCGCTGCTCCGGAATCGACTGTAAAGATAAAAGTCATCAGGGACGGCAAAAAAGTAAAATCTACAGTGTTTGTCGGCGAAGGGGAAATGGAGGGAGCTACCCCACCTCCTAAGAAAGCCCCATAAAAAAGCATCAAGAAAACATATCTCTATGGACCCCCAAAAAACGAGAGAACAAGCAGACCAGTTGTATCGGCGTGGATTGCACATTGCCGGGCGTTCAGAGGATGCCGAGAGCCTTGAAATCGCAGTCGGACTCTGGCAGAAGGCATTGAAATTATATCGCAAGGCTGGTGATAAAAATAAAGCCAAACTGTTGCAAAAGTCACTGGTCGGTTTGTATCGGGACAAATACGTCAAGGCGCGCGGAAAAGAAGAAAAGCAGAGTGTCGCCGGCAAGTTTAAAGAGTGGTTTCTGTTCTTCAAGATCGGATGTTTCGGTTTTGGCGGGCCGATGGCGGTTTTTACTCTTTTGCAGGATGAGCTGGTTCATGAAAAACAGATTTTAACCGATAAAGATTTTCTCGAAGGCGCTGTGCTGGGTGATGTTTTGCCCGGGCCGGTAACGATGGATATTGTAACTTATACCGGATACAAACTAAAGAAGTGGTACGGTGCGTTTATCGCGACATTGGTTTTTATTCTGCCTTCATTTGTGATTATGATTGTTTTAGCGATGCTTTACGACAAATACAGCGTAACACCTAAAGTTGCCGGTGTTCTTCAGTGCCTTGGTGCCGCAGTTACCGGTTTAATATTGTCTGTAGCGTTGCGGCTTAGCAAAGCGGAAATGAAGGATTATCGTGAACTCTGCGTTTTGCTGTGGGCGTTTGCCTCATCAATGATTTTTAAGCTGGACATTGTGGTAATAGTAGGACTTTGCGGCCTGGTAGGTATAGTTCTTTATCATGATGACCCTCAAGAGCTTTTGCCATAATGATAACTACCTTATTTCAATTAGCCTGGGTATTTTTGAAGATCGGCACCTTCACTTTCGGTGGCGGCATCGTCATAATCCCAATGATAGAAAAAGAGGTGGTCACTAATTATGGCTGGCTTACCCACACCGAATTTGTTGACGCGGTAACCTTAGGGCAGATTACGCCGGGGCCGGTAATAGTTTCCGGGACATTCATAGGCTATAAGGCCTGCGGGATTTTGGGTGCGATAGTTGCTACCGTAAGTGTGATATTGCCGTCGTTTATAATGATTTGCCTTGCCACCGAGGCGATAAAAAAGTTCCGTGAGAACAAGATATTAGCAAATTTCCTTCGCGGGGCACGTATCGCGGTTATCGGCATGGTCTTTGACGCAGGCGTTAGTATAGGCAGAAGTTCACTGGTAGATACTAAGACCATTTTAATCGCAGCGGTAAGCATTATCTGTTTATTCAAATACAAAGTAAATCCTATCTGGATTTTACTCGGTGCAGGAATTGTCGGAGTGATAACTTAGTATGAGTAATTTTATCGTATTGGTAAAGCAGGTTCCGGATGTAAGCCGGATTGCGGGCAATGCGTTTGATCCTGAGACGGGTACGCTCGTTCGGTCAAGACTTGCCAGTGTAATTAACGAGCTTGACGCGCAGGCTCTGGCGATGGCTGGTCATATGAGGCAATTGGACGGCGACGAGGGGAAAATAGTTTGTCTGACTATGGGCCCTGCGATGGCCGAAGACGTTTTGCGATATTCACTGAGCCGATGCGCTGATGTTGGTGTATTGCTAAGTGACAGGTCACTTGGCGGAGCGGATACGTTTGCGACGGCAAATCCATTGGCCTTTGCCATCAGGAAAATAGTCAAAGATTTTTTCGATGGCGACGATGACTATTTTGTTGTTTGCGGGATGCAGTCTGTAGATGGCGATACAGCTCAGGTGCCGGCGCAAATCGCAGAAGAGATGGCGATTCCGTGTTTGGCTTATGTGACAGATGTTGAGTACAAAAATAGTAGATTTGAATTCAGGCGGATTGTCGGTGGGGGCGATCAGATAGTTGCTGCCAAACGGATGCCATGTGTAATTACGGTAGCTAAATACGAGTATCCGCTTTTTGCTACGCTGCAAGGGACGCTACGAGCGAACAAGACAGAAATTGTCAAATGGACGTCAGCGGATATTGAAGCCGGCAGTGTCGGTTCGAGTGGGTCAAAGACTCGTGTTATAAGAGTATTTCCGCCAAGCCAAACCACAAGAAAGTGTCGCCGAATCAATGATACCGATAGTTTAGTGAAAGTGCTTTTGGATAGTTTTGAGAATAACAAAACTGCGACAGTTAAGACAATTCAACCAGAATATGTTTTGCCTGAAAAAAGAAACGAGAAGTTTGAAAGAAGTTTTGAAAGCACGGAAAAGGAAATTGAAAATTATAAAATTATTGGCAATGGGCTTAGAAGATTGGGCATAAGCGATGTCAGTTGTATTGATAAACGGACACGAGAAAAAATTCTGGCTGCCGGGAACGGATGTTTTCCTGAAAAGGCATTGGGTGATATGCTCGCAGGCTTGCAGGAAGTTCGCCCAAGTTATAGCGGCGATGTCTGGGTTGTTGCAGAGCAGGCTGACGGTAAGGTTGATGCGACAACGCTGGAACTTCTCGGCAAAGCCAGACAGCTTGCCGATTCTTTAGGACTCAATGTTGGAGTGGTCATTGCGGGTAGTGCGGTGGCGGCGGCAGCGAAAAAAATGATTGCTTATGGCGCCGACAATGTTTACGCAGTTAAGCATAAGCTGCTTGCCGAGCCTGATCCTGTTTTGCATCGCAAGGTGATCGCAGATGTGATCGGCAAATACAAGCCACAAATAGTTTTGTTTGGCGCGACGCCTTGGGGCAGGATTCTGGCACCGATGGTATCGTATCGATTGCGTTGCGGACTGACAGCGGATTGCACTTCGCTTGACATAAGGGACAATTCCAGGAAAGGTCTGATTGGGATATTGATGCAGACTCGTCCGGCCCTTGGCGGTAATGTGATGGCTACGATCTGCACGAAAGACTCAATTTCACAGATGGCTACAGCCAGGCCGGGCGTAATGAGAAAAGCAAAAGCTGATAATTCGAGAAAAGGTGAGATAATCAACCATGAAGTTGCGATTAGTGCAGACGATCTTAGCCTGGAGATTGTCAGTACCAAAGCAAGCACAGGCAGTGTTGATTTGGCGGGGGCGAAGATAATAGTCAGTGGCGGCAAGGGGTTGGGAAATCGTGATAACTACCATAATGTAACAAACTCACTGTGCGGTACATTAGGCAAAAGGCTTGGCGTTCAGATCGCTCGCGGTGTTTCACGGGCGGCAGTTGAGCAGGGTTTTATCGAGCGGGCACATCAAGTCGGACAGACTGGGAGCACAGTCGCTCCGAAACTCTATCTTGCCCTGGGTATATCGGGTGCGATTCAACATATGATAGGAGTTTCAAACAGCGAAACGATTGTTGCAGTAAACAATGACCCACAAGCAGCGATTTTGAAGCAATCTGATTATTACATGGTTGCAAAAGTTGAAGATGTTGTGCCGCAATTTGTTAAAAGACTGGAGGCTATATAGTTTTGGAAAAAAAAGATGACAGCAAGGTAGACGTTTTAGTAGTTGGTGCAGGGCCGGCAGGACTGGCTTGTGCCATACAATTGAAAAAAGCTCGACCTGAAATCAGGGTCTGCGTTGTGGAAAAATCGGGTGAATTGGGCGGACACAACCTTTCCGGTACGGTTATGGAGCCTGGGCCTTTGCATAGGCTGCTTGATGAGGCCGTTGGCGATTGGCGACAAACTGAACAGGCCAAAGAGATATTGAGCCGAAAGGTAACAAAAGACCAGGTGATGTTTTTAGCAGGTAAAAAGTGGTCGTTAGGTATTTCATTTGCCGTTACGTTAGCTAAATTATTCAGGCTTGGCTTTGGGCAAATGAAAAACAGGGGATATTATATTGTTTCTGTAAGCAGGCTGACAAAATGGCTGGGCGATATTGCCAAGCAGCTCGGTGTGGAAATAGCGACCAGTTTCGGCGTCGAAGATATAATCTGGGACCAGGCTAAATGCACAGCAATGGGAGTAAAGTTAGCAGACCAAGGTCGTGATAAAGAAGGGAAGCCTCAGCCGAATTTTATTTCAGGCGAGGTTATTGGTGCCGATTTTGTGATATTGGCAGAGGGCTGTGACGGTCTTGTAACAGAAAAGTTTGCTGAGAAAGCGCAGCTCCAGCGTCAGGGCAATCAGTTGTATTCGGTTGGAATAAAAGAAATCATAAAAGTAAGCCCGCAGCAGTACGAGAAATTTGGCGATGGCCGAGTAGTACATGCGATGGGTTATCCTCTATGGACGCCGGTAATCGGGCCGAATATGTTCGGTGGAGGGGTTTTGTATAGTTACGGCGAAAATCAGATTATGGCGGCAATAATAGTTGGTGCGGACTGGAAATACTGTGATTTTAATCCGCAGCAGGCACTAACGCAGTTTAAGGAACATCGGTTTGTTAAGCCGTTTATCGATGGAGGCGAAGTCGTTGAAGCTGGCGCAAAGATGATACCGGAGGGCGGATATTATGCTATCCCCAGAGATATACAAACCGATGCTATCGGCAATGGCAACGTTCTGATATTGGGCGATTCGGCCGGCTTTGTGAATATGCTGAAGATAAAAGGGCTGCACAACGCAATTGAGTCGGGCATGTTGGCGGGCAAAGTGGTTGCCGAGAGCCTTGAACAGCCGGTTTTGGCCGCCGTTAAATATACAAGGCTCCTGGAGGCATCAAATATCGGAAAAGAGATGCGATCAGCAAAGAATTCCAGGCAAACAATCGCTAAGTTTGGTCCGGAGCTTGGTCTGCCGCTTTCAGCATTAGGCCCTCTGTTACCGAAATTTAATATAGAAAAGGATTATGATAAGACAACTTCTGTTCGCTTCAAGCACGCCGGCGGCGAAGAGTTTGATAAGGCCGCTTTCACAGCACTTGCACATACACAGCATCGAGAAGATCAGCGGTGCCATTTAGACATTCTTGTTCCGGCCATCTGTCAAAATAGCTGCGCAACGAAATTCGGCAGACCTTGCGTTTCTTTCTGTCCGGGTGGTGTATATGATGTTATCGAAGGCCAGCTAAGGGCCGCCAATCCCTCCAATTGTCTGCACGACAAATCGTGTCAGCGAAAATGCCCGTTTGATAATATCCGGTGGACGGTACCTGAAGGCGGCAGCGGGCCGGGGTATAAGCAAATGTAGAGCGTCTGTAAAGATGAACGGGAAAAAACAGGCGGAAAAACATGTTGACACACATCCGTTGTTTGTTTATCATGTTAAGCAAGTTGGTTGAATTGGTTGATTAGATAGGCGTGCTTTTTAGAATTATTGCTACTTAAGGACATAAAATGCAGGTTTCACAGAAATGTTTATATGCTCTGCGGGCGATTTTTGAGCTGGCGAAACGTAAAGACGATGGCCCCACAAAAATTGTCGACGTTGCCACAGCTCAGGCCATTCCCCAGCGATTTCTCGAAAGTATACTCAGTCAGCTCAAACAGGCTGGTTTTGTTGAATCTCACAGGGGTAGTAATCCCGGCTATGTACTTATTCGTCCGCCGGATGAAATTGCCGTTGGAGAGATAATCGAATTTGTCGAGGGTCCAATAGGCCCGACGGCTTGTATTATTGGCAAATCTAATGTCAACGAATGCCCGCTTCGCTCACAGTGTATCTTTATGGGTATGTGGGAAGAGATTCATAACGTGATTTCAGAGGTATACAGCCGTACAACAATCGCCGATTTGGTAAGGCGTGAAGATGAGCAGGCACCGCCTTGTAAAATCAAAGAGTAGCACAATTTCTATTCTTCATTTCTGAAAGATATAACTTTTTCGTACCGCCAAAGATTTGGAAAATATTGTTAAGAAGACTATCCTTAGCTACGCATCGCGGTTTTCAGATACAGGTTGATATGAAATACGCAAGTCCCAAAAGAAGCTTTACTAAAAGTCTTACTTGGCGTCTTTGCGCCACTATAACAACGGTCATATTAGTTTGGATATTTGTTGGTAAACTGAGCATTGCCTTTTCAGTTGGCGCAGTCGAAATCATTGTAAAGCTGGCTGTTTATTATTTTCACGAGCGAGTATGGAATCGGGTAAAATGGGGGCTCTATAAAAACAGCACGTGAAATGTTACAGAGTTGTCAAAATAAACACCTTGTCCTACCAAGAAGATAGTCTATACCCATCCCTAAATTTAAGGTTACTCAATTGATAGCTGAAACATTTATCCTGTTGTGCGTGGCAAAACTTGCCGCGGTTGTGGCATTATTTAAGTGGGTTATCCTGCCTGATAAAGATTCTGAAAGTTCCGCAAAAAAAAGAAAAACTACAAACAAAAGCTAAGCTCGCCCTTAGGACTTGAAGATAAAGTAAACCGCTCCCATTAGACACAGGCCTGCCCATAAATAGTTCAGGTTTATCGGTTTTTTCATATAAAAAACGGCAAAAGGAACAAATACCGACAGAGTGATTACTTCCTGAAGTATTTTCAACTGCGGCAGGCTTAGGGCAGTGTAGCCGATACGATTGGCCGGCACTTGAAATAGATATTCGAAAAAGGCAATGGACCAACTTACGATCGCAGCAATATACCATATTTTACCAGAAAGATTCTTAAGGTGTCCATACCATGCGAATGTCATAAACAGATTTGAAACGATCAAAAGTGCCGAAGTTTTTATTATTACCAGCACAAGCATTATCTCCAACAAAAATAGTATTCTTAAATAAGAGCTTTTCGATTACATCCGATTCGTGACCCATCATGTTAAGATTTAACGAAAATTTGTCAACTGCAAAGCCTTATAGGAGTGCAGGATGAACTTCAAGGACATTAGGGGAAAGGACGACACAGACAGTTGTCTTGCTATAAAAAAAATTGCAATTGTGGGATTACCCAATACGGGTAAAAGCCAGGTGTTCAATAATCTGACTGGCGAGTACACATTGGTAGCCAACTATCCGCTCACTACAGTGGATATGAAAAGAAGTAGATGCCGAATCAATGGCCAGGCTTATGAGGTTATTGATACGCCGGGCCTTCATTGTCTTTATATTCATTCCCAGGAGGAGTTGGTCGTAAGGGATATGATATTCAAAGAGCGACCAGATATGATTATCCAGTGCATTGACGCCAACCGGCTGAAGCAATCACTAACTCTCACCTCCGATCTGCTTGAGCTTGAGATACCTATGGCGATATCCCTTAACTCAATAGATGAAACCTCACGAAAAGGGGTATGGATCGACTCTGCCGGATTGTCAAGATTTTTGGGTGTCCCGGCAATAGAGTCGGTGGCTATTAACGGAGTTGGCACAAAACAACTTAAGAAAGTGATAGAAAGGCCCCGCAAAGGCAAGGGCAATTTGAAGTATGGCGAAATTGTTGATGATGGCATATCAACTATTGTTTCGCATCTTCCAAAGGAAATCGGGTTCAAGCGTAAAAAGGCGGCATTATTGTTGCTTGATGACCCATTTATAGCAGATTACCTAAGCGCTGAATTGGGCCAGGAAAAAGCTGCCCATACAAAAAACCTGGCGAATGATATTAAACAGCAATTCCGAGGAAACATCAGCCATGTCCTGAACAATAAACGCAGCAAATGGGTGGATCAAATCGCTGAAAAGACAGTCAGAAAACAAAAGATATCTCCCGGTCAATTCTCAAAATCCTTTGCACGATTAAGCAGGCATCCCGTATTCGGTTTACCGATTCTGTTTTTATTTCTTTTGACCACCTATTTACTGGTGGTTCATGGCGCAGGGTTCATTGAAGAAATGCTTAACTTGATAGTGGTAGTGCCCGCAGTAAATTATGTAACCGGTGTTTTGCCATCAGGCTTCTGGCACGATTTTCTCATCGGCCATTACGGAGTTCTCACACTGGGATTTTTTAACGCAGTTGTTACAGTGCTGCCCATACTTTCAGTATATTTCCTGGCGTTTGGTTTTCTTGAAGATATAGGCTATATTCCAAACCTCTGTGTTCTTACCAAAAGGCTGCTTGAAAAGATTGGTTTGACGGGCAAGGCTATTATGCCGCTTGTCTTGGCCTTTGGGTGTAAAACGATGGCTACTTTTGCTACAAGGGGGCTGAGTTCTCGTAAGGAAAAGTTTATAGCAGTTTATCTGATCGCCTTTGCTATACCATGTTCAGCCCAGTTGGCTATCGGTATGGGAATTATGGGGAAAGTGGGGTTTGGGGCCTTTCTCATAGCTTACGGGGCGCTGGCAATTGTTGAACTTATCGCTGGATTTGTGCTCAACAAGTTCATAAAAGAAGAAAAACAAAGCGATTTCCTACAGGAGTTGCCTGCTATACGTGTGCCAAATATAAGGGCGGTCCTTGTCAAAACATATTACCGGTTGTACTGGTTTCTAAAAGAAGCCCTGCCGGTATTTGTTATTGCTGCTGTCGTAATGTTTCTGGCAGACAAAATAGGCCTGCTTGGTCATATAAAAACTATATTGCATCCAGTGGTAGTAGGCTGGCTCAATTTGCCGGTAGATGTTGTGGACGCCTGCATCCTTTTGCTTGCCCGGCACGAAGCAGCCGCAGCCTTTCTGCTTAAAATGGTCAATGCCGGCACACTTAATTATACCCAATGCATAGTAGCTGTGGTTCTTACCGCCACATTTTTCCCCTGTTTTGCCAATGTGGTTGCGGTCTGCAAAGAGATGGGCGTTAAGACTGGTATAGCCATGGCGTTGGCTATTAATATGTCCTCTTTTGTTTTAGCAAGCATCTTGAATTTGATTTTAATTTCTATTTTTGGGAGATAAACCCAGATGAACAAGAAGTGTCAAAAAGATGAGCATCTCGAACAATTGTGGTACATGAAAGAAAATGATAAAGATTCGATTGAAGTGCTTAGAAAAACCATGGGCGATGATTACGACGGCGATATAATCGATGAACTTGCTTCCGAAGACATGATCAATCTGGCAGAGGGCCAAAGCAAACTAAGCCTTACAAAAACCGGAGCCGATTATGCTCGGCAATTGATTCGTTCACACAGGCTTGCAGAAAGACTGCTCTACGATGTCCTTGGCGGAGATTTTGAGCCAGGTGCGTGTGAGTTTGAACACATTGTTACGCCGGAGTTGGTAGACAGCATCTGTATCCTGCTGGGCCATCCAAAACTATGTCCCCATGGACTGCCCATACCCCAAGGTCAGTGTTGCCAGAAGTCAAGCAAAACTGCGAGCAGTTCGGTTGTTCCGCTGGTTAAATTAGAGGTAGGTCAATCGGCACGAGTTGCTTATATCAACTGCAAAAACGACCAGCAACTCCACAAGATAGACAGTTTGCATATAAAACCAGGGGTTATTGTCACCCTGCATCAAAGATATCCTACTTATGTAGTTGAGTGCGAAGACTGTAATATTGCTATGGATGAAGCGATAGCTACCAATATATGCGTGTGGCGACAGCCTGATCATCAGATAGAGAGTGACAAATCAGAGTAGCAGAGTTTTTTGAAGCGTTTAAATGGAAAATGTCAGATTGAATTTTTTATTTGTGCGGACATAAAGGACTATTACTATCGATACATTAGCAAAATGGATATGGGATCCAACGCTTTGCCTTGTTTACCTGGGACTGGGTCTGGTGTTTGTGTACCTTACTGGTGCTATTGCCTGGAGGAAAAGTCTATCCGTATTTTTGAAAATTATTCGAGATGACAAATCATTCCGCGACAAGGATACTTCGTACAAAAAAGCTATGCTTTTATATCTCGCCCGTCGTGCTGTGGCTCTTGCCGGCAAGAAAAAACCGCCGGAATTTTTACAAATTGATCGAAATAGCCATTCAATACCAAGCGACCGAATTATTTCGCACAAAAAAGCTTTTCTCACCGTCGTAGCCACAACAGTAGGAATCGGCAATATTGCAGGGGTTGGGACCGCAATCCACCTTGGAGGGCCGGGCGCACTGTTCTGGATGTGGGTATCCTCGCTTTTTGGGATGTTTTTCCGACTGGCTTCCACTTACATGGCAATAAAGTTGGCTCCTGCTGATGGCAAATCTTCATCCTTTGCCACGCCGATGGTCTATCTTGAAAAATATATGAAGGGAAGATGGAGTTTTATCCCTCCGCTGGTAGCGGGGCTTATCCTGGTTCAGGGAGTAGTCCTTTACAATTTGGTACAGGCCAACTCTGTGGCCCATGCGATACACAACAGGTTCGGAGTCCCTAATCCTGTAATCGCAATTTTAATGACTTTCTGCGTAGGCATAGTCATTCTGGGTGGTTTGAAAAAAATCGTCAATTATTGTTCTTCAATAGCTCCGGTTGCTATTGGACTCTATGTTGTTACAGGAGTTGTTATTCTTATTACTCACCCTCTTCAGGCAACAAACGCACTTGGTCAGGTTTTTTCTTGTGCCTTCATGCCGCATTCTATTGCCGGAGGAGTTGCCGGGTATACTGTTCTTGGGGCAATGCAGTTTGGTGTTTCCCGTGGAGTGTTTTCACATATGTCGGGAATGGGTACAAGCGCCTTTATACAGGCAGCAAATAAGGAGGCTCCGGCAAAGGGGGCGTTTATGTCAGCAATGACCCCTTTTGTCGACACGATAATAATCTGCACTATTACAGGCCTGGTGATTCTTTCTACTGACAACTGGAAGTATCAAACCGGAGCATATCTCACCGCAGAGTCTTTTGAGGCAGGTTTGGGCTTTCTCGGCCAGATAGTTGTTGTTGTAAGTCTTATTATTTTTGCTCTTACAACGATTTTTGCCTTTGCTCACATAGCCGAAAGGTGTTTTAAGTATCTCGGAGGCGTGAATTTCTTTTATTATCGAATCTTCTTCCTTGTTGTGGTCTTTATTGGCCCTTTTCTTAATTTAAGGTTTGTCTGGTCCCTCAGTGACATTATCATAGCAATGATTATTATTTTTCACCTGATCCCTCTGCTGTATATTACTCTGAAAAACCGTAAAAAAATGTGCAAAGACCTGCAGGCCTTATCAACTCCTATAAAGTCGTTTTCTTATTGGAATAACATTTAAGAGCGGCTGCTCTACCGCAACAATTCCTCCTTCCACCATTTCTGCCATTTTGAAGTCGAAGACTCAAGAGTCTGTTGGTTTTGTACGGATGACTCAATCATCCTCTTTCCTGTAATAGCTTCCAGCGTACTAATAGCAGCTTTTTTGATTGATTCGGAAGTGCCATCGAGATTCTTAATCAGAGCCGCAATAACATGCCGAGGATTGGGTTTATCCATCGCTTCAATTTGCCCACCCATCCAGCCTATACATGTAATAGCTCGTCTTCGCACACCTTCATCTTCATCAGAAAACATTCGCACAAGTGCTATCGCACTTTCTGAACCCATCAAACGGTATATCCCCCACACGGCACTTAAACGAATGCAGGCAGCTTCATCGCTCAAAGCTTTTTCAATAGCCCCAAGCCCCTCTTTCATATCCAATTCTGCCAGCCCTTTAACACACTCGGCCCTTACTTGTGGGGTTCGCTCATTCTTCATATGGGCAACAAGAACTTTGGCTGACAATTCATGGCTAATTCCGGATATTGCTTTTACAGCATCTGCACGCACAGCAGCGCCCCCGTTTTCAATATCACAAAGTGCTTTTGAAAATATAATTTTGTCTGCTGCGCGCGGCAAATTAGCCGCTTGCAGCTGTTTCTGCATCATTTCGGGTTTGCACGATTCCTCAGTATCAGCCTCATTGCTACCTTGAATAGTAGTGTCTTCAATCAGCGAGTCGATATTTTCATCAGGTAATATTATTGCATTGTTTTTTTGATCATGCCTAGGCGGGATAATCACTTCGCTTTGTTTGACAGAGGGCTCATATTGTTCAGACTGTACGTTCTTCTGGTCAGAAATAGGCTGATTAGCTAATTTCTCGCGGGCCATTGTCTTATTGTTATCATCTTCGTGTGCATCCTGGAGTTCCAAAGCCAGGGAATCATTCTTTTCTTGCAGATCGCTGAGCTTTGATTCAAGCTGGGACTGTATTTTTTCAGCCTGGGTTTTTGTTTGCTTTAATTTTTGCTGAGTTGTTATGAGCTCAGATTTCAGAGAAGCTATTTGCTCGGTTAACTCTTTTTCCCCATCTGACGCTATCTTAGACTCAGTCCGTGCTTGTTCCAGCTCCGAGAGCAATGCTTCCTTCTCCAATTGAAGCTTCTCAATCTTATCTTGTGCTTTTTCTAATCCACAAAGAAGCTGTTTTTTTTCTTTTTGCAGGGACGTAAGCTGTGAGTTGTTTTCGAATTGTGCTTCTTTTGCATCAGATTGTACCTTTGCCAAATCCTGCTGCAACGCAATAAATTTTTCTTCCAAGGCAGCTAATTGAACCCTCGACTCATCTTCTTTTACCGCAGCTTCGTAAGCCTGGTCTCGTGTGTGCTCCAGATCAGCAAGAAGCGAATCCTTCTCTGTTTGTAAATCCTCAAGCTGTGACAAAAAATCAGATTTCTGTTTATCAGCTTCGGATTGTAATTTATTTAGCTTACGCTCGGCTGCCGCCAGATTGGATTTCAGTTTTATGGCTTCTTTTGCTACGCTATCTTTCTGGTCTGATGTCTTGCTGGCTTTACTTTGTGCCTGCTTCAGATCAGAAGCTAATGTTTTGTTTTCGGTTTTTAGGTTTTTGATCTGTTTGGTAAGGTGAGACTGTACTTTTTCAGCTTCATCCCGTGTCTGCTCCAACTGGCATCGTGCTATTGTAAGATCAGATTCTAATGCCGCCACCAGTGCCTTAGTTGCAAGTTTTCTCGCTTTATGCTCCTCAGCATCAGGTTCAAGAGCAAATACTTCAGGTATAAACCCATTCTTTTCATTAGTAGATGGTGTAAACATATTGACAGAAATATCTCTGCCCCTGAGTTCGGCAATTTTTCTACCAATAGCCGCTGCTTTTCCAGCAAAAGTGCCGACACGTTTTGAGGCAATTTCAACGATTTCAGAAGATTCTGCTTTGCTATTTTTCATCATCTTACCTATTTCAAACCTCACTCCAAAAATTGCCGTCCACTTTGCTTGCTAGCTTGCCGAAGACGGACTAAGCAACACACCCAACTTACGCTCCAATTTATAACACATTTTGAGTTAAGATTCAACCGATAAATGCCTATCCTTATGCGAGAAAGCCCCTCTTTAGATGGCCATAGCAACCGTTTAAAGAAAATAGCAAATGATGGTTCACCGAACATTTTTTTACAAAGTTTGACGACAATTAATGACTTTATGGTTTGGCCAGTGCATTACTCAATAGTAAATACTTTTGCCCTCCGACTTTCTCATATACCAGTCCAAGGTAAATACTAATGGATCGACTTTCTTTGCCTATCAATTCTCCCTCCCGGGTGCCCAAATCCCACGATAGCCAATTTTCTGGTGCAGACCGAAAATTATAAATACAGACCACACTTTTTTTAACAAGGCTTCGACCCCTATGTCCCGCGTCGAAGCCTATATTTTATACAAAAAGGCTGGGGTAAAAAAGCAAATGGTCGAATACACAAAAATCAGTTTCAATCACCGCAAGGAAATCTCCGATTATTCAGATTTAGTTGAAATGTTTTTTCCTGGCAACCGCAACCAGCAGTATGCAGCAGCTTGTATCCTGTTTGAACTTAAGTGGTCAAACAATATAGTACCCAATCTTGTCTATATTGAAAATAAATACAGCACAACCAGGCGAATACTGCAACGAGCCAGAGCAAAACTTTCAAGACTCGGCCTAATTGAGCATGTCAGCAGTTTCAATTCAAGGTATGGGGGACAGACCGGCTGGAAACTTTCGACTCGTTTTGAGGGTGCTCTGAAGAAGCTAGCCAACAAGTGTACAGTTTTCAGAAACAAAGACACAAGCTCGAGGGAAAAAGATTCTATGTTGGTGGGTTTTGCAAATGCGAGGCGAAGTGTTTTCAAGTCATCTTATGAATAATATCATTTAAGGTTGATATTGCCATTGTCCGCTCTGGAAAATGTTCCTATATACCAAATGGTAGCAATATTTCTATGAGAAACGCGTGTTGCGTCTCTCCGTGAAACTGCTAATCGACAATTTGGTGAAAATGCTCTCAATACAGGATAAGGTGGTATATGGTGATCTTTATGAACTGGCCATATTTTTTGGCCTGTTCGTACATCCCAAAGCAACAACCCATTACTGCCGGTAGACATAAGGATAACCTTGCTATCAAAAAGGAATCTTAGTGTGATAAGTGTACTTGTATTGTTATATTTCCGAAGTTGTCGGCCTGTTTCTGTATCTAATTCGTATACACCATGCCCCAGAACATTCTCTCCAATGCTTGTGTAACAGTGTTTACCATCGGGCGAAAAAGCAGCAACATCATTTTCAGCTTTACTTGTCTCCCATAGCTTCCGTCCAATTTCTACGTTCCACATTATAGCGTTAACGTACTGAGAGCTACTGCCGTAGCCCAAATGCTTAATTAGGAGTCGTTTTCCATTGGGTGAAAAAATTAGACCTTCAACATGGTTAGGATTTTTAAATTCTCGCAATTTCTGTCCTGTCTTGGCATCTAAAAGCAATACGGATTTCCACTTACTTAAAGCTATTCGTTTGCCATCAGACGAAAAAGCAACAATAGTTCCACCCCCGTCTCGTTTACGTTCCCACAATTTTTCACCTGTCCTAACATCATACAGCCCAGCTAAATAAGTAGAACTGATAAAAACTTGTTTGCCATCTGGGGAAAAAATGGCTGTATCAACAGCACTGTCCCGTTTGAACTCTCTTAATTTCTGACCTGTTGCAATGTCCCATATTACAGCAGTCTTATCCTCAGAACTTGTAACAAGTTGTCTGCCGTCAGGAGAAAATAGCATGGTATTGATATCATGATTGTGTTCAAATGTCATAATGCGTTCGCCTGGATTAAAAATGTAAGGTAGTGCCTGATACCAAACTTTTGTTTCAGCAAAAGGGATCACTTCGCGTAGAGAACGACGTAGTGTTTGAATTTCATGCTCCAGTTTTTTTGCCTCAGGTGCATCAGGCCGGAGTTCTTGAGTTAATTTGTTATAGTTGGTATTTGTTGATTCGATATGAGATACTAAAACCGTTGCTGTCGCAGATGCAGCGATTTGAAGGGCAACTTGGGCTTGTTTGATGGTTTCGCTATCATTCCGGTATGTCTTAAGCAATTGGTCAAGATGATTACGAGTTTTATGGAATTTCGAAATCGCAATTGCTGGTTCTTCAAGCTTTTCTCTATTTTGCTGTTCAGCAATCTTCCCCTTTGAGTCATCACTACTTGTAATTTTGGGAGAAGTTTTTTCGATCAAACTTTCAGCTACAGACAGGTAAGCATAAGTACGAGAGTAATCATTCTTTAACGATTCAATCCAAGACAATAGTATTTCAGGGGTACTCGTTTTAGCCTTAGCTTTTACGATAGAGCTAAGGACATCCTTTTTTTTGGAATTGTCGCTAATCTCTGCCGTCGTAACCATAGCCCCCCTGATATCTCCTACTTCAGCCTGAACCTCTGCGACAGCACAATAAGCAGAATTTCTTGATTCACTATCATTGATGTTTGCAGCCGTAACTTTAGCTCCAGCAAAATCTTGTACCCACGCTTGCGCTCTCACAATATCAATATAAGTTTGGGGCTTATACCAGCTAACAAAATCTTTATCTTTTTCATTACGTTCAAATTTGGAAATAACGGTTTCTATCACCGCTCGATTTTTCTTAAATGTTTCTTGGGCGACTTTAATATCTCCCATTTTTGCCTGAGCCTTAGCAATTAAATTGTATGCAGAAAACCCAGATATACTATGGCGGCTCAACTTTGCTGCGGTAGCTTTAGCTCCAATAATATCTCCGGCACTTGCCTGAGCGCCTACGATAGCACAGTAGGAAGCTTCTCTATTCTTACTTATGCATAGCACGCTATCCATAGCACTTATAATATCTCCTGCATCCAGTTGGCCCTTTATAATAACTTCATAAATACAATCCTTGCTTTCACTATCCTCAACATACTCCGCGATTGCCTTAGCCTCTTTTATATTGTCGTCATCCACCAAAGCTTCGGAAATAGCAACAAAGGCTTCCTTTCTTGTACGATTATCGCTGATGCCTGTGGCGACAGCCTTTGCCTTATCAACTCCCCCAGCTTTCAATTGACTAACTACAATTTTTTCATATACTTTTCTCTTCATTAAATCATCGTCCTTGAGATTCGCCACGGTGGCTTTGGCTCCTACAATGTCATTTATTTCAACCTGAGCCTCCGCAATCTCGGCGTAGATTACGCGATTCCAAAATTTCTCGTGAACAGTGTCTTCGATAGCTTTAATTTGCTTGAGGTTGTCTCGTACTGCCGCTTTGTTCCCCATTTTTGCCTGGGCCTTAGCAATGTGACAATATGTCATAGATTTAAAAAAAAGATGCTTATCAGTAGAACCTACTATTTTTGTTGCAGTTGCCTTAGCTCCCGCGATATCTCCTTTCTTTGCCTGGGCACCCACGATACTGCAGTAGGCACGAGATTGTAAATTGGGATTGTTAATATGTGACGCAGTAATCTTGGCCCCGTCAATGTCACCTGTCCTTGCCTGGATCTCCACAATATCGCAGTAGATCATAGCTCTCTGGTCAGTGCCGTTCAGGGCCGTTGCGCTGGCTTTGGCTTTGCTAATCCACCATCCAATATCCGTGGAGACGTAGCTTGAAATGATTTTCTGGTAAAGTTCTTTTGCTCCTCTATGATTGGGCACCAAGTACAACACTTCTTTCACTGTTGTTAGAGCAACCTCATAGTTTTCCTTATTGTTATTAGATTTGGCATAGGAGAGAAGTTGGTTAACTTTTATTTTGCTTTTCTTCTTCTGCACGTATACAAAACTTGAAAAAAAAGCAACAATCATCACAAATAAAATGGCAAGTACAACACCCTTAGACCGTATGTTCTTTATAATAGCGTGCCACCAGTAATTAGCTTTTGCTGTTTTAATCTCTTGCTTCAGTCTAATTATATCTGGCGAACTGGGGCATGTTTTATAGGCTAACTCTACTTCTTTCAAAGCTTTTGCAAATCTCATACGAGCTTTAGCTTGCTTTGCACATTTCATATGCTCATTATATATTTCTGATACTTCTTTCAGTTTTTTTCGACTATTTTTAAGCAAACTCATTGTTGGCCACAACCCTTCTACCTGGGCAAGAAAACCTCCTGCTTCCTCAAACTTCGCTGCTGTTATAGCTAATGTAGTTTCTTCGATTAGATTATGTGCTTTCTCCTGATCATTCTTTGCCTGCTCCAATAAAGATTGAGCTTCTGGCGACTCTGGGCATAATGCAATAACCTTTTCGATAATTTCTGGCACTCTATCCAAATCACGTGAATTTACAGCTGATCTGGCAGCTTTGAGTAAGTCAGGGTATGAGATTCTGATTTTTGCCAGTTCTTTTTTTAAATTCACTACTGCATCATTATCCGTCTGGGATTCTTCGATATTATTGACGATTTTATCAACATCAGAAAATTTTGCTTGGGTCAGATGTAGTTTGGCTTGATACAAAAGTTTATTAGTTTTCTCGGTTATCTCATGAATTTTATCTGCTAAAGCCAATGCTTCATCGCTGCGAGGTGCCTGTAATAATGCCTTGTTTATCTGTTTGTCCGCATCTTGAATAAGTTTCTTCCTTTGGGATATCAAGGCCCGCTGGGATGTCGTTGCATATTCCTGTGCCCGTTTGCGACAGGATTCAAGCATTTCCTTCACATCTTTGCGGGTCGGAATAAGTTCGAGACAGCCTTGAAGGAGTTTGTCGGCGTTTTCAAATTTTGCCTCATCCATTAAGGTTATTGTCTTTTCCAGGCGCTGCCGGAAATCTTTCATGAGCGATTCAAGTTTTTGAACCTGGTCCAGGGCAATACGATGTCGTGGGATAATCCTGAGAATCTCCTGCCATATTTCGATGGCCTTTTCCGGCAAACATACAGATTCGGCCTTGTAGGCCTGGGCGGTCAAAGAATTAATCTGTGACTGTTTCTTTCGTAAATCTTTCAATAGCTGTATAGCACGTTCGTTGTAATCTTCGGATTCCTGCTGCAGGACAGTTTCCAAAAGTTCTATGGCTTCTACGGGATCTTCGTCTTTGAGCTTCTCGATACGCTCTTTTCGGTCTAATAGCCGGTAATGTGCGGCCACAGCTTTACCGCAGACAGTACAGGTTTCTATGTCAAGGCGTACCGATTTATCACAGACAGGACAAAGCCGAAACAGAGGAGCCAGGTTTGTTCGGCATTTATCGCATTCCCTGGCAACAGGGTTGGCGTTGATATGCCCGCATTGCGGGCATGATACATCGGTGCTAATAGCGGTTCCCTGCACCACGCGCTCAAGGTCCTTAATCAATTGCTTGATATTATGGTATCGATCCTCAACCTTCTTTTCCAGGCACCGTTTGACAATACCCCACCATCTGCCAAGTTTCTCCGGCAATTGCGGTGGTGACATCTTTAAGTGTTTATCTCTAAGTTCAATAGGTGTTCCATCAAATGGTAAATTACCGTCCAGAAGTTCGAATAGAACGATTCCTAAACTGTAGATATCACTGGCAGGGCCTACATCTTTTTGTCTTGCAACATGAAACTGTTCGGGACTCATATATTGGGGGGTGCCGATTCCTTGACGCAGTAACTGGTCGGGATTTTTTGAAAATTGGCATGCACCATATCTGCCTATACCAAAGTCTGCTATTTTGGCTTTTCCGTTAGCAAGCAGGATATTTTCTGGCTTGATGTCAAGGTGGACAAGTCCGGCATCATGAATTGCTTTTACACCAAGACAAGCCTGCTTGAACAACTCAAGGCCTTCTTTTTGCCGTTTTTCGATATTCTGATGTTGTGCCAGCCAGTGACGCATACTCCTGCCATCCGCAAATTCCATCGGCAAGAGTACAAGTGATAATCCTTTAAATTCACAGGGACGGGGGTCCTGAGCTTTGACAATATGGCTGAGATCATTGATTTTCTCTCGCAGTTTGAACTCATGGAGGATTTGCTCAGAGGCCCGCTGAGCTTTGCCTTCACCTGTGACCACAACTTTCAAGGCCATCTGCTCATTCAGTACCAAATCTTCAACCTGGTAGACTGCTCCAAAGCCACCTACCCCAAGCGACTGAATAATCTTGTATCTGTCACCGAGGACATCTCCCTTTGCAATAGGCAGATCAAAGCCGAACCCGACAGTGGCCATTGGTTCATTATCTGCAATAGTAACAAAAATCTGGTCTTTGTCTGAGTCGGCGGATTTATGTGTATCGGGTCTTTCATGAGTAGGTGGTGTGTCCCATCCGGGCAAAGTTGTCTTACAGTGAGGACACAGCTTCCAATTTTCTTTAATCGCGGCCTGACAATTTGGGCACGTCAGCGATCCCGATGATGTCGGGGTAAGACAGACCGGGCACTTAGCCCAATTTGCTTCCAACGGCTCACCACAACTTTGGCATGTAATAATTGAACCTTCCTTGCTCATATGTAATAATTTCTCCGAAAAATATCATTTCCATTAAAATTCGTCATCTTGCAGGGCTATGATTCTGCCTCCTAACTGACTGACAATCTTCATTGCCTGCTTATTGGCATCTGTTAGCCAATCTCTGGCCTTTGAAGATTTTGATATGCTTATCCAAGCCTTTCTAATTTGCCCGTTATGCTTCTTTGGCGAAAAAGATGATGGAATATCCAACATCGCAGCGTCAAAGATACCGTATGGAATGAACTCGGTACCTGAAGTAATTGCTCGCAATTCCATGGCAAATGCAACCGGTAAATCTGTAACAGCTGAAGGTACATATATCCATGTCAGTTTCCGTAGTTCTTCATCACTAAGAAATTTAATATCTTCCAAACCAGATGCAGCTATATCTGCATTATATTTTGCCAGAGCCTTTAGAATATTTTCCGTAAGTTCCTTTATATCAAGACATGGTTCAGCAGATACGGCACTGCCAGCATTCATTATAATCCGCCAGGTAAATTTCTTATTCAAAATACCATACTTTTCTATTTCCTGAAGACCCTGGCCTTTCTGCATGAGCTCGCTACGAATATCTTTTTCAGGACACATTTGCATTATAGGGTCTGATTGAAGATTAGATATTTGCTCATTTACATCGAGATAGTCATTATCAATTTGTAAAATCTTTTTGAAGTAATCCTGTGCGAGCTTTGGTTCGTTGAGTTTTCTCAGCAATTTACCTAATGCATACAGTGATGGCAAAGCAACTTTGTTATTGCCCAACTCCTCCGCAATTGCCAGTCGTGATTCAAGTTCCCATAACGGCTGGTTCTGTGCCTTGGCTGCATCTGCTAAGACAGTCGCTGCTTCGACAGAAAAACCTTTATGACGCAATTCATTTACTGTTGCTGCTATCTGGCTGCATCTGGCTGAATCAGTTATAAATTCTTTTACCTGAGAAAGTTTTTTGTCCCGCCATTGTTTATTCGCGGTTAATTGATGCCTAAGAAAAAGTTCGCTCGGCAATCCGGTAGCAGTACGCAAATCAAGATCATAAAATCGCGGCCCAGGTGAAAGCCGACCGTCAACTTTCCAAATCTGGCCGCTTCCATCGGTATAAACTGTTATTATTGAGCCTGTTCCTGCCCATGCTGCAGTTAAGACTCCCAAAGAGGCCGAGACCTGTGCAATCGGCTCATCTATCGATGCGGGCCACAGCTTGATTATAGCATCATCCGAGCCTGCAGTTACCACATATTCCTGACCGCATGCCAAAGCACTGAAATCACCATCATGGACGCTAACTTCATGTTTGGCAAAATTATTGTATAGGTCATACATATGAAGGGAACCGCTGGCCGAAGGATGCATCAAGTGTTTGGTGACCGGGTTATAATCCAGGCAGGTAAGGGCACGAATTTTTGGAAGGTCAATAGGATCACTTTCGTACTTTGCCTCAAGTGTATCCATATCCCACACCCGAAGTATATTGTCACCACCGATACTTGCCAGTACCAGAGAGCCCAACTGGCGTAATGCGAACACGCCTTGGGTATGGGCTTCGATTTCAGCCAGTTGCCGTTTTTGAGTTACTGACCAGATTTTAATCTTGCCATTTAGACCTCCAGAGGCAAGGATGTCATCAGTACAAAATGCCAGACTGATAATTCCCGGCTGATGAAATATTTCAAAAAGGGGTGTACTGTTTTCGGAGGCCTGAAAATCCGAAAGAGCATGCACTTGCAAAAGTCCCGCCCTGGTTCCTGCCGCGACCCTGGCAGCATTGGGGGAAACCGCAAGAGCATACACTGAATATCCATGATTGAACTTAGAAATGACTGTCGGCTTGGTTTCTTCATTGGGCTTTGGCCACATCATGAGCGAGGGGTTCTTGCTGCCGCCACCAGCAAATACAATTGTTTCTGTCTGTGTATTCAATCTTTGCCCCCGCAAAAATTTTGAAAACATTTCGGTATCGTAATCCGGCAGTTAGCCTGTCCATCTCCGCCCGAAATCGACAATCCTATACGAATCTTATCGCCAATATCATAGTCCCGTGGATTCGCAGATGCACCAAGGGCCGGATTTGGATAGTTGACAATAGTTCCCTGGCCTGCCGTTCCATAGCGATCTGCATCCATGAGGGCCATTGTCTGATATGTCACCCGTAACGGATCTTTTTCTTCAGCACTGTTCATAAGATTGGTGTCCTTGTTAAAGCTACAGTAACGACCGGATTTAGCTAAACTGCCGGTATTTTTATCTGTCTGACGGAAAGAATCTAAAGCAGAATCTATTTCACGGATGGTCATTCTGATTTTATCTATTTCGCTGCCCTCAATTTCCTTGACCTTTTGTAAATCGCCGGAAGTATCTCTTTGTAAAACATTGAGATTGTGATGACCGACCCTTATATGTTTCTGAAGTTTTTCTCTGATTTCCAGTAAATGCTTTTTAGCTTGCTTGCTTTTAGCGAGATAATCAGTTGTATCCAGGCTGGCTTTAAGGCTGTTAATATTTGAAACAACCTCTTTTTGAATATCTTTTAGATTCAATGGCTTATTCATAGATATAAGATTCCTGAAGAAATCAACTTTTGTCTTGTTTATACTCATTCCCTAAAGGAGTACCATACGCAGGATTATTTTTATTGTCTTGTTGCTGCGGCTTATGTGGTTTTGTATCTTGCGGAGGCGATCCTGATTTTTTCAGTCGCTCGATTTCATCTTGAAACTCTCCGAATATTTCCTTTACCGGTTCACAGAACTCATGGCCTTGCTTTTCTTCAGGGATGATTCGATCTTCCAAATCATCCTTTTCGACTCCCTGTTTGCCCTCGTTCTGCACTTTCCCTATAGCTTCGTCAATCTTTTGTGCGGTACTACGTTTAGCCAGATAACCATCAGAACCCGGGAAATATATCCCTTTTATTTTATTTTTTTGGGCTTGGTGTCGTTGTTCGCTGTTTTTCCTGCATTGTTCAGCTTTTTTGCGTTCGGTATCAGCAAATCGTGTATCTTCCAGGGAAATATTCTCGGCTTTAGCCATGGCAGTTCGTGCACCAGGGTTCTTAATACGGTCTTTGGTATCTCTTATTTTGCTGGCATTTGTTTTAGCAACTTCGCCCTGTTTGCTAAGTATCTTCTCCAATCCACCGAGATTCTTCTGTTTCGCTTCAAGTTTTGTCCCCTTTTCGTTAAATTTATCGGTACCTTTTTTGGAGGCGTTATACATTACCTTGCCAGTTGCTACCACGGCATCCTTGGTCATTGGCGAGTCTTTTATTTCTTTATAAAGTTCTGATATTTTTAAGCAGTCTTTAACAACCGAATCTATGGCTTTCTCGCTCTCCTTTACTTCTTTAATGTCCCTATTGACTTCTTTTTTAATTTCGCTTTTCTTCTTCACTTTATAATCTTTCATGCCAATTCCTTTAACTTTATGTTAAGGATGGATAGCCTTAAGAAATAGCTCTTTGGATAATATTACAGATCATCACCAGGTACATGGAAGTTTCATGCCGTTTAATTTGTTTTGCTGAGTCTTGCGACGGTTTTCACCATCCTTTTTAAACTTCTCCTGCCGTTTTTTTTCATTGGTTGTAAATTTTCTGTCACTTTCAGCGATTCTTGCACCTTTAGTCAAGTCACTTTTCGCTTTTTTAGCTTGATGTATCTGACCTTCAACATGCGTTATTTTCCGAAGATTACGTACTGCTGCATCTGTCTTTTGGCGAAGCTTCCCATTGGACACCTTGCACTTATCAACTTTCTTTTGTAAATCACTGTTTTGTTTTTTGAATTCATCCTTTGTTTTCCTAGCTGCTTGTTTGAACTCTGCTTTCATTTTTTCGATACCATCCTTGGTTGTGGTAAGTTCAAGGCTGTTTGCAACTTTGATTATTTCCAGCTTCTCCTTAACCACCTTCTCCATATTATCGCCGCGTTTTTTCATTTTGTCTTTTCGATCATTGATGTCTTTGCTGGTTTTCTTTCTTGTTTCGAGTCCCATATGTAATATCTCCCACTATCTAATTTCTATGCTGACATTGCATTTTCTACCATATCTCGAACACTTGTTTCAAGTTCCACTGATTTATCATAAAGAAATAGAAGGCGTGGATGCTCAGCCTTGTTCCATAACTCATCAATTGCGTGGCTCAGCAGGATTTTGATTGCTTCGTTATCACCGGCCTTGTCGCGAATATCCATAATGTCAATTTCTGCGGAGTTGGTAAAAGATTCACTTTTTGCAGTAATATCATTCTGAAAGGAAATACATTCTTGCAATATTTCTTCACATTCAGCGCAGAATTTTCTCGATTTTGCATACTCAGTTTTTGTGCAGAGTTTTCCCCATTTGTCAAACAACCGGTTAATCTCCTTCTCTGCCCCATTGTGTAACCACTCATCTATCTCGCCAATGGATTTAACTATGTTTGCCACCGTATTCTTGGCTTCTATAATATTTGGTGAAAGGTTTGTCTCATTCATTTTTTTCTACCTCCCGGTAATTAAACTTTTGGTATGTTATCTTCAATACTATAAAAATCTTTCGCTAAATTCGACAGGTTGGGATGAACACTTTGCTCCCAACGATCAAAAAGTTGTTCGATCATTTCTGAATCTTCCGGGTTTGCACTGTTGTTTTGGTTAAAAACTTTTATTAAGCGAAAACGCTCTTCAAAAGCAGTAAGATGTTCCTGAAGAATCGTTTTATGTTGAATATATTCATCCATCAGTCCCATATTTTTGTTTTTAGCAATGGTTTCTCCCGCTGAAGATTCATCCAGTATGGTTTCACACCCGCTTGATATATTTAGCAGGATTTTGTTATATTCTGCGACCACCTTACTCGCTCCCTTTAACGTTTCCTTGAGCATTTGCCTAAGCCCAATTCTTATGGCCTCATTCTTAACAAACCAATCCTCACTGCTTATGCATGAGGCAATTATATCACTGCCTACAAAATCGGTCATGTTAAGGTATACATTGGCGTTCAGGCAGCGAACACGGCGAGGCAAATGCAGGCCTTCTGTATAGAAATAGGCTTCGCCAGGTTTGAGACGGGCGATTTCTTCAATTTCGGTATCGCCCAGTAGCATGGCGCCGCCCAAATCTTTTCGGTCTTCATTACTGACCAGGCGATGGGCCAATTTCGTGCCGGTGTTTTTTACAACTTCCGGGGCAACTGCCGAAGGCAGTTGATCGGCGATTATGATACCTTCACCAAGGGCACGCAGTTCAGCCAGCATCCGTGAAATGTACTGAGCAGCAAAGGCCTTCGGATCAGCGATGTCTTCTGATGCCTTGGCCGAGCCGGTTCTGCCGACAATATTGTGAGCTTCTTCGATAACTGTTACATGGTGTAAGTCTTTATGGCGGCGGTTAGGATCGACTTTAATCTGCTCCCTGATCGCAGATAGTAGGAATAGAGTCAAAAGACAGGCATGATCCTGCGACAAATAATCCATTTCGATAATAGTTGGGTATTCCAGTAATTCTTTTACGGAAGGGATGCAGCTTTGGCATTGGAAGATTCGTCCCATGGCCCGGCGTGTCAGCATACCGAGTCTTACCTCGATAGCCGCCTGAAGATTTGATTTGATCTCGCCTTCATATTTTTTGTTTGCCATAATTTTGGCTGCAGCTTCAACCAGGTCAGTCATTTGTGGGAAATCACCGGGATTGCGATTTTCATATACTTCTTCTACAGCTTCTGCAATAAGGGCCTGTAACGGTCCTCCCATCGGCATGGCTGCCTCGAAACACGAAAGTATCTGGCTGATATGCTCGTCGAGTGTAATACCTTCGGGAAAGAAAAGTGGATTGAACCGAAACGGAGAAACCATATCATTGCCGGGACTGTATATACGTAACTGGCGGGCTATCTCCTTTATGGTTTTATTCGGATGATTCTGAAGAGTTTTCAAAACACGGTATTCAGTCTTTGCCGGCTCGATCACTAAAAAGGGCTTGCCATATCTGAAAAGCTGCACAAGCATATTGTAAATAGCGGTCGTTTTGCCGCTTCCAGGGACACCGGCAACGAACATATGCTTTGTCAGAGTTGTCAGTGGAAGCCTGGACTCAAGATTGGTGGGCTTGGCACAATTAAAGAGGGTAGATAGATTTGACAGGTTACTGAATTTACGTTCGTCTGTGTTTTTTGATTCCAGGTCATCACCAATTAGAATGCTCTTCTGGTTTGTACCTGCTTTAGGGTCAGTAGATTTTCTGATACATCGCGGAGAACCATATCCGCCTACTGGCAGACGAATGATTCCATTTAATTCATCCACACTTGCCATCCGGCATAACCGTGACATGCGCAGGTAACCTTTTGGAAGTCCCTCATTCCAGACTCCCGGGTACATTGCATGAAGTGAGATGTCCATCTTGCAACTGTTTTTATAAGAGTCATTACTCCATTTTGTTATTTCTTTGGAGTTGCCTTTTTTGTAAGAAACAAGGTTGTATTTACCGCCAGAGAAACCAGATTCGGCTACAGCCGAAGCCAGCATCATGGCGTTCTCCTGGTTCATCGCAAAGGCCTTTATATTGAACAGAAGTTGTGGCTGTCGCAGCTTGCGATGAAATTCCTGATGCTCCTGGACGATATCATCAGCCATTGGGTCTTTTTTACGCTCTATAGATAAGACAGCTTTTTGTTCCTCAAAATCCTCTTTGAAGAAATTATCTGATTGAAAACTATCGGATGAATCATTGCCGTACTCGTTGACACTTCTAAGGCGTGTAATATATTTGTACTGGGCCTCAAGATCATCAGTTTGATCTACCGGACAGACAAGCATTTCTAAAACACACGGACTTTCCATCTTAGAAAGTAGTGTATCTATCATCAAATAATCGTTATCAGGCCTGGCTTCAAACGGGTGCAGGGAATAATAAAGGCTGGGTATCCTTCCCGGGTTTTGCTCTTTTGATACGAGAGGCTTGACTTTTTCTTCCTGGCGTATCACTTCACAGACAGCGGGAAAGCCATGAACCAGAGGATAGTCCTTTTGCGGGCCTTTGGAATCTTCGATTTCATAGAACTCAGATAGTGGGCCCGAATCGATAAGCTGCTTGACCGTACCCTCAGATACATCTTTTCCGATTTTGACAGCCAATTGCAGTTTCAGTCTCTGCTGGATTCCGTTATCTGTTTTTGGGTCAAAGATGAAACGGATGGCTAATGCGATCCGGTCTTCCTTGAAGTTAGCTACCATTCGAAGCAAATGTTCGCTGGCCCTGAAGATGTGCTCTCGGACATTTCCCCCGCATAGTGTGACCAGACTGTGGTGTGTGCAGTCGGGAATCGCCGGTATATTGTAAACATATATCCGCCGCCGTTGGGCCATCCTGTTTCTCCAAAAAGGTTGAAAACAGCCAGTTTCTGCACAAGCATACGCTACCTTCGAAGTTCCAATATCCACTGTCCCGACCTTTTCCAAGACAGCCATGACTTCCTTGTCCCAATCATGAAACTACTAAAAGCCGTATTATAAAAGGGATATGCCGTTTAAGCAAATCATTTTCTTATGTAGGGGGCTTGAAAAAAGTGATTACAACTATCGCTTTTACAAGCTCTTGCGATGCAAAAAGCGGTTGTTACGATGACCCCCTGTCATCAGTGTGGTCAAACCCTATGTATGAAAAATTTCGGTATGTCCGATGTTTTTAATGATGCTATAGCTAAAACATGATTGAGCAACGGATGTCCGTTGCCCTTTTTAACCTCATTATTGGGCAAAAAACAAAAGTTTAGTTATGATGTTTTACTACAGCCAACAAGCAACAGATCCAATTCGAAGGTTAATAGTATCCCGATTTTGGGCTAATAATGTAGATTTTAATTAAGCTATTTTGCTGCCACAGTCGCCGCAATAACTTGCTCTTCCAATTAACCGGTGGTCACAAACAGGGCATCTTCTAATAAAGCCAAAAACTTTACTGCTACCGTTTCTGGGGCTCACCAGTAATATCAGTAAGACAAGAATTATGGTGATAGCCGTACCGGTCAAAAAATGCTCTCTGACCCAATTGGCTTTTTCAGCAACACCTTTTTCAGCCAACCAATTTGCTACCAACAGGATATTGCCAGCAAGGAGGATTAGCCCTATCAACGAGATCACAATAATTTTTCGAATTCCTAAGCTCATATTTGACCCTCTCAAAAAAATTAGCATTATCACCCTAAAATAATATATTGGTCAAAAAGCGCAAGGATTTTTTTGAAATAAATCAGCCAAATAACGTAAGTTGAGTGAATATATAGCGTTACAATTAAATTTTTTCTGTCACAAACCCTTTATTTGTCATAACACAGTAGAAGTAGGCCTTGTACTAAGAAATATTTAGAGGTTTTATGTTGCACATTTCGGGGCTTAGTATATAATTATCGTAGTAGAATTGATACTAACGTAATTGTTGGATTTGTCATGGTTTTATTAAAAGACATAGCTGAAATTGCTTCCGGGCTTTTATTTCGCTCGGCAATTAAGCCAGTTAGTGATGGCAAGCATTGTGTTATTCAGATAAAGGATACGTCCAACAATATCATAGATTGGGCGAAACTATCGAGGGTGAATATTGATGGAGTTAGAGAAGACTTAGTACTACGAAACGGTGATATTTTGTTTCGGTCTCGTGGCGATAAAAATACAGCGGTGGTTATAAAGGATTGTCCAGGAAATTGCGTGGCAGCATCTCAGTTATTTATTATTCGGCTTAAAGAACAGGCGTTCTTGCCGAACTATCTTGCGTGGTATATGAATCAAATACCAGCACAGCGTTACTTTGACCAAAACGCCAGAGGGTCATATATCCGGCTAATCAATAAACAGGTTCTGGGCTTACTTAAAATATCAGTCCTGCCTTTGGAGGTGCAGGAAAATATAATCAAAGTACACCAACTGAGCTTAAAGGAAAAACAACTCGTGGCCAAAATACAGGAAAAACGAGAGCAGTTAATTGATGCTGTTATGTTAAGAAAAATAAGAAATCAATAAGCCCTTATTAATGGAGAAATATATTATGTCAGCGGATCATAAAATTAATCAGGATGAAATAAATTCAGTTGCATGGAAGGCATGTGATACCTTTCGTGGTGCCGTCGATCCGGCACAATACAAAGACTACATCCTTGTTTTTCTGTTCGTGAAATATATCAGTGATGTATGGAAGGATAAACAGGAGCGATTCGTCAAGCAGTTCAAGGGAGATGCAGAACGGGTTCAGCGGAGGCTTGACAGGGAGCGTTTTGTCCTACCTGATAACTGCACCTTTGATTATATCTATAGTAAAAGGGATGAACCCAATATTGGTGAAATCATAAATGCCGTTCTTGACGAGATTGAGGAAGCTAACAAGACCAAACTTGAAGGTGTATTCCGTAACATTGATTTTAATTCAAATAATCTTGGGCAGACTAAGGAGCGTAATGCTCGACTTAAACATTTGATTAACGACTTTTCTGATCCTCGGTTGGATCTTCGCCCTTCAGCAATAGGTGAGCATGATGTCATCGGTAATACTTATATGTACCTGATTTCCCGATTTGCTTCTGATTCAGGCAAAAAGGGAGGTGAGTTTTATACTCCTACGGAAGTGGCTATGTTGCTTGCCAAATTAGTTCAGCCTAAAGATGGAGATAGGATATGTGATCCTACATGTGGATCAGCATCTTTGTTGATACGCTGTGCTAATCAGATCGGCAGCCATGACCATTCTCTGTATGGTCAGGAGTCTAACGGCAGTACATGGGCATTGGCTAAGATGAATGTTTTTCTTAATGAAAAAGATAATGCCCGTATTGAGTGGGGTGACACTATCCGTAATCCCAAATTAATCGAAAAAGACCAGCTTATGAAATATGACGTAGTAGTTGCCAATCCACCTTTCTCACTCGATAAATGGGGTGCGGACACGGCTGCTGAAGATCGTTTCAGAAGGTTCCACAGGGGAACTCCTCCAAAAAGCAAAGGCGACTATGCCTTTATTACTCACATGGTTGAAACAGCTAATGAACATGGGGGCAGAGTTGGTGTTATCGTACCGCACGGCGTATTGTTCCGTGGTGGAGCAGAAGGAAAGATCCGAAAGCAATTCATCGATGAAAATATCCTTGATACCGTTGTTGGCCTGCCGAGCAATTTGTTCTTTGGGACGGGGATACCGGCTGCGATACTTATCTTTAAAAAGGGAAGAAAGAAAAAAGATATTCTCTTTATCGATGCCAGCAGAGAATTTGAGAACGGCAAGAACCAGAACAGGCTTAGCCAGCAGGATATCGACAAGATTTACGATACTTTCAAGAAACGCAAAACCACTGACAAGTACTCTTATGTCGCCAATATCGATGAGATAAAGGAAAACGACTACAACCTTAATATTCCCCGTTATGTGGATACTTTTGAGGAAGAGGAAGAAATCGATATCCCAGTCGTTCAAAAGGAAATCGAAGGACTTGAAGCTGAACTCGTGGAGGTTAGAGGCCAAATGGATAACTACTTGAAAGAACTGAGTTTAGGTAAAAAATGACATATTTATGGAATCGACACATTCGAAGAATATGTCGAAAAAATTGAAATATATCGACATATTGTGTTGTTGTGTTTACGACATCGACATATAATACGAACGTGTCGAAGAAAGGCAATTTGTTAAATATATAAGATGGAGCGAAAACCAAAATGAAATTTGACAGAACAAAACCTTACAATTCACTTCCGCCGTTGCCGCCTAAAGCAGATATTGAAAGCAAGGCGATTCTCAAAAAATGCATTTCCGCAAGGGCCGCTTTGGCTGAACTGAAACAGGCCGGGGAATTAATACCGGATCAGTCCGTTCTGATAAACACAATCCCGCTTTTGGAGGCCCAGCTTAGTTCGGAGATCGAAAACATCGTAACTACTACGGACAAACTGTTCAGATACGCCTCAAGTGATACCGAAAAAGCAGACCCTGCTACCAAAGAGGCACTAAGCTATAGGCAGGCTTTATACCAAGGATATTTACACATTAAACAAAAGCCGGTGTGCACATCGACAGCGGTTGATGTTTGCAGGACTATACTCAACAAGGATATAGGTATTCGAAAGATACCAGGTACTGCCCTGAAAAATCCTGCAACAAATCAAATTGTCTATACGCCCCCAGTTAGCGAGGATATTATCCGCCGGAAATTAGCCAATTGGGAAAAGTTCCTTAATCAAAGACAGGATTTAGACCCGCTCATTCGTCTTGCGATAACACACTATCAGTTTGAAGCGATACACCCATTCACTGATGGTAACGGCAGGACGGGTAGGCTCTTGAATGTTCTGTTTCTGATACAGGAAGGCCTGCTTGATATACCGGTTCTGTATCTGAGTCACTATATCATTAACCATAAAAATGACTATTACCTGCGGTTGCGAGCTGTAACCGAAAAACAACAGTGGGAAAAATGGATTACATATATTCTCGATGGCGTTGAAAAAACATCCTCTTGGACCAAAGATAAAATTAAAACAATCAACAAACTGCTTACACACACCTGTGATTATGTTCGCCAGGAAGAAGCGAAAATATATTCCAGAGAGCTTGTTGATATAATCTTCGAACAGCCGTACTGCCGAATCGCAAATCTTGTCGAAACTGGTATCGCCAAAAGACAGACCGCTTCTGTATATCTAAAACAGCTTGTAAAAATTGGCGTACTCGATGAGGTAAAGGCCGGCAGGGAAAAACTGTACCTCCATCCCAAATTTTTGAAACTGCTAACCGAAGATAAAAACTCATTTGAACCATACCCAATACCAAAAACAAAGACGGTGAAAAAGGTAAATACAAAATAATTATGATTAAAAATCGTTTACAGACATTCGTAAAGATTTTGGTATATGAAAAATAGATTTCAAATATTGGCTTTAGATGGTGGGGGCATAAAAGGGCTTTTTTCAGCTGCCATTCTTGCACACTTGGAAGATGACCTTGGGATAACCATCACGGATCATTTTGACCTTATTGCTGGAACTTCAACTGGTGGAATTATTGCTCTCGCATTGGGGTTGGGGTTAAGCCCAAAACAGATCGTCGATTTTTACCTTGAACAAGGTTCCTCAATATTCCCAGAACCTCCTTGTGGTCGATTTAAGAGGTTGCGTTATTTAATTCATATTATGCGTCATAGCAAATTTTGCCCAGAGCCTCTTGAAAAAGCTCTTAAGGACTGTGTTGGCGAGGCTGCGCTCTTTGGTGATAGCAAAAAAAGGCTGGTTATTCCGGCCTACAACATCGAAGATGATGATATCAATCTATTCAGAACGCCACATTGTGAGCATTTACGACGAGATTGGAAAGTACCTGCATGGCAAGTTGCACGAGCTACAAGTGCTGCACCTACTTTTTTCCCAGTCTTTAAAGGGATTAATCATAAACGTCTTATTGATGGTGGCGTTTGGGCTAATAACCCTACATTAGTTGCCATCAATGAAGCCAGAAAATTTCTTAATCACCCTTTAGAGTCAATACGAGTTTTTAGCCTCGGGACAACTTCTGAAGTAAAGGATCGCCCTGAAAGTCTTGATAATGGCGGATTGTGGGAATGGAAGCAGGCTGCTGTTGATGTTATCATGACTGCGCAGTCTGTTGGTACCCATAAACAGGTTTCGCTGTTACTTGATGAGGGGAATTATCTTCGAGTTGATACAGCCGTTGCAGAAGGACTTTTTGGGTTAGACAAGTTAAGTCCTGAGCGTCTTCAAGCAAAGGCGGACAACGCAAGCAGACATTGTGCGCCAGCATTTAAGAAGATGTTCTGCGATTACATTGCTCCTGAATATATTCCAATTTATCCTCAAACTAAGGAGGGGAACTAATGAACACGTTGCATGAAAATATTAACCAGGGACTTGATGAGTGGGCTAGGAAAATCGATATCCCACCGCATAAATACAAACTTGCAGAAGAACGTTTTAATCGAATTAAGGATCATCTGGAATATGGTTCCTACCGTAACGCATCAGTCCCTCCTGCAAGAGTATATGCTCAAGGCTCGTACCGACTGGGAACTATCGTAAGACCACTTAAGGATGGAGAAGAGTCAGATTTTGATATAGATATGGTTTGTGAAGTTCAAAGAGAAAAGGACACAGGCCCTGAGTTATTGAAAGATGATGTTGGCGAGGAAGTACAAAGCTATGCCAGCCAGAATAGCATGGAGACTCCGAAAGATAAGCGACGTTGCTGGACATTGGAATATGCCCCAGACGGTGACGGGATAGGATTTCATGTTGATGTGCTTCCGTCTGTTCCTGACCAAGAGTTGGGAATATTGATCTCGGAACAAAACTCAAGTGTTGGCTATACTGCCTTTGAGTATACTCAAACTACAATCGCAATTACAGATAAGGAAAAATATCGCACTCCTGAATATGAATGGCGATCAAGCAACCCAGATGGGTATGCCAAGTGGTTCTATGGCATCTGCCAGCCAGGTTTTACTGCTGAACTTGAACGATCTCAAAAACAGTTAATCCTTGAAGCTTGTGCCGGTATTGAAGGGTCTTACAGATATGATTCTGATGTCCCCGATGCTTTGTTGAGAACTCCACTTCAGAGAGCAGTCCAGGTTTTGAAACGTCACAGAGATGTTCGTTTTGCGGGGCATCCAGATGAAGAGTTTAAGCCGATATCCATGATTATAACCACACTGGCAGCTCATCTGTATGTGGGGCAGTCAGGTATGTTGACAACCACTTCAGCGGCTCTTGAACGCATTGTCGAGATGTTATCAGAACATGCATCCCTTCTTGAGAACAGAGCTATCCTCAATGAGGATGTCAGCCGTCTGAGACTCATACAGCGTGTTGGCAATAAGTGGTATGTTCCTAATCCAGTCAATCCACACTATCCTGGTGATCCTGATGAGAAGGGAGAAAACTTTGCTGATAAGTGGGACCGTGACAACCATGTCCGAGCCAAAGCTTTTTTTCACTGGGTAGAATGGTTGAAGGAAGATTTCAGGGTGATCCTGAACACCGGGACTGAAACACAATTAAATAAAGCTTTGGAGGCAAGATTTGGGAGTAATGCTGCTAAGGAATCAATTCGCAAATACAAACGCTCACAAACTTCTATCACCCCAGCTGCCACAACAGCATTAAGTCGATTTGACGTTCCACATCGAGAACAACCACACTGGCCTGAGGAATATCGCTATAGTGTTAGTATAGATGGAAGAGCCACATGTCAAGGCTTTCGTACCTTGAATTCTGATCGTGGATTCAATCGTATCGGTAAGAGATTTTCATTGCGATTTGAAGCTAAAACAAATGTACCTGAACCATACGACGTATACTGGCAGGTTGTGAATACAGGTAATGAAGCAGAACAAGCGAGACAATTACGAGGTAGCATTTTCCTTGGTAGCCATGTGCGTACTGAATCTACTCAGTACACCGGCTTTCATTGGGTAGAGTGCCTTATAGTGAAAAATAATATTTGTGTCGCTCGCAGTGGCGAGTTCGTAGTGAATATACAGTAGGAGATAAGAGGTTATTTGAAGGAATTAAGACTATGGACAATACAAAAGACGAACAAATAGACATGTTATTAATTTTCATGAAAGATGAAATTGAATCAAAAGGACATACTCCTAAGACATGTCGTTTTGATTTTAATCGCGGCCAAGAAGACTTCTTAGCTTTTAAAGGAAAAACTGAATTAAGCGATGAGGAGATAGATAAGCTATTGAAGACATGTTATTCCAGAGGGTATATTATCCATTATTGTATGGGGGGCGGAGAATTATATAACTTGACAACAGAAGGTCATGGACGAGCCATTTCTGTTGAGGCGGCTGAAAACTACACAGAGAAGCCACCCCAACAAACGGTCACCATAGGAACTATTCAGGGACCAACTCAAATTGGAGATAACAACACGCAAAATATTGAAGGCACTTTTGAATATCTTATAGGCGAGATAGATAGCAGTAATGCCTCAGAAGAGCAAAAGAAAGAAGCTAAGAATTTATTGCAAAAAGCTTTAGCTCATCCTGTTACAAGTGCAATAATTGGCTCAAGTGTCGGTGCAATAATATCAATGCTTGGAGGTTAAGCAATGAAAGAAAATTACAGCATTAAAATGCAATGTTTATTTTGTAAATCAGAACAGTTTGAATTGCCAGAGGAAAATTATCAGCCAAGCTATGGTGAGATGATTAAGTGTGCAAATTGTGGCAAACTTAATGATTGCGAATCAATGTGCAATGTTGCAAAAGAAAAGGGCATTGATATGGTGAAAAAAGAAGTAGAAAAGACCATCAAAAACACTTTCATAGATTTTAAGGTTTAACTATGGCGGCACAAAAAGGAAAACTTGTAAATTTGCAAAAACAAATGGACAGTTATTTGAAGGAGTTGGGGTTGTGAATAAGGATAGAGAAATTAAACCTTTTTTAAAGGCAAAGCTTGGCGATATTCCTGATGACTGGGAATACCGAAAGATTGGAGAATTTATTACTGATTTTCGAGGTGGAGCGTCCTTAACCCCAAAGGATTTTGTTAACTGTGGTGTTAAAGTATTACCTAAAATAGGCGTTGTTCGAGGCGGTATACTTTCTATAGATAACGAAAAACAGCAGTATTGTTCAAAAGAATTTGCAGACGATAATCCCATATCTCAGGTTGACAAGAAATATCTGATAGTCGTTTTAAGAGATTTGGTGCCATCAGGTCCTTGCATTGGTTTAACCGTAAAAATTCCAAATAACGATGTTTTAGTGCTTGCTCAGGGTGTTTATGGAATAATTATAGATGAAACTAAATTGAACAGTGAGTATCTGATTCAGTTGTCAAATAGCTCTTGGTACAGAAAATATGTTCGTAGAATAATGGTCGGAAGCACGCAGGTCCATATTCGCAATTCTGAGTATCAAGATATGGCTATTCCATACACGCTTCTTCCTGAGCAGAAAAGAATTGCGGCGATTTTGGGTTGTTGGGATTCGGCTATTGAAAAGACTGAAAAACTTATCAC